>NZ_PDJG01000001.1:3000000-3300000 GCF_002564005.1 Sanguibacter antarcticus | reverse complement strand
ATGACGCTCGCGCTGGGGACGATGGCGGTGTCGTTCACGCAGGCGGTCGGAACGGGTGAGGACGTCTCTCTGCCTGCCCCGTGGGGCACGATCGCCCTGGTCGCCGCGAACGTCTTCGTCGTCTCGTTCGGCGCGTCGTGGGGTCCGGTGGTGTGGGTGCTCCTGGGCGAGATGTTCCCGAACCGGATCCGGGCATCGGCCCTGGCCCTCGCAGCGACCGCCCAGTGGGTGGCGAACTTCGCGATCACGGTCTCGTTCCCCCCGATGGCGGCTAACCTTGGTCTCGAGGTCGTCTATGCCGTCTATGGTGCATTCGCCCTGCTGTCCTTCTTCTTCGTGCTCACCAAAGTTGCAGAGACGCGCTCTCGTGATCTCGAAGACATGGAGGACCGCCCCTAGCGGCGCCACACCGAGCCACCCTGGGGGTGGGGTGGCTCGGTGTGAGCGCTCTCTCGTACGGCAACACTTGCATTCGGCAAGCAAGTTCGTAGGATGGACGGGACGCACCCGAGGAGACCCATGGACCAGAGCACGACGGCCGCGACGAGCGACCTTCCCCCCACCGACCCGGCGGTCGCCGACCTCATCGGGGCGATCGAGGCGTTCGGTCGTGCACAGCGCGAGATCGGCGGCCTCCTCGCACGGAGCATCGACATCCCCCGCGCGAGCATCAGCATCCTGCGCTACCTCCACGTCAACGGCTCCGCGCAGATCGGCTGCATCGCACACCACCTGCGCGTCGACCTCTCTGTCGCGAGCCGGCAGATCAGCACGATCGTCGACGCCGGCCTCGTCCGTCGCACCATCGACGACGGCGACCGCCGAGCGCGCACGATCGACCTCACGCCGGAAGGCCACGAGGCGCTCTCCACGATCCGCACGCACATCACCCACCTGCTGGGCGACATCTTCGCCGAGTGGGACACCGAACAGATCCAGGCCGCCGTCCACCACATCTCGGCTCTCGCCGAGACCGTCGCGGCCTACGACGCAGCGTCCGAGCAGACGTCCACCCCGACGCAGCCCGACGCGACCCACCAGAACTCTCAGTCACCGAAGGACAACGCATGAGCCACCCGTCCCCCACCAGCGACGTCGCGGAGAAGAGCTCGCCCGACGAGCACGCCCACGTCGTCGGAGAACCCCAGGAGATGTCGCACCGTCAGGTGCTCGAGGCTCTCTCCGGCATCCTCCTCGGCATGTTCGTCTCGATCCTCGCGACCTCTGTCGTCTCGTCGTCCCTCCCCCGGATCATCGCCGACCTCGAGGGCGACCAGTCCGCCTTCACCTGGGTGGTCACCGCGACCCTCCTGACGACGACGATCAGCACGCCCATCTGGGGCAAGCTCGCCGACATCATCAACCGCAAGACGCTCATCCAGATCGCCCTCGTCATCACGGTGGTCTCCGCCGCTGTCGCCGGCTTCGCGCCGAACACCGGGATCCTCATCGCTGGTCGTGCGTTCCAGGGCATCGGCGCAGGAGGCCTCACGTCTCTCGCGACCATCCTCGTCGCCGACATCATCTCCCCGCGCCAGCGTGGCAAGTACATGGGCCTCATGGGCGCCATCATGGCCCTCGCGATGGTCGGCGGACCGCTGCTCGGCGGGCTGCTCACCGACACCGTGGGCTGGCGCTGGAACTTCTTCGTCGGGATCCCGTTCGCGATCGCGGCCATCATCGTGCTCCAGCGCACGCTCAGGCTGCCGACGTTCCCGCGGGCACGCGTCGCTCTCGACTACTGGGGCGCGCTGCTCCTCTCTGCAGGCATCGCGACCCTCCTCCTGTGGGTGACGTTCGCCGGCAAGAACTTCGACTGGGTCTCCTGGCAGACGGCCGTCATGGTCGGCGGCTCCCTCGTCGTCCTCGCGATCGCCGTGCTCGTCGAGAGCCGTGTCGCCGCTCCGATCATCCCGCTCACCCTGTTCCGCAACCGCACGCTCGTCCTCACGGTCGTCGCGAGCGTCGGCGTCGGTGTGGCCCTGTTCGGCACGGCCGTGTTCCTCAGCCAGTACATGCAGGTCGCTCGCGGCAAGTCCGCCACCATGTCCGGGGTCCTGACGATCCCGATGATCGCCGGGCAGTTCCTCGCGTCGACAGTGTCGGGTGCGCTCATCTCCCGGTCCGGGAGGTACAAGAAGTACATGATCACCGGAGCCGTCGCGCTCACCACGGGGCTCGCCCTCATGAGCACCATCGACTACCACACGAACATGGCACTCATCGCGCTGTTCCTCTTCATCCTCGGCGCGGGCATGGGCATGCTCATGCAGAACCTCGTCCTCGCTGCGCAGAACTCCCTGTCGGTGAACGAGGTGAGCACCGGGACCTCGACGGTGGCATTCTTCCGGTCCCTCGGCGGGACCGTCGGGGTGGCCGTGCTCGGCGCCGTCCTCGGCTCGAAGATCAGCTCGGACGTGTCGCAGGGACTGTCCGGGCTCGGCATCGAGGGCGGTGCGCTGAACAGCGGCACCATCCCGAACGTCAACACTCTCCCTGGCCCGATCAAGGAGATCGTCGAGAGCGCCTACGGCTCGGGCGTCGCAGACATCTTCCTCATCGCGGCGCCGGTCTCCGTCGTCGCGCTCGTCGCGATCCTCTTCCTCAAGGAGGTGCCGCTCGGCCACAAGTCCGGCGTGCAGCAGCAGATCGACGACCTCCGGGCACGCGAGGCCGTACCTGCTCAGGACGAGACGGTCACCGTCTGACGGTAGGTTCCGGAGGTCCGCGCACAGGGGTCGTCCACGATCAGTCGTCCAGTTCTCTGTCTTTGCCCAGGGACTGGTGCAATGATCGATCGATGGACGACCCCTTTGTCGCGCTGGAGCGCGAGCTGAGCCGCTTCTTCCGCCGCGCCCACGGCGCTGCCACCGAGATCTCGGCGCTCGCGCACCCGGGGCTCGACTCCGAGCTCTACACGCTCCTCGCGTACATCGACCGCCACCCGGGAAGCCTCGCGAAGAACGTGGCTGCGGAGTTCCGGCTCGATCCTGGGACGGTGTCGCGCCAGCTGAGCAGGTCAGAGTCGGCAGCGCTCATCCAGCGCACCCCAGACCCCAACGACAACCGTGGCATGACGATCGAGCTCACCGAGGCGGGCCGCGAGGCCCTCGTCGCTGCCCGGGACGCCCGGACGGCGCTCGTGCGCAACGTCCTGAGCGAGTGGCACAGCGAGGACGTCCTCACCTTCTCAGCCCTCCTGCACCGGCTGCTCACCTTCGACCGCAGCTGGAACACCGAAGACGCGGCATCGCTGATCAGCCGGCGCACCCCGCAACCGCAGTCGGACGTGTCGGCGCGCGACTAGCCCTTCGGCTCGTCGAACGTGAGCGACACCGAGTTCATGCAGTAGCGATCACCTGTCGGTGTCTGCGGGGCGTCGTCGAACACGTGGCCGAGGTGGGACCCGCAGCGCGCGCAGCGCACCTCGGTGCGCACCATGCCGAGGGCACGGTCTTCGATGAGCTCGACAGCGGTCGAGTCTTGCGGGGCGAAGAAGCTGGGCCACCCGCAGTGCGAGTCGAACTTGGTGTCGGAGCGGAAGAGCTCGTTGCCGCACGCGCGACAGCTGTAGACGCCTTCGCGCTTCTCGTCGAGCAGCGCTCCCGTGCCAGCACGCTCGGTCCCTGCCTGACGCAGGACCTGATACTCCTCGCGGGACAGCTCTGCACGCCAGTCGGCGTCTGTCTTGTCGACCTCGTAAGCCATGTTCTCCCTCTCGTCGTGCATCCGTGCGTTCGTCCACGGACGTTCGTCCAATGGTGCGTCACAGACAACGACGGAGCCCGTCGGAATCATCCGACGGGCTCCGTGATGCGTCTCAGGTGCTGCTCGTGACGCGGGTGGTACTCAGGTCAGCGCTGTCCGCCGCGGCGTCCACCGGCTGCGGGACGGCTGCGGCCGCCACGGCCACCGCCTTCGCTGCCAGAGGTGTAGCCCGACCCTGACGCGCTCGACGAGTACTGGACGAGCCCGCCACCGCCGCTGCCACCGCGCGAGCTGCTCGCGCTGCTGGCAGAACGACCCGACCCACCGGTGCTGCTGGCGCTGCGGCCGGCGCCGCGCGAGCCGGATGCCGACGAGGCGCTGCGTGCGCCTCCGGCTGCCCGTCCGCTGCCGCCACCGGAGCGGCCACGGCCGCCACCGCCCTGGCGCTGCTGCTGCGGCTGCTCGACGACGGGTGACGGCTTGACGTACGCAGCGTGCTCGCCGACGAGCCGGGACACGGCGTCGTCGCCTGCCGTGACCTTGCGCGGCTGGACGCTGATCTTCGCGAGACGCGTGAGGTCACGGACGTCGCCGCGCTGCTCGGGGAGCATGATCGTCACGACGTCGCCGGACGAGCCGGCGCGAGCCGTACGGCCAGAACGGTGGAGGTACGCCTTGTGCTCTGCAGGCGGGTCCACGTGGACGACGAGGCTGACCTCGTCGACGTGGATGCCGCGAGCCGCGATGTCGGTCGCGACGAGGACGCGCACGCTGCCGGAGGAGAACGCGGCGAGGTTGCGCTCACGCGCGCCCTGACCGAGGTTTCCGTGGAGGTCGACCGCGGGGACGCCGTCGGCGGTCAGCTGCTTCGCGAGCTTCTTCGCCTGGTGCTTCGTCCGCGTGAAGAGGACCCGACGGCCGAGGCCGGACGCGAGCTCCTTGATGACGTCGCGCTTGGCCGTGGCGTCGGCGACCTCGAAGACGTGGTGGACCATCGTCGAGACGGGCGACTCGGCGCTGTCGACGGAGTGGCTCGTCGGCGCGTCCATGTAGCGCTTGACCAACTGGTCCACGCCGTTGTCGAGCGTCGCGGAGAACAGGAGACGCTGCCCCTTGGCGGGCGTGCGGTCCATGATGCGCTTGACGCCGGGGAGGAAGCCGAGGTCGGCCATGTGGTCTGCCTCGTCGAGGACGGTGACCTCGACGGCGTCGAGCGAGATGTGCTTCTGGCCGATGAGGTCCTCGAGCCGGCCGGGGCAGGCGATGACGATGTCGACGCCGCCGCGCAGCGCGCTGACCTGGCGGGACTGGGCGACGCCACCGAAGATGACCGTCGTCGTGAGGTTGAGCGCCTTCGCGATGGGCTCCATGACCGCGTTGATCTGGTTCGCGAGCTCACGGGTGGGGCACAGCACGAGACCGCGGGGGCGGCTCGGCGTGCGGCGTCCGCCGGTCTGGGCGAGGCGCGTGGCCATAGGGATGGAGAACGCGAGGGTCTTGCCGGAGCCTGTGCGGCCGCGGCCGAGGACGTCGCGTCCTGCGAGGGTGTCGGGGAGCGTCGCCGTCTGGATGGGGAACGGGCTCGCGATGCCCTGTGCAGCGAGGTGAGCGACGACGGGTGCGGGGATCGCGAAGTCGTTGAACGACGCGGTCGCGGCGGGAGTCGTTGCTGAGGGAGTTGCGGGCGCGCCGGAGCGCTGTGAATTCGTCAAGGGGTGCCTTATCTCTATGCGCCGTCGGGCGATTCCCTCGACGCTCGGTGCGCGAAAATCACGCTTCCTGACGGCCAGTCTCTCACGCCGACGTGACCGCGCGTCAGTACCGGACGCTGTGATGCTCGACTCCTGCACCATGCCTGCACCGCTTCGGACCGTCGATGTGGTCGAATGACACACGTGCAGCCCATCACCGAGTTCTTCACCGAGATCTGGTCCCGCACGTCCGAACCGCTCCCCCCGCCAGAGCAGTGGGTCGTGTGGGCGACAGCGGCAGCCGCCCTCGTGCTCATCACGTTCGGGCCGTCGTGGCGCCTGTCCCGGCACGTCGTGACGATCGCCCACGAGGGCGCGCACGCGTTCGTCGCGCTGTGCACGGGGCGCAAGCTCTCCGGCATCCGCCTGCACTCGGACACGTCTGGCCTCACTGTCTCGTACGGCAAGCCGCGCGGCTTCGGGATGATCCTCACCGCACTGGCCGGCTACGTGGGCCCCGGCCTCGTCGGGCTCGGTGCGGCCTTCCTGCTGCGCCAGGGGTATGCCGTCGGCCTGCTGTGGCTGCTCATCGTGCTGCTCGCGCTCATGCTCGTGCAGATCCGCAACTGGTTCGGGCTGCTGTCGATCCTCGTGAGCGGCGTCGTGCTCGTGCTCGTCTCCTGGTACGCCCCGACGGAGTGGCAGACCGCGACGGCGTACCTCGTCACGTGGTTCCTGCTCATCGGTGCACCACGACCGGTGCTCGAGCTGCAGCGCTCTCGTCGTTCCGGGCAGGCCAAGACCTCCGACGCGGACATCCTCGCAAAGCTCACCATCTTTCCCGGCCTCTTCTGGGTCGGGGTGTTCCTCCTCGTCACGCTCGGCGCGCTCGTCCTCGGGTCGTGGTGGATCGGCGCCTGGTCCGTCTCGGACCTCCCGAAGTTCGGGGACCTCCCGAAGTTCTGACGTCCCCCGCCCGTCCACCAGGTGCGGGTACGACGACGCCCCGGTCACCGTGCGTGAGCACGGTGACCGGGGCGTCGTCGAAAGAGCTGGTGTCAGGCCTGCGGGGTGAGGCTGAACGCCGTCGCCTCGCCGGTGGCTTCAGCGTCGAGGCTGAGGGTGGCGAGGACCGGTGCGGTGGCCTCCGCGACGAAGACGTGGGTGGTACCGAGGTCGATGACCTCGTCGGTGGGCGTCGGCTCGGCGACCAGCGCCAGGTCGAAGTCGCCTGGTGCGTCACCGGCGGCCGCGATGCGCAGCCCACCATCGGAGGGGAGATTCGCCTGGTCGGCGAGGTCCTGAACAGCAAGTCGGGCGTTGTCAGTCACAGAAAGCAAGACGATGTCCTCTCGAAGCCGGGCACTCCCAGGCTCCTGCAGCGGGACCAGCCCGCCGTCTGAAGCCCTGTGCGGGAGTCATTCGGTCCCCTCTACCGAAACAACGATCAGCGCCCACCGCAACCCCTGATGCCCGATTTGACCCGACTGTGGAGCCAGATCGCCCGCATCTCGCCGCGGCTGCCGCGGGTTTCCGGGCCATGCAACGGGTTGTGAAGATCGTGCACACGATGCGCCTCTGATGGTCCGAGTCTTCGTCTCGGGCCCAGACCGCGTACCCTGTTCGCTTGTCGAGGCAACGCCACCGGACCACCGGACGCTGCCTCAAGGGCCCCTAGCTCAGTTGGCAGAGCATCGGACTTTTAATCCGCGGGTCGTGGGTTCGAGCCCCACGGGGCCCACCGTCGCACGACACCGCCGCGGCTCACGCCCGTCGCGCCGCCGGCCAGCCCTACGCGCCCGTCGGCCGCCAGTCGGTCGGGACGGCCCGGCCGTCGTGCAGCCCGCACTCTGTGCAGACCCAGTCGACCTCGGGCGGCTGCGGCACGTGCTTGGTCACGCGACCCCTGGTGATGGTCCGTGTCGTGGCAGGGACGTAGTTGGAGTACTCGAGGTGCTCGGCTGTCCGGCACTGCCGGCACGACGGGAGGTCAGTCATGCCTCCAGGGTCCCACGCACACCAGCATCGGCACGGGCAGCCGCTCCCCGCGACGTCACGGTGGCCTGTCAGGTGCCGCTGTCGTCGGTCCTGCCGTCCCGTGCGGCCAGCTCCCGGCGCAGGCCCCGCACTTCTGCGGCCAGCGCGTCGACCTGGCTGCGCGTGGCCGCCTGCTCGGCGCCCGCCGACTCGGAGACACGCTCGACGAGCCAGGACGCGAGGGTCGCGGTGACGATACCGAGGAGCGCGATGCCCGCGACCATGAGCACCGCAGCGACCAGGCGGCCCGTGACCGTCACCGGGTACGTGTCGCCGTACCCGACGGTCGTGAGGGTCGTGATCGCCCACCACAGGCCGCTGCCGAACCCCGTGACGGTCGCGCCGTCGACACCTCGCTCAGCATCCGTGATCGCCAGCGCACCGCAGAAGGTCAAGAGCCCCGTCCCGCCGACCGCGTACGTGACCACCCGGCCGCGCAGCCGGCTCGAGCCCGTCCTGTTGAGCACCGACAAGAGCGTGACGAGCCGCAGCAGACGCAGTGGCTGCAGCATCGGCAAGAGCAAGACCGCAAGGTCCACCAGGTTGTGGAGGAAGAAGCCGCGGCGATCCTCGCTGAGCCACAGCCGGATCACATAGTCGACACCGAACATGAGCCACGTGAGGACCACGACCGCCGCCAGCACGCCGACCCACGGCTCCCCCACCGCAGGCCAGATGATCGGGACCGCCAGCGCACCGAGAAAGGCGAGCGCCGCGACGGTCAAGGTTCGCTCGCTCTGCGCTTCCCACTGCTGGAGTCCGTTCATGCCATCATCGTGCCAGGCAGACGCCGCGCCACCTCGTCAGCCACCGGATCAGCCCTCGTCCGAGCTCTCGGCAGGCCGCATCGGCGAGCTCTCCTCGTCCTCGTCCGTGACCTTCTGCATCACGGCAGTGCGCTCACGCTCGTCGATGACGTCCTTCCCCGGACCCGAGAACGCCTTCGACCGCTCCATCGCGGCACGGCTCCCGGTGAAGAGACCACCCTCGGTGGCGGGCAGCACGACGGTCTCCTCCGCCTCACGCTCGTCGACCACGGGGCTCTCGCTCGGGTACAGACCGCGTGCAGGCTCCGAGAGGTGCATCCGGACGCCCGGACGCGCGACACGCACCGGGACCCGCTTCGGCAGGTGCGGCTCGTCCGTCACCTTGGCACCGCCCTTCCCCGCAGACGTCGCCTTGCCCTGGCCCTTCGACCGTGAGGCTCCGGTGCCGTTACCGGCCGCGGCACCGAGAACCGCCTCGACGAGCGCTGCACCCTCCTCAGACTGCGCGAGACGGGTCCGCGGCAGGCCCTGCGGCGCCTGGGCCTGCAACCAGTCCACGAGCCCCTCACGGATGTAGCACCGGAGGTCGAAGAGCGTCCCGGCGTCGACCGCGCTCGCCAGAGCACGTACCCGGACGAAACCACCCACCGCGTCCGTCACCTGGAGGATGCCGACCCGCTTGTCCCACAGCGTCGTCGCCTCGAGGAGCCGCTGGAGCTCGGCACGCATCGGGCGCATCGGCACCTCCCAGTCGAGGTCGATCTCGACCGTGCCCAGCAGGTCCGCCGCGCGCCGCGTCCAGTTCTGGAAGACGGTGCTCGTGAAGTACATGCACGGGATGATCAGGCGGCGGTCGTCCCACAGGTGCACCACGACGTACGTCATGGTGATCTCCTCGATCCGGCCCCACTCGCCTTCGAGGACCACCACGTCGTCGACCCGGATCGCGTCCGTGAACGCGATCTGCAGGCCAGCGAACACGTTGCCCAACGACGACTGGGCCGCGAGGCCCGCGACGAGCGAGATGACGCCCGCCGACGCGAAGATGCTCGTGCCCGCAGCCTGCGCCGACGGGAAGGTGAGCAGCACGCCCGCGATCGCGCACATGACGATGATCGCGACCGTCAGCCGCCGGATGACCGTGATCTGCGTCCTGATGCGGCGCGCATGACGGTTGTCCGGGATGTCGGTACGGAACCTCTTGAGAGCGCTGTCCTCGATGACGAAGGCGAGCGCGCCGACGAACCAGGCGCACACGATGATCAGCGCGATGAGCAGCAGGTGCTGCGCCACCCCCCACCAGCCCAGCTCAGAGTCCGTGATCACACCGAGCGCGATCCAGACCGCCACGACCACGAGGACTGCCCGCAGCGGACGCTTGATCCGGCGAGAGAGGTCCGCGATGAAATGGTTGCCTCGACCCGTGCGGCGCACGATCGCCGAGATCACCGAACCGAGCACGAAGGCGACGACAGCCGCCCCCACGATCGCGAGGAGCGTCAGCCCCAGGTTGGTCGTCGGGAGGTTCTCTGCATCAGGCATGCCCCCAGGTTAGGCAGTGAACCTGGACGCACGCACACCGCATCAGCCAGGCTCTTTGAACGGCGCACACACGACGATCTCCGGCCCCCACACCGCCGCGCGGCCCCGGCCGCCGTCCTTCGCGGCATACAGCGCAGCGTCCGCACGCTGGAGCAGCACGTGGCTCGACTCCCGCGCGGGGCTCATCGTCGCGATCCCGGCGCTCGCCGCGAGCACGAGCCCCTCGACGACAGGAGTCTGCGCCAGAGAGCGCGCCAGCCGCGACGTGAAGGCGACCGCAGCCCGCGCATCGGCTCCGGGAAGAGCGACCGCGAACTCCTCGCCGCCGAATCGAGAGACGAGGTCGCCAGAGCGTGTGAGGGACTGCAGCAGCTCGGCAACTGTCGACAGAGCACGGTCGCCGACCAGGTGGCCGTGCTGGTCGTTGACGTCCTTGAAGCGATCAAGATCGACCATGACGACAGAGAGCCCGGAGCTGTTCGTGCCGGCCTCCTCGACGAGGACGTCGAGGCGTGGGTTGAAGGCACGGCGGTTGAGGAGCCCGGTGAGCGGGTCGGTCTCTGCTGCTTCAGCCAGCGCGCGCCGCAATCGTCTCTGCTGATGGGTCATCATCGAGACGAGTCCCGCGAGCATCCCGACCGTCGCCGCAGTCCCGATGAACATGTCGACCTTGAGGTCACAGCTCTCGTTGAACCCGAGGCCCACCGCGAGCCCGAGCAGCATCCACCCGTACGTGAGCGCGAGCTCACGCGGTCGGAAGAAGTAGGCCGTGACGATGACGGGCCAGACGAAGAAGAACGGTGCCGTGCCCAACGGGTCGGAGAGCGCCGTCAGGAGGCTGAGCAAGAGGATGCTCCAGAGCGCCCCACCTTCGACGAGCAGGCACCGAGGATGCTTCACGAGCACGAGAGCGAGCGCAGGCACGAGGAAGCCGAGCGCGATCGCTGCTTGCGCGACCTGCGACGCAGCCGTCGCCTGTGTGGTCCACACACCGATGAGGCACGTGAGCCCGCCGACCGCGAGCATGCCGATCGAGGCGAGCCGCATGAGCTGCCGCTCGACCGGTGCTTGGGCCACATCGATGTCGATGTCGTCCGAGAGGAAGTTCACGTGCCCTCTGTCGTCGTGCGTCACACGATCCTGAACGTTCGTCAACGTGCTGGGCCCCGCTAGGCGACCAGGTGCTCGGTGGCCGTCGCTAGGAGCCACGCCGCGATCTCCTCGCCACCCGCTGCGCCGGCAGACTCGGTGATCACGAGGCCTGGCGTCGACCACCCGACGTCGTGCAGCTCACCGTGCGACGGTCGGATCGCGTGCGTCGCAGACTCGAGCATCTCCGCGTCCAAGAGGGAGTCGCCCGCAGCGAGGATCGTCTCTGCACCGACCCGGCGTGCGACCTCGGCCACCGCCGAGCCCTTGCGCAGCTCGTCCGGGACGAGATAGAACTTGCGGCCCTGGAGCGACGCACGCCAGCCGCGGGCCTCGGCCCACCCGGTGACCTCGTCCACGAACCCGTCCGGGACGTCGCTGCGGTGCACCACGGCGTAGCAGAACAGGCCCTCGGCGCCGCGCAGCTTGCGGGTCCACTCCGGCTTGAACACGGACTCCATGTACCCCTCGACCTCGGAGTACGGGTGGGAGCTGGCCGCGAGCACCCCGGCGACCTGCTTCGACCACGTCTTGTCCGCGTGGCCGTCGACGAGGATGAACCCGCCGTTCGCCGTCACGGCGAAGTGCGCCGGCGGCCCCGGCAGCGTGATGCGCTTGTACTGTGCGCGCGTGCGCGTCGTCGCCGGGACGAGGACGCCCAGCCTGGCCAGGGACTCGATGCTGCGGTGTGCTGCCTGCGTCACGTGGGACAGCGGCTTGCTCTCGTAGATCTCGACGCACGAGAGGTTCCGGAGCAGCTCGGTCGGGTCGGCATCGGGCTCCAGGCCCAGGCGCGCAGCCTTGCCCGAGTAGATGAGCGTCCGGTCCAGGTCGCTCGCGGCGATGACCGGAAGGTCACTGACGGACTCGCCGACGGTGCGGTCGGGATGGTCTCCGGGCGTCACGCTCATCGTGCGGCCGTCCCGTCTGCGCCGGTCGCCCCGCGCGTGAACCGAGGGTGGATGAGTCCGACGCAGCTGTACGGCAGGTCGTCGACCTCGACGATCTCGACCCCGCGCTGCTCGGCGAGCAGGCGCACGTGCCCCAGTTCGGCGGCGGCGTCGGTGCGGACGAGGATCTTCCACGGGACGCGGCGCAGCAGCACGCGAGACGTCTCGCCGACACCCGGCTTGACGAGGTTGACGTCACCGAGCCCGTACTCCGTGCTGATCTTCTCCACGGCCTGCCACCCGGCCCACGTCACCTCAGGATCCGGCTGGCCTGTGCGCTCGGCGACCGCCTCGCGCACGCTGTCCGCGACGTGCGAGAACGTCATGCTCACGACGTCGAGGAACTCTGCCGACACGTCGGTCGGGGCGAGGTCCGCGTAGAACTTCGCCCCGTGGAACATGCCTGGCTTGATGAGGTCGTCGTTGAGGACCGTCCGTGAGACGAGGCCCGAGACGGTCGAGTTGAGGCACGCCGAGGGGATGAGGTAGTCGTCCCGCGTGCCGAAGAGACGCACGCAGTGGCCCGGGTCGGCCAGCACCGCGAGGTCCGGGTTGAAGCGGGACGTCCGGCCGGCCAGTCCCAGCGCCTCGTTCGCCTGCTCGACGGCGACCGTGAGCTCGCGCGCGATCGCACCCTTGCCGGTCCAGCCGTCGACGAACACGATGTCTGCCGGGTCGTGGTGCTCGGCGAGGTACTGCAGCGCGACCTGGTCGATCCCCCGGCCGCGGACGATGCTCGCCGCGTAGTGCGAGAGGTTCAGCCCGTGGGCGTAGCTCGCCCAGCGCTTCATGAGGATGCCGATCGGCGTCCCGGCACGGGCGAGCGACACGAGCACGACCCGCTCGCCCCGCTCCGCGACGACGAGGTCGGTCACGACGCCGACGGCGTGCGCCAGCCGCTCTGCGGACTCTCGCAGCGCGGTGTGGAAGAGATCTTGATACTCCGCGGTCGGCTGGTACTCGACCGGCAGCGACTCGGCGTAGTGCGCGCCACCCGACTGGATGGCCTCCTCGCGCTCCTCGGTCGGGGCCTCGAGCTCGACGTCAGACAGGTCGCTGAGCAACCAGGCGACCTCGTGGGCCGCGTACGACCCGAAGGTCGGCCCGTGGAGCGGGACCGCAGGAGAGGCTGCGGCGACGCCGGGCCCGTCGTCCTGGGCAGGGTCGGTGAGCGTGCCGGTGTCGACGGTCACAGTGGGGGCTCCTAGGGGATGTGCGAGGGGACGACGACCAGGTGAACCTGGTCGCACCCACCGGCGACGCGGTCGAGAAGGCCGCCGGGCATGGACAGCTCCGCCGTGTCGGCGGGCGCGTCGATGACCACGACGATATCGGTGAAACGCCGCGAACCCTCAATCCCGGCCGCGACGTTGTGCGCGTGACGCAGCCCTGGACCGTCGCTCGGGGCGTCGTGGGCCGGGAACGTGAGCGTCGTCCGGATCGCGTACCCCGGGTCGTCGACCGCGAGGACGGGCGACCGCGTGGTCGTCGAGTAGCGGACGCTCGCGACGCCGCCACCAGCCGGACGCAGCCGCTCGGTGAGCGCGAGCCCGACCTGCAGCGGTGCGTACATGAGCTCTTCGAAGCCGAGCACGAGGACGTTGTCGCCGCGGAGCGCAGGCACGATGTCGAGCGCCACCCGGTCGGCTGCGGCCGCGAGCGGCCCCTCGTCGGACGGGCTGAAACCGTGCCTGGCACCGTCACGCACGCCGTCTCCCCACCCGGCGGCACGCCGCACGGGACGCGAGGCCTGGTCGTCGGCAGCAGGCGTCTGCGTGGCTTCAGAGCCTGCCGCAGCGGGAACCAGGACCGGGACCTCGGTGAGCACGCGCTCCGCCCGCACGAGGACGTCGTCCGGCAGCGCGATCGTCCCCGATGCGAGCGCCACGACGTCGATCTGCGTCCCGAGCTCGACCGCGAGGTCGGCGAACAGCGCACGGTCGGCGTCGGAGCGCAGGTCGATGAGCGCGGCGACGACGTACCTGCTGCGCGGGTGCGCCTCGTGGAGGGCCCGGACGGTGTTGAGCACGGTCCTGCCTGTCGAGATCTCGTCGTCCACGAGCACGAGCGTGTCGGCGTCGTCGAGAAAGTGCGGGTCCTGCGGGAGGAGGAGGTGCTCCGTCGCGTGGGAGTGCTCCTCGGCGAACCCAGCGGCCGGGGCGACCCCGTCGACAGCACGGCGCGTGGAGTGCAGGGAAGGGACGTCGAGCGCAGCGGCGACGCAGTGGCCCAGAGCCGTCGCGGTCTCGGCGTACCCGACGACGACCGTCGACGGCCCGGTCACGTCCGCGGACGCCCGGAGGGACCCGACAGCGTCGAGGAAGGCTGCGGGGGCGACCCCGTCGACGGCTGCCAGCGCCGCACGCAAGGAGTCGGCGACCCCGGCTGCGCGGGCGCTCGTCCCGACGCACCGGACGTCTGCGAGCGCGTCCGACACGAGGAACCCGAGGAGCAGCCCTGCGCCGTAGACAATCCGTGGATCGGTCGGCACGTGCTTGCCGAGCACGGTCGAGACGAGCAGGTGCGCGCGACGGGGGTTGCGCCGGATCGCGAGACCGACAAGCTCGTCGAGCTCGATCCCGATGGTCGAGGCGGTGGTCCGCACGCTCACGCCGAGCCTGTCGGTCACCCACGTGCCGGTCCAGGGAGACGGTGTGCCGAGTGTCGCGGGGCTCACGCGATGTCGCTCGCGCTGAGCACGTCGACGTAGCTCGTCTCCTCGCGGGCCACACCGAAGACCTTCGCGCGGCGGACCAGCTGCTCGGCCCATGCGCGGTGCGGCTTGCTCTCGTTCATCTTGTTCCGGTACCCCGACGCCTTGGCACCGCCGCGCTCGGCCTCGAGGATGTCGCACGCGTCGACGTACTCCTCGTGGGACACGACAGACAGCGCGTGCACCGCGGTCACGTGCGACGGGTGGATGACAGTCTTGCCGGTCAGACCGTTCGCCTGGTCGAGGACGATCTCGCGGATGAGCCCGTCGAGGTCGGCGTCGATCATGCGCAGGCGCAGCGGGCGCTCGTCGTGCTCCGCGAAGGGCGTCTCGCGCAGCTGCGGCTTGAAGATGCGCTCGTGCTGGGCGAAGTACTCCCACACCGGTCCGGTGATGACGAAGCCTGACTCGTCTGCTCGTCCGAGGACGTTGACGATGTCCGAGATCACCTCGGCGATGACGTGGACGTGGTAGATCGTCAGCTCGCGGGTGCGCCGGAGCCCGTACGCGGAGGAGAGGTCGGTCGCGCCGATCCGGACCGCGAGGATCGACTCCCGATACTTCTGGAGCACCGTCTGGATCCCCTGGAGCGCGCCCGTCCGGGTCTCGCGGAACGCGAGCTCCGGCGACTCGAGCACGGGCATCGCGTAGAGGCGCCGACCAGCGAGGACGCTCGCTGCCTCGATCGCCTCGAGGTACTCGACCGCGGTCTCCTCGAGGAACTTCGGGATGACGAAGCCGGAGAGCACGCGCAGGTGCTCTCCGAGGCCTTCGGTGATGAAGGCGATCTGGCCGGCGTTACGCACGCGGACGAAGACGAGCGGGCCGTTGGCGCCGGACTTGGCGTACGCGCGCAGCTGGGCGACGGCGTTGCGCTCGGCGAACGGCACCTCGTGGTCGGCGATCGAGTCCTCGAGGCAGACGACGAACGAGATGACTCCGTGCGCGGCGCGCTTGGCGATGTCCTGCGCGAGGTTCGGCCGGGTCGCGGGGCTGTACAAGGTTGCACCGAGCGCCATCGCGAGCACACGCGGATCGCTGTCGACCGTGAAGTGCTCAGGCGCACGGAAGAACAGCCGATCGATCTCGGCGTCGCTCAGATAGTCGAAATGACGCATCTTTCCGGGGCTCCCTGCAGAAGAGGACTCTCGTGGGGGACGAGACTTCCTGGCGCTCACTCCGTCGGGGCGCAGTTCAAGATAACGGACACGGTGCCCGTTTGGTGCACTGCACGGATGGGTAGTTGTCCCCGCCACGCCGGTCGAGACGGCCGGGCGCGACGGCTCTGGAACTATGGGTCCATGACGCAGATGACCAAGGGCTCGAACATCCCTCTGACCGCGACACATATCCGAGCAGACCTCGTGTGGGACACCAGCGCAGGGACCCCGGACGTCGATGCTTCAGCGCTGCTGCTGACTCCCGACGGCACGGTCCGCTCCGACGATGACTTCGTGTTCTTCAACCAACCGAACCATGCCTCGGGAGCCGTCCGCAAGCTGCCCAAGCAGCCCTCGGCCGGCGGCGTGCGCGACTCGCTCGAGGTGGATCTCTCCCGGGTGGAGCCCGGTATCGAGCGGATCGTCCTCGGGGCATCTGCCGACGGCGGCACCTTCGGGGCCGTGCGCGGGCTGCACGTCGTCCTCACCGACCTCGCCTCGAACCAGGTGCTCGCCCGCTACGACGTCACCGACGCCACGACCGAGACCGCGTTTCTCTCCGGCGAGCTGTACCGCCGGGCAGGGCAGTGGAAGTTCCGGGCCGTGGGCCAGGGCTACGCCTCCGGGCTCGCCGGCCTCGCGACCGACTTCGGCATCACTGTGGACGACGCACCCGCGCCGCCGCCACCGCCCGCCCCTGTCGCCAGCGCCGCGAGCACCCCGACGTCCTACGTCCGACCCGCACGCGCTACCCCACCGGCAGTTCCTGCTGCTCCTGCTGCTCCTGCGCCGTCGTACGTCCGTGCCACGCCGCCACCCTCGCTGCCGCCGTCCGCGCCCGTCTACGGCGCCCCGCTCACGCCTCCGGCTCCGCCTGCCCCGGCCTACGGGACCGCGGCCCCGATCCCCGGCTATGCCCCGCCGCCCTCGGGCCCGCCTGCTGTCCCGGCAGGCGCCGGCACGCCGGTCAACCTCGACAAGGGCCGGGTGAGCCTCCAGAAGCGTCAGCGGGTCAGCCTCGCCAAGACGGGCGCCCCTGCCCTGTCGCGGGTGCAGCTCGGCCTCGGGTGGGACCCTGCGCAGGGCGGTCGCAACATCGACCTCGACGCGTCGGCCATCGCCCTCGGCGCGAACGGCAAGGATGTCGACAAGGCCTGGTTCATGAGCAAGAAGGCCTGTGGTGGCGCGATCCGCCACATGGGCGACAACCTCACCGGCCAGGGAGACGGCGACGACGAGGTCATCCAGGTGGACCTCTCGGCCATGCCGAAGACGGTCGCTGCCGTGGTCTTCACCATCAACTCGTTCGCGGGCCACAAGTTCACCGAGGTGAAGAACGCGTACTGCCGCCTGCTCGACAGCACCACGGGGGCCGAGCTCGTCCGCTTCGACCTCACCGAGTCGAAGGCGAGCACCGGAGTGTTCATGTGCGTGCTGCGTCGCGGCTCCGCCGACGTGTGGGAGATGGAGGGGCTCGGCGAGTTCCACGACGGAAAGACCGTCAAGGCGATGGTCGGCTCCTCCGCGCAGTTCGTGTCCAGCGGCGGCTACTGACCGCTCCCGGACGCACGACGGCCCGGGCACGAAGGTTGTCACCTTCGTGCCCGGGCCGTCGCGCTTGGTGCGGCCGTGCGGACCGCAGAGCGGCGATGCCTACAGGTGCGGGAGCACCGCAGGCAGGAGCTGCTCGAACGTCCTGCCCGTCGCGGCTGCACCGATGGCGGTCATCGCCCACCCCGAGCCTTCGCGGGTCACCTTCGCCATGATCTGAGCGTTGTGCGTCCCGGAGCCCGAGAGGTCGTAGCGAGCGATCTCGCTGTTGTCCGACTCGTCGACGAGACGGCAGAACGCGCTCTCGATCTGCGTGAAGTCCTGACCGGTGAACGAGTTCACCGTGAAGACGAGGGTCGTCACCGCTGCCGGGACCCGGGTGAGGTCGACGATGATCGACTCGTCGTCGCCGTCGCCCGCGCCCGTCCGGTTGTCGCCGGTGTGCAGCACCGATCCGTCATGGCTCGCCAGCTGGTTGAACCACACGACGTCGACGAGGGCGTTGGTCGCGTCGAACAGGAGCCCCGACGCGTCGAGGTCGATCTCCTGCTCCTTCTTGCCGAAGAAGCCCTTCTTCTTCATCGCGTCCCAGCCCAGACCCATGCGGACACGGGTGAGCGTCGGTCCGCTGGACTTCGTGAGAGAGAGCTTCTGACCCTTGGACAGGTTCACTGACATGCGGTGGTCCTTTCGACGTCGCCCGGTGCCCGGGCGTCACGGTGGTGCATGGTGGGGCGCTGCGAGCGTCAGACCTCGACGGTCTCCGTCGTACCTGCGGGAAGAGCGTCGTCGCGCTCTCCCTGCTCGTCGAGCCCGTGGAGCTTGCGGTAGCGCAGCGACGACAAGAACGACGCGCCGATGAAGACCACGCCGACGAGACCGGTGATGATCTCGTCGATGTGCACCCTGATCGAGACGAGGAGGATCGCGGCCAGCGCACCGATCGCCCAGTGGGCGCCGTGCTCGAGGAAGACGTACTCCGCGAGGGTGCCCTTCTTCACGAGGAAGACGGTGATGGACCGGACGAACATCGCGCCGATGAAGCCGAGGCCGAGCGCGATGATCACGGGGTCCGGCGTGATCGCGAACGCCCCGATCACTCCGTCGAACGAGAAGGATGCGTCGAGGACCTCGAGGTAGAGGAAGAGGAAGAAGCCGGCCTTACCGGTGGCCTTGGCCAGCTCGGTCGGTCCGCTGGAGCCCGCCTTCGCCGCGACGCCGTCGGTGACGCTCTCGTCATCGTCGCTGGGCACGCTGAAGAGGCTGCCCAGCCCGTTGACCGCGATATAGGTGAGCATGCCGAGCACGCCGGAGAGCAGCACGATGTGCGGGTCGTCTGCGAGCAGCTCGGCAGCGAGCAGGAGCATCACGCCGGCGACGACGACGGAGAGGTTGTCGAGCTTGCCCACGCGGGCGAGCGGTCGCTCGATCCACGAGAGCCAGCTGATCTCACGCGTCTCGAAGATGAAGTCGAGGAACAGCATGAGCAGGAACAGCCCACCGAATGCCGCGATCTGCGGGTGCGCTGCGGTGAGCGCGTAGCCGTACGTGCCGGGGACGTCAGGGTCGCCCTTCTCCATCGCGAGCTGGAGCGCCTCGATCGGGCCGAGGTCCGCCGTGATGCTGACGATCACGAGCGGGAACACGAGCCGCATGCCGAAGACAGCGATGAGGATGCCGACCGTGAGGAAGATCTTCTGCCAGTACGCAGACATCTTCTCGAGGATCTTGGCGTTGACCACGGCGTTGTCGAAGGAGAGCGAGACCTCGAGGACCCCGAGGATCAGGCACAGGACGAACGCAGTCCATCCGCCATAGAGGAAAGCGGTGATCAGTGCGACGGCGGTGACGCCGAGCGACCAGCCGAACGTGCGGAGAAACATGCGGTTCCTTGTCTAGGTGATGCTGAGCCGGCGGAGAGCGGAACAGAGGTGCAGCACGACGGCCCAGGGGTGATCGTTCTTCCCCCGGGCCGCCGATGACGATGTGAGACTGATCAGACGTTCACGCCGAAGTCGCGAGCGATACCGGTGAGACCCTCTGCATAGCCCTGACCCACAGCGCGGAACTTCCAGTCTGCGCCGTTGCGGTAGAGCTCGCCGAAGACCATGGCGGTCTCGGTCGAGGCGTCCTCGCTGAGGTCGTAGCGCGCGAGCTCTGCGCCGCCGGCCTGGTTGATGACGCGGATGAACGCGTTGCGGACCTGGCCGAAGCTCTGCTGGCGCGTGGCCGCGTCGTAGATCGAGACGGGGAAGACGATCTTGTCGACCTCGGCCGGGACAGCCGCGAGGTTGACGGTGATCTGCTCGTCGTCGCCGTCGCCCTCGCCGGTCGTGTTGTCACCCGTGTGCTGGACGGAACCGTCGGCGCTGGTGAGGTTGTTGAAGAAGACGAAGTGACCGTCCGAGAGGACGCGTCCGTCGGCGCCGGCGAGGATCGCGCTGGCGTCGAGGTCGAAGTCGGCTCCGGTCGTGGAACGGATGTCCCACCCGAGGCCGACGGTGACGGCGGTCAGGCCCGGCGCCTCTTTGGTGAGCGAGACGTTTCCGCCCTTGGTCAGACTGACTCCCACGAGTACTCCATAGGCTCAGGACGAGAGCTCGCGCTCCCGCCGGTTTCGATGGTCTGCTGCGATGAGGCAACGGCCCGACTATAACGCGCCAGACCCCTGCGGGAAGGGGGAGAAGGTCGGCAGATCATGGGGAGGTCTCCCCAGGCTCCGGGAGCCTGGGAGATGCTCGACGTGCGCGGCTCCCCCTCGGGCATGCCTGCAGGCAGGCACGGGGTGAATCGATTAGGGACTTGGACTTCACCCGCTCTGCCCGTACGGTCGTCGCCATGCTGACTCACCCGCGCCCAGCGCACCTGCGCCTCACCGTCGTCACGTTCGCCGCCGCACTGGCACTCACGTCCTGCTCAGCCGACGAGCCGGACCCCGGTGTCGCTGCAGCAGGCGACCTCACGGAAGCCTCGCTGGAGATCACCGGTGGTGCCTACGCGCTCACGATCCTGACCGGTGACACCGAGGGCGAGCTCTTCCGCGTCGAGTCCCCCACAGACGGGCTCGAGACTGCCCCGACCGAGCTGGGCCCGGGCCGGTACGACCTCGACTTCTCCTTCGGTGACAGCGCCACCGACAGCGAGGTGACCGTCTACCTCGACCCCGACATCCTGTGGGACCTCGACCTCAGCGGCGGTGCCAACACGCTCACGGCTGACCTCTCGGACGCCCGCGTCGCCTCGATCGACCTGCAGACTGGTGTCGCCACGTTCGACCTCACGCTCCCCGAGCCCGAGTCCGAGGTCGCGATCACCCAGTCCGGCGGCCTCTCGGAGTTCGCCGTGCACCTTCCTGCCGACGCCGGGGCCCACGTGAGCTTCTCCGGCGGCTTCGGGGCCGCCACCGTAGACGGTGAGACGCTCGAGCCCGGACCGACCGGAGAAGCCATGGCCGGCGATGTCTCCGGGAACCACTACATCATCACGAACACCGGTGGCCTCTCGGCCTTCACGCTGGACCGCACGAGCTGAGCCGTCGTGTCTCGCGCCTGGTGCTCCTGCGGAGTCTCGCTTTGACCCGCAGGCGCGCCGGGCGCACCCTGGGTGGGTGAACGACGACGACGTACGACGTCAGCAGGCCAACTGGTTCCTCGGGGGGACGCTGCTCGTCGTGTCTACCGCCGCGGGCCTCGCTCTCTCGCTCGCGCGGGCCGAGAGGCTCTTCATCCTCGCGGGCTTCACGGTGGGCGTCCTTGCCTGCTGGGCGGTGAACCGCTTCATGCGGTAGCGCTCACGACCAGGCCCGGTAGCGACACGCTGCGCCGACCGGGCGACCCCACGGGGCGGTCAGCCCACGGCGTCGAGCAGCCGAGCCCACACGTCGCGCGGCCCTGGGAGCGCGGAGACGATCGAGCCCGCGTGCTCCGCACGGGCTCCCGGCGCCCCGGAGCGGGCCGTCCCGAGCACCGCGAGCGTCCCCTCGGGGAGCCGAGCAGCACGCCCCGGCCCGGTCCCCAGCCACGCTGCAGCCCGCGCCGGTGCCGCAGCGAAATCGACGACCTCGAGGCTGACGTGACCGTGGCCGTGCTCGGCCGACCCGTACATCACGCTCTGCAGCGGCGGCAGGGTCGCCCGCACGACGGCCCACCCGTCGAGCCTGTCGATCGTCATCACCGCGAGCGCCCCAGAGCCACCCCGCGGGCCGACGTGCTGCACCGTCTCGACGGGCCAGACGGTCAACGCTGCGCGGGCGTCGGGGCGCGAGACGGCCCGGCGGACGTACCCACCGAGCGGCGTCGCCACCCCGCGCTCGTCGACGAGACCGGCCGCCAGCGGCTCAGGTCGCCAGCGCGCCGCGATCTTGTAGGAGCCGGTGATGAACACGTCGAGCACGTCGGCCGCGATCCACGTGCGTGGCAGCACGTAGGCGAGCGGGAGCTCAGCCATGGCACGAGCCGTCGCCCGCGGCGACGCCGTGTCTGGTGGCTGCGGCTCGACCGTCCCGGAGCCTGGCACAGGCTGCGCGGGTGCGGTCAAGGAGCCGAGGGCGGCGTCCACGTCCGCGCCGAGCGCCTGTTGGTGCGCGACCGGGACGGACGCGGTCACCCGGAGCAGGCCAGACCCGAGCGAGACGAGGACCGTCGACACCACGAGCGGGGTCGACACGTCGTGGTGCGCGACGTCTACCCGGATCCCGTCGACCGCCCCCTCCGCATTCCGTGAGGCCCACGGGACGCAGTCGAGGAGCCACGCGTGCGGGTCGTCGGCGCGCGCGTCGGCGACCAGGTCGCGGACCACGGCATCGAGCGAGCGGTGCGCCACCAGGCCGTGGCGCTCGACAGTCTCGATGCTCAACCGCGCTGCGACGGCACGCCCGGTGACGTCGGCGCGCGCGACAGGCCCCTCGCAGGCGACGGCACCGACGTCGTCGACGACCTGCCAGCCGGGAGGGACCACGATGCTCGCACCCGACGCACCGTGGCGGAGGCGCCCGCGCGAGCGGTCGTCGCTCACCGGCTCGGCGCTCGCTCCGACGGGCAGGCCGTCCGCACGGCTCAGACGTCGATGCGGCGCGGCCCGGCCTGCCAGGCGTCCCAGGCAGACTGGAGGATCTCGTCGAGGCCTGCCTCCGCGTGCCATCCGAAGACGGTGTTGATCCGCTCGGGGGACCCGACGAGCTGGGGCGGGTCGCCGGCACGGCGTGCCTCGATCTCGGGCACGACCGTCAGCCCGCTCACACGGGCCAGCCCGTCGAGGACCTCCTTGACCGACGAGCCGGTCCCGGTGCCGACGTTGAACACGTCGAACGGGCGCTCGGTGCCGACGAGGTACTCGAGCGCAGCGATGTGCGCCTTCGCGAGATCGAGGACGTGGATGTAGTCGCGGATGCACGTGCCGTCGGCGGTCGGGTAGTCGTCTCCGAAGATCTTCGGTGCGTCGCCGCGCTCGATGCGGTCGAGGACCATCGGGACGAGGTTGAGCACGGCGGGGTCACCGAGGTCGTCCCATCCCGAGCCCGCGACGTTGAAGTAGCGCAGGGCGACGAACTTCAGGCCCCACGCGTGGGCGGCTGCGCGTCCGAGCCACTCGCCGATGAGCTTGGTCTCGCCGTACGGGTTGATCGGCTCGGCATGGAGCTTCTCGTCGACGACCGAGACGGGCGGCATGCCGTACGTGGCCGCCGACGACGAGAAGACGAGGCGGTCGACGCCCGCGTCCTCCATCGCTCCGACGACGTTCGCGAGCCCGGTGACGTTCTGCTGGTAGTAGTACACGGGCCGTGCGACCGACTCGCCCACCTGCTTGCGTGCCGCGAAGTGGATCACCGCGTCGACCTGGTGCTCGCGGAGCGCTTCCGCGATCCGTGCCTGCGCTCCCTCGCCCGCGACGTCCAGCTCGATGAGCGTGGCGTCGCCGATCCGGCCCGCTGCTCCCGTGCTCAGATCGTCGACGACGACGACCGTGTCCCCCCGCTGCTGCAGCAACCGCACCACGTGCGCACCGATGTACCCAGCTCCACCTGTCACAAGAATCGTCATGACCCGAGGCTACTCGGATCGCACCGATCGGGCGGGCTGCCGGGCGACACGCGGGCCTGCCAGACGAGAGGGGCCTAGGCCCAGCCGAGCTCGTGCAGCCGGTCGTCGTCGATCCCGAAGTGGTGGGCGATCTCGTGGATCACGGTGACGGCGACCTCGTCGACCACCTCGTCGGTCGTCTCGCAGATCGCGAGCGTCGGGTTGCGGAAGATGGTGATGCGGTCCGGGAGCGCGCCCGCCGCCCATCCGCCGTCACGTTCGGTGAGCGGGACGCCCTCGTAGAGGCCGAGGAGCTCCGGGTCGTCCTCCGGTGCGTCGTCCTCGACGAGGATCACGACGTTGTCCATCGTCGCTGCGAGCTCTGGCGGCACACGGTCGAGCGCGTCGCCCACCGCGTCCTCGAAGTCCTCGCGAGACATGTCCACCATGAGCCCATCCTCCTCTACCGGCACCCCTGCTCGTGCATCACCACACGGGCGCGTGACCTGGAGTTTTGCCAACTCCGCGGCCCAGACCATATGATGTGCGAGGTCTTTGACAGCTCGATCCGTCCTAGACCGGGCCCCCATCGTTTAGCGGCCTAGGACGCCGCCCTTTCACGGCGGTAGCACGGGTTCGAATCCCGTTGGGGGTACGGGCAGCCGGACGATGTCTGGGTGTCGAACAAAGTGGGGTACGCTCTTCCAGGTTCGCCGCAAGGACTGAATCGTGAAGAAAATGTTTGATCCTTGGTCACAGTGTGACTCAAGGCCCCGTAGCGCAGTTGGTTAGCGCGCCGCCCTGTCACGGCGGAGGTCGCGGGTTCAAGTCCCGTCGGGGTCGCTTGTCAACGGATGCCCGGTCAGAATCTGGCCGGGCGTTCGTCGCAAGGCTCTGTAGCTCAGTTGGTAGAGCGTTCGACTGAAAATCGAAAGGTCACCGGATCGACGCCGGTCGGAGCCACCACCAGCACCACATGATTCACCACACAAGAGCCCTGTTCGGTCAGCCGAACAGGGCTCTTGTGCTCCCCCGACGGACGGTGCGGAGTGCACACCACAGGGCTCTCCGATTGCCACCTGGGCCTCCTGACGGTTGAGTGGTCCCCAGGGACCGGCCCCGCGTGCGCGGGACCACAAGGAACAGCCCTACGGTGCGGCACGGGGCAGCGCACCATCGACGCCGTGCCGGCGGACGCATCACGCGGACCGTCGAGCACACTGCACGTGGATCACATCTGACGACGTGTGCAACGACCATGGAAAGGTGTGATGAGGATGACCGACCGGAACGAAGGGCTCCCTGACGGCCAGAAGGGCGGGCCGTCGATCGGCACGCTCATCAGCCAGATGACGGACTCTGCCACGCGGCTGATCAAGGCCGAGATCGCGTCGGCCAAGGCAGAGATGACCGAGAAGGCGAAGAACGCCGGCATCGGCATCGGACTGTTCGTCGGCGCGGGCCTCTTGGCCCTCTACGGGCTCGGGTTCCTGCTGCACTCCGCGATGGAAGGGTTGGCGAACGTCGTCCCGATGTGGCTCGCGGCGCTCATCGTGGGCCTGGTCCTCATGATCCTTGCGGCGACGCTCGCGCTCGTCGGCAAGAAGCTGCTGGCGCGCGGCCTGCCTCCGCAGCCCACCCACGCGGTGAAGAGCGTCCAGCGTGACATCGCCGCAGTCAAGGAGGGGATCTCCTCATGAGCACGACCGACCGTTCAGAGCTCGAGGCCGAGATCACCGTCGCACGAGCACAGCTCGCAGCGACCGTCGACGAGCTCGCCGCTCGACTGAGCCCCAAGGCCCTCGCCGCCGAGGCCAGGTCGACCACCAAGCAGGCCGCGAACGACGCAGGAGCGTTCCTCACGGGCAACGGGCTCCCCGTCGGCCCCGCGAGCCGTGCACGCAACGCCAAGGTCCTCCTGGGGGCGGTGGCGGGCGTGGTCGTCATCGTCGCCCTGGTCATCGTCAAGCGCCGCTAGTCATGAACGACAGAAGGGGCCGACCCGTTCGGGTCGGCCCCTTCTGTCGTGGGGTGGTGCGTCGTGCGGGAGGGTCACGCGCCTCGGCGCGCGCTCAGCTCGTCCTCGACGACGACACCGGAGTTCGCGAGGAGGCCCTTGACCTCGACCTCGCGGTAACGGCGGTGTCCACCGAGCGTACGGATGGAGGAGAGCTTCCCGGCCTTGGCCCAGCGGGTGACCGTCTTCGGGTCCACGCGGAACAGGCTGGCCACCTCTGCGGGGGTCAGCAGGACTTCGGGCTCTCCACGGTTGACTGTCATGATGTACCTCTTTCTGGCAACTGCCTGGTTCCGGGGGGGTCGGAACTGTGCGATCAGATCGTTGCGCTTTCATCCATTATCCCAGTACGGGCGATTCGTACACAGCCAAAACCGGGGTGAAAAGCGGGTGAAAACGGCACATGTTTCACTCAGGGGACACCCAGACTCTGCCCAGGAGACGTAGATCACCCCCGCAAGGGGCGTAGATGACCAGTCCTTGCACCGTCTGAGTAGTCCTAGGCCGCGCGGAGCATGTACCGTTGACCCACGAACAGACGAAACTTACCCCGGGGCCGCGCGTCTGAGAACGTTGCCGCCCCGCTTCTACGTTGAGGGGGGTCGGAGCCATGGGCCGCGGCCGTCAAAAGGCAAAGCAGACCAAGGTCGCTCGGGATCTGAAGTACTGGAGTCCTGACACGAACTACAAGGCTCTCGAGCAAGAGCTCACTGGTCATAGCCAAACCGATGTAGTGACGGACACTCGCCACGTTGCGAGCAGATCCGACGACACGGATGACTGGGACCGCTATGCGGACCGGCCCGACGAGCGTTGACGAGTCCTCGCCGACGCTCTCTTGAGACACCTCTCTGACGACTCAGCGCACCCGACCACCGGTCTGGTGCGCTGAGTCGTGTCAGGCCGAGCACCTCTGAGCCTGAGCAGGTCTGAGGGCAAGCTGGTCTGAAGGGTCAAGAGTCTTCAGCGTGCGCGGGACGGCTCGCTTCTCAGCGCCCGCACGGCACCCGGACCGCGCCCCGCACGCTCCAGGATCAGACCCGGTACTCGCCGACGAGGCAGACTGCTCCCCCGTCGACGCCCTTCGAGCCACGGACGATCCCGGCGCCCTGGGCACCGTCGTCCACCGCCACCGTGCCGAGCACCCAGGCGGGCAGGCCGAGCGCGGCGAGACGCGCGAGAGCCGCGTCCGCACCGGCCGCACCGACGACAGCCACCATGCCGACGCCCAGGTTGAGCGTGTTCTCCAGGTCGCTCCACGGCACCCCGCCGAGCCCCCTGACCACGTCGAAGACGGCCGGGACGGCCCAGCTGCCACGATCGACGGTCGCGCTGAGGCCGACGGGCAGGACCCGTGCGAGGTTCGCGGCCAGCCCACCACCGGTGACGTGCGAGAAGGCGTGCACCTGAGCCGACTCGTCGCGCGCGAGAGCGAGGCAGTCGCTCGCATAGACGCGCGTCGGCTCGAGGAGCTCTTCGCCGAGCGTGCGCGAGAACTCCGGCACGTCTCGGTCGAGGGCCCAGCCGGCGCGCGCGACGACCGCCCGCACGAGCGAGTACCCGTTCGAGTGCAGGCCAGAAGATCCCAGCGCGATGACGACGTCGCCGTCGACCACCTTGTCGGGGCCGAGGAGCGCAGACGCCTCGACGACACCGACGGCGGCACCTGCCACGTCGTACTCGCCCGGCGCAAGAAGGCCAGGGTGCTCTGCGGTCTCGCCGCCGACGAGAGCGGTCCCTGCGACCTCGCACGCTGCAGCGATCCCCCGGACGATGTCCGCGATCCGCTCGGGCACGACCTTCCCGGTGGCGATGTAGTCCGTCATGACGAGCGGCTGCGCACCGCACACGACGATGTCGTCGACGACCATGCCGACGAGGTCGAACCCGATGGTGTCGTGGATGTCGAGCGCCTGGGCGATCGCGACCTTGGTACCGACGCCGTCGGTGGACGAGGCGAGCAACGGGCGCTCGTAGGCCTTGAGCATGCTCACGTCGAACAGCCCGGCGAACCCGCCGACGCCCCCGAGGACGTTGGGGCCGTGCGTCCGCGCGACCGCCGTCTTCATGAGCTCGACGGCACGGTCGCCCGCTGCGGTGTCCACTCCAGCGGCGGCGTAGGTGAGGCCATCAGACACGTGAGTTCACTCCAGGTTGAGAGATCGAGCAGGTGGGCGTGCGGTCAGGGCTGGGCGAGCGCCGTCGAGCCGCCGGCCGCCACCGTGAGCGACGTGAGTCCGTCCTCCGGTGCGCCGAGGGGCAGCTCGGCCTGCTCGAGGAGGTGCTTGCCGAGCTGGTCGGCATCCGGCAGGTCGATCGGGTACGCGCCGGTGAAGCAGGCGCTGCACAGCTGAGACGCTGGCTGCTCCGTCGCGGCGATCATGCCCTCCTCGGAGATGTAGCCGAGGGAGTCTGCTCCGAGCGACTTGCCGACCTCGTCCGGGCCGAGGCCGTTCGCGATGAGCTCGGCGCGCGACGCGAAGTCGATCCCGTAGTAGCAGGGCCACCGGACGGGCGGCGAGCTGATGCGGACGTGGATCTCTGCGGCGCCTGCCTCGCGCAGCATGCGGATGAGCGCGCGCTGCGTGTTGCCGCGCACGATCGAGTCGTCGACGACGACGAGCCGCTTGCCCTTGATGACCTCGCGGAGCGGGTTGAGCTTGAGCCGGATACCGAGCTGGCGCAAGGTGTCCGACGGCTGGATGAACGTCCGACCGACGTACGCGTTCTTCGTGAGCCCCTGGCCGAACGGGATGCCGGACTCCTGAGCGAAGCCGACCGCCGCCGGTGTGCCTGACTCCGGGACCGGGATGACGAGGTCGGCCTCGACCGGGTGCTCGCGGGCGAGCTGGCGTCCCATCTCCAGGCGTGCGGAGTGGACGGACCGTCCGTTGATCGAGGTGTCGGGGCGCGCGAGATACACGTACTCGAACACGCAGCCGGCACGCTTCGGCTCGGCGAACTTCTGCGACCGCAGACCGTCGGCATCGATGGCGACGAGCTCGCCCGGCTCGATCTCACGGACGAAGCTCGCACCGACGATGTCGAGGGCGGGCGTCTCGCTCGCGACGACCCAGCCGCGGTCGAGACGGCCGAGGACGAGCGGGCGGACTCCTTGCGGGTCGCGTGCGGCGTAGAGCGTGCGCTCGTCCATGAAGACGAGGCTGAAGGCTCCTCGCAGCTTCGGGAGGACCTCCATCGCGGTCTGCTCGAGCGTGTGGTCCGGGTCGCCGGCAAGGAGCGCGGTGACGAGCGCGGTGTCGGTCGTGTTGCCACGGGCCAGCTCACCGCGACGCTGTGCGCCGTACCGCTCGGCGACGAGGTCGACGAGCTCGGCGGAGTTCACGAGGTTGCCGTTGTGCCCGAGCGCGATGGTGCCGGACGAGGTCGCACCGAGCGTCGGCTGAGCGTTCTCCCAGGTCACGCCACCGGTCGTCGAGTACCGGCAGTGCCCGACCGCGATGTGCCCGGTGAGGGCGTTGAGCGCGGTCTCGTTGAAGACCTGGGAGACGAGTCCCATGTCCTTGTAGACGAGGATCTGCTCACCGTTGCTGGTGGCGATACCTGCCGATTCTTGACCTCGGTGCTGCAGCGCGTACAGACCGAAGTATGCGAGTTTTGCGACCTCTTCGCCAGGTGCCCAGACACCGAAGACGCCACAGGCGTCTTGCGGTCCCTTTTCACCGGCCATGAGGTCGTGATTGAGAAGTCCATCTCCACGGGGGGCCACCCCTCAAGTGTGGCACAGGGCGTCCGGGGGCTCGCGCGGGGATCCGGAGGACGGACGTCGCGCGACGCACCGGCCCGCGGCGCAGGCCGCCGGGGCCAGGATCAGCGGGTGGAGCGACCGGTGGAGCGACGGTCCGCGAGGATCGCCAGCAGCCCGGCGACGAGCGTCGTGACGAGCGTGGTGCTCAGGACGACGACGAGCACGTAGATCCACCGGTTGATCATGCCGGGGTCGGAGACCCACACCCCGAGGGCGATGCCCACGACGATCCCGACGAGGGCGCCCGTCCAGAAGAATGCCCCGTACCGCGGAGCACGGCGCAGGCGTGCCGGCCGAGCGCTGGACTCGAGCGCCGCGAGATCTGCGACGTCCGCGGGTCGGGCGTCGGTCGGGGCGGGGGCGACGGAGTCGGTGCCGCTCGCTGGGACGTCGGGCTCAGGGATGGTCACGAGCGGAGTCTATCGGCGGGCCGAGGACCCCGCACCGGAGCCGGTCCGCGTCGTGTCCGCTACATTCGCCGGGACGACGACGGAGGAGACCACATGCAGCTCGTACGGGGCGCGAACGGCCCGCTCACCAGCCCGGCACTGACGATCACCGTGTCCGGGGCCCGCACCGGCACGGTCGACCTCATGGCCTTCCAGCTCACCGACGACGGGCGGGTGCGCGGCGGTCACGACTTCGTCTTCTTCAACCAGCCGCAGTCGGTCGAGGGCGGGGTCCGGCTCACTGCCGGGGACGCGCTCGCGCTCGACCTGCGCGCCGTCCCGCCAGAGGTCACGACCATCGCCGTCGCGGTCGCTCTCGACGCGTCGATCGACGGACCGCTCGCGGGCATCAGCGCGCTGAGCGTGCAGGTCGAGCAGGTGGGCGAGGCGACGATCGACTGCCCCGTGGCGGGCCTGACGACCGAGCGCGCGGTCGTGCTGCTCGAGGTCTACCGGCGCGCCGGCGCCTGGAAGGTGCGCAACGTCGGTGCGGGCTGGGACGGCGGTCTCGACGACCTCGTGCGGGAGCACGGGGTGAGCGTCGACGACGAGCCCGCGCCCGCTGCCGCCGTCGCTCCTGCCGTCGCTCCTGCCGCCGCTGCGGCTGCGCCCGTGCCTGGGAGCCGCCTCTCGCTCGAGAAGCGCCAGGTGCTCGACCTCCGCAAGAAGGAGGTGCACAAGGTCCTCCTCACGAAACGCGCGGAGAGCGTCCGTGCGCGCGTGGTGCTCGTCCTCGACAAGACCGGGTCGATGCGCAAGCAGTACAACCTCCGCGTGGTCCACCGGGTGGTCGAGCGCATGGTGCCCGTCGCCCTGCAGCTCGATGACGACGGCACGCTCGAGACCTACCTCTACGCGCGGTCCTTCCTGCGGCTCCCGGACCTCACGGCCGACGAGCTCGACACCTGGCCGCAGACGTACCTGCACCTTGCGGGGACGCACGGGGGCATGGACTACGACTCGATCGGTCACGGCAACGACGAACCTCCGATCATCTCGGAGATCCTCCGGACGCTCCGCCACGGCGACCCGGTGCCCACGCTCGTCCTGTTCTTCACCGACGGCGGGTTCTCCAAGCGCAAGGAGATCACCGCGCTCGTCCGCGAGGCGTCGAGCCTGCCCGCGTTCTGGCAGTTCGTCGGCGTCGGCCGGGCGAACTACGGGCTCCTCACGGCCCTCGACGAGCTCGAGGGCCGGGTCGTCGACAACGTCGGCTTCTTCGAGCTCGACGACATCGACTCGGTGTCCGACGCCGAGCTGTATGCCCGGCTGCTCGGGGAGTTCCCGGACTGGCTGCGCGCCGCCCGGACCGCTCAGATCGTGTCCTGAGACGCCACGCGCCGCCCAGGCTGCCGGTATCACCGGCGAGCCTGGACGGCGCGTGATCGAGCTGTCAGGTGCTCAAGGCCTCAAGGCCTCAGAAGAACCACGGCCAGAAGTTCCCGGACGTCTTGCTGTAGCTCGAGCGGTACTCCTGCGACGCAGGCATCTCGTTGATCGTCGCCGTGGCGGTGATCGTCGCTGTGCCCGCTGCGATGCTGCCTCGCTGGGTGAAGTGCGCGACAGCCGTCTGACGAGAGCGGACGGAGTTGAACGTCGCGTTCCCCACCGGGGTGCTCACTGCCACCTTGACGGTCGCCCGCTCGAGGTTCGTCGCCGTCACGATGACGTGCGTCGTCGAGAAGAGCTTGAACGACACCGCGTGGGTGATCATCTTCACGCCCTGGACGGGTGCCACCGCGTTGACGGTGAGAGGCACCCGGACCGTCGTCCCCGACGGCGCACCGACGAGATAGACGCCGTACTCGCCGGCAACGGTCCCGGCAGGCACGGTGACCGTGATCGATGCCGCCCCGGCGCTCACGGCCGTGGCGGCAAGGGGGTTGGCTGTCGGGTCGAACACCGTCCCGGCCGGCACGAGGTACGCGGAGAGCGTGGTGTTGGCCGGAGCCCCGAGCGACGTGAGGTCGAGCTTCGCGACGTCGACCGTGACCGATGCTCCCGCATCGACGGTGCCCGGGAGAGCACCAGCCTGCACGCCACGGCGAGCAAAGCTCGGCGTGAGCGGCGAGTTGTCCTCGATGTAGGAGATCCACGCGTCACGGTCGATGAGACCAGAGTCCCGAGCGTCCGTGCCGTCGACGAACGCCGTGAAGTTGTCGCCGCCGGTCGCGAGGAAGGAGAACGTCGCGATCCGGTACTCCTGCGCCGGGTCGATCGCCTCACCGTTCACGGTGACCGACGTGATGCGCTCGCCGGTCGCCAGCGCCGGGTCGTAGGTGTACGACACGTTGTCGGAGAGCCCGAGGTTGAGGAACGGACGCGAGCTGCCCTCGGGCTGCCACTGCTGCTCGAGGAGCGTCGTGAACTGCGCACCCGTGAGCGTCAGGGACCAGAGGTTGTTGACGAACGGCAGGACCGCGTTCGCCTCGGCGTACGTGATGACGCCGTCGTCGCCCTCGAGCAGGTCGGCGCGCAGGCCGCCTGGGTTCACCACGCCGATCTCGGCACCGCCACGTTCGGCGGGCTCGAGGGTGTCCCGGAGCGAGTTCGCCACGAGGTTGCCGAGGGTGGACTCCGACGAGCGGTCGTCACGGCTGCCGTCGAGGTACGCGGTGGTGATGTCCGCGGTGACAGAGCCGACCGGCTCGTTGCCGATGACGGCCGCGTCAGCGATCGCCTGGTCGACGATCGTCTTGACCTCTGCGACGCGCGGGTACGCGGCGACGAGGTCGGCGGCCGGGGTCGCCGTGCGGGCGACGTTCTGGACCGTGTAGGCGAGGACGTCGAACGACTCGGGGTCGACGGTCAGGGTGACCTGGCCGATGTTCGCGCCGTAGCTGCCCGTCTGGATGATCGGGCGGGTCTCGCCGGGCTCTCCCGGGACAGGTGCGTCCCAGGCGTACTGCTTGTGGGTGTGGCCCGTGAAGATGGCGTCGACGCGAGCGTCGGTGTCGTTGACGATGTGGGCGAAGGTGCCGCCTGCGGCGACCTCTTCCTCGATCGTCGCGCCGTCCGGTGTGCCGAGAGACGCGCCCTCGTGGAGGAGCGCGACGATGACCTCGGCCTCGCCGTTGCTCTCGTCACCGTCAGACAGCTGGGCGGTGACGCGGTTGATGGCCTCGACGGGGTCTCCGAAGTCGAGGTCGGCGATCCCGGCAGGGGTCACGAGCGCGGGGGTCTCTTCGGTGAGGGTACCGATGACACCGACGCGCACGCCGTCGACCGTGAGGACGTCGTACTCGGGCAGCGCCGCGTTCGTCGTCCCCTTGTCGTAGACGTTGGCGCCGAGGTAAGCCCAGTCGGCTGCGTCGGTGACGCGACCGGTGAGGTCCGCGAAGCCCTTGTCGAACTCGTGGTTGCCCGCGGCCGAGGACGCGAGCTCGAGCGCGTTGAGCACGTCGATCGTCGGCTGGTCGTCCTGCGACGCGGACGCGAAGACCGATGCGCCGATGTTGTCGCCGACCGAGAGGAACGCCGTGCCGTCAGGGTTTGCTGCGCGGAGCTCTTCGACGGTCCCGGCAAAGTTCACCGTGTTGCTGTCGATCCGGCCGTGGAAGTCGTTGATGCCGAGCAGGTTGAGCTCGATCGACTCCGGGGTGGTCGCGATGCCGACGACCGCGGGGTCGTGGTCGCTCGACCGGAACGGCGTCTCGTCGTAGAGGATCGACGCGTTGTAGTTGTAGCGGCTGTACTCGTTCGCGATGGGCTCGACCGAGTTGATGTTCCAGATGTCGACACCGGTGACGACCTCCGTCGCGGCTGCTGACCCGAAGACGTGGTCGAGCGATCCGACATAGCCGCTGAAGAGGTAGGTGTGCTCACCGGTCGTGGCCGTGAGGTTGGTATACCCCGCGTCCGCGAGGACGACGAGCGGGTCCTCCTGGGTGTAGGAGTTGAAGTCTCCGACGAGGAAGACGCGGTCCGTGCCGGAGGCCGCGACCTGGGCGTCGGCGAAGGAGACGAGCGCAGTGGCCTGAGCGACGCGGGAAGCGTTGGACGCTCCCTGGCCGTCGCCCTGGTCGGCGTCGTCGCCCGTGCCGGAGCCCTTCGACTTGAAGTGGTTCGCGATGACCGTGAAGGCACGCGAGACGTCCGAGCCGACCGGGGTGAAGGTCTGCGCGAGCGGCTGGCGGGCGTTGACGAACGCCGGGTCGTCGAAGATCTCCGAGTCGCCGAGCGTCTGCACACTAGCGGTCCGGTAGATGAACGCGGTCCGGATGACGTCCTCGTCGGCAGGCAGCACGGCCGGCGACGGGACGTAGGCCCAGACGTCGGAGCCGGAGGCCGCGTTGAGGGCGGTCACGAGGTTAGAGAGCGCGTCGTCCCGGTCCTTGCCGAAGACGGCCGAGTTCTCGATCTCCTCGAGGGACACCACGTCGGCGTCCAGAGCGTTGATCGCCGCGACGATCTTCGTCTCCTGACGGTCGAGGTTCTCCTGCGTCGCGGCGCCGCGAGCGTCGCAGCCACCGCTGACCGTGAGGGGTGCTCCCGAGCGGTCGGTGTAGTAGGTGCAGCCGGTGAGCTCATCGCCGGTCGTCGTGAAGTAGTTGAGGACGTTGAACGTTCCCAGGCGGACGTCACCGCCGACGTCTTCCGGCGCGGGGGTGCGGGTGTCGGCGAAGGTCGTCGGCTGGACCGATGCGGCCACGTCCGGGGTCAGCTGCGTGAGCGGCTGGAAGGACCATGCCGAGTACCGGTAGTCGAGGACGACCGGGGTGACGAACGTGGTCGCAGCCCCGACGCGCACCGGCGCGCCGCCCGTGAGGTACGGGAGGGCCAGCGACTTGTTGGCCGTCGAGTTGAAGTTCGTCGTCGCACCGTCGTCGAGGACGACCTCGCGTGCGTCGCGGTCGGTCTCTGCGGCGGTGGCCTCGGCGCTCCCCGGGCGTCCGACGTCGGTCGGCTGGAGGAACGGCGTGGTCCCGGACGCGAGGGAGAGCGAGCCGTAGTAGTTCGTGGAGTAGTTGTCCGCGACGACGTAGTCGCCGGCGGGCTGGACGAGCATGCCCTCGAGCGACTCGCGCTCGGCGTCGGCCGCGGGGAACGCGACGTTCGCAGGCTTCGCGACCTCGACGGCCTCGTCGACGACGGCGAACGCCGTGGCAGAGATCTGCGTGAGGGAGTAGTACTCGCTCACGGTCCCGGTGATCTCGACATACTGGCCGACCTGGAGGCCTGCCGCGGCATCGGCGGAGTAGACGAAGATCCCGTCGGACTGCGCGTGCGTCGAGAGGTCGATGTCACCGCCGGTCCCGGGGGTCTGGATGTAGAGGCCGTTGTAGCCTCCGGTCGGGAACGTCGCGGTGACGACGCCTCGCGTGGTCACCGTCTGCCCGACGAGGGGGCTCGCGTCGCCTGCGCCCTGGATGTCGGCGATCGGTGTGACGGTCCCCGCGGGCGGGTCGGTCGGCTCGACGGTCGGGTCCGTCGTCGGGTCTGTCGTCGGATCCGTGGTCGGGTCCGTGGTGGGGTCGGTGGTCGGGTCTGTCGTCGGCTCAGGATCGGGGTCGACGCCGGCCGCGTTCTGCGGGGTGACGGTCTCCAGCAGCGTGAAGTCCGCCGCGTTGTCGTCGGTGTCGACGAACCCGGTGCGGTTGAGCGAGAGCGGGACGTTGTTCGCGGACGGCGCCGTGGCTGGCGCGGTCTCGAAGGTGTTGGACGTCCCGTATCCGAGGAGGTCGACCACGAGGGCGTCACCGACGACCGACCCGGTCGGCAGCGTGATGGCGGCAGGAGCCGCGACGAGCGCGAGCGTGCCTGTCGTGCCCGAGGTGTTGAGTGCCGGCGCGACGAGGTCAGGCGTCGGCAGCGCGGCACCGTTCGTGCCGTTGGAGCCGCCGGAGACGAGGAAGTACCCGCCGGCAGCGATCGTCCCGGACAGCGCCGCGGTGCTGCTCGACGCTGCGGTCCCGGTCGCGGACCGGTACTGGAGCGACCAGCCGCTCAGGTCGATCGGTGCGCTCGTGGGGTTGTAGAGCTCGACGAACTTCGTCGAGAAGAGCGCGTTGGCGCTCCCCCCGCTGAGGTAGGCCTCGTTGATGACGACCGACGAGCCGTCGACCGCCGTGGCGACCGATCCGGGAAGGGCCGCAGGGACGAGGGCTTGCGCCGTCACCGCCGGGCCGAGGACGAGTACGCCGGAGAGCGCCGCAGCAACGGCACCCCTCCGTCGTAAGCTGTGCAGCTTGATACCAGATAACACGCTTGCTCCTTCTTCGGTGCGACGTCAGCGCGCACAGTCGGCACGAGCTGCCCGGTCACCGTTGACCGTCGCTCGCATCCAACCTGAGGCTCATGAACGCCTGGTGACAACCAAGGCAAATCCCATTGAACTCGCTCGACGGTAATGACACACTTCGTCAGAAGGAACACTTGAGCGCCACAAGTTACCAAGCGGTAACAATCGGGCGTACCACTTTGACGTGGAGTCGTTCCGCGGCTGGCTAGCGCGCTCGGGTCGCCTGGAGCGGCAAGAGCGCAGAGATGTCGGAGCGCTCGCCCGACGCGCTGACTCGCCCGTCGTGCACCGCGCCGGACCAGCCGATCGCACCGGTAGCGAGGCCGAGCCACGTCTCTGGGTCGGTCTCGACGACGTTCGGCGGCGTCCCCCGTGTATGGCGCGGTCCTTCCACGCACTGCACGGCCCCCCACGGCGGCACCCTGACCTCGACGGCGTGGCCCGGCGCGACGTCCGCGAGCTCTTCGAGCGTGAACCGGACCGCTGTGGTCACCGCTGCCCGGCTCGCCCCGCCGGACCTCCAGGCTGCCAGTGCCGCCCGCCCGTCGGCCGGATCGGTTCTGCGCCTCGGCGGCACCTAGCCCTGCCCGGGCAGGTCGAACACGATCCTGCGCTGCTCGATCGAGGCTTCGACGAGGCGCACCTCGACGGCCTCCCCGAGCGGGAGCGGCGAGGTCGCGCTGCGCACGACACCCCGGACCGTCGGATCGTCGATGACGACCTGTCCCTTGGTCGGGTCCTTCCCGTCGAGGTCGACGACGACGCCCGCGAAGACCTCGCCGACGCGACCGTCGAGGAGAGCGGCCTCCACGATGTCGATCGCTGCTCGTTCGAAGCCGCCCGCGCGCTGGCCGCTGCGAGACATGGTCTTGGGCAGCGCTCCCATCGCCTCGCGGACCCAGTCCGGCACGTCGGCTGCAGACCCTCCGGCGCACAGGGTCAGGCAGATCTCGGTGCCGTACCGGTCGACGAGGCGACGCAGCGGGGCTGTCACGTGGGCGTACTCGGCCGCGATCGCCGCGTGTTCTGCCCCCTCGGGGACGTCTCCCTCGAACGGGAGGTAGCCGGCGCCACGGAACAACGAGGTCGCCTCGTTGAGAAAGGCTGCGTGCGCCGGCTCAGACGAGTCGAGGCGTGCCAGGAGATCGGCGTACGGCTCCCGCGCCGGCCACGGGATGTGCAGGGCGAGGGAGGTCCGTCGCAGCCGCTCGACGTCTCGCTCGTCGCTCTGCGGGAGCGTGCGGAAGATGCCCATCTTCCCGGCGCGCATGACCCGGGCGGCGGCGATGCCGGTGAGCAGGGAGATCTGAGCGTTCCACCCCTCGACAGGCAGGACCGAGCGCAGCTCGAGCCCGTACGCGCCGTCGGACTCGACCGTGACGTCCTGCTCGGGGACGTCGAGCGAGACCCCGCCGCGCACGCGCTCGATCTCCTCGCGCAAGAGCCCGACGACGCGCAAGAGGTCGAGCACCTCGCCCGCGGAGCCACCGTCGATCGCCTGCTGCGCCTCGTCGTACGTGAAGCGGGCGCGGGAGCGGACCATCCCGCGGCTCACGTGGACGGAGGAGATCTCTCCTCCTGCGGCGAGCTCGATGCGCCAGACGACGGCCGGCCGTTCGGCGTCCGGGAGGAGGCTCGCTGCGCCTTCAGAGAGGACCGGCGGGTGCAGGGGCGTCCGCCCGTCCGGTGCGTAGAACGTCATCCCCCGGGCGCCCGCCTCCTGATCGACGGCGCCTCCGGCGACGACGAAGTGCGCGACGTCGGCGATCGCGTATCGGACGACGAATCCTGCGGCCTCGCCCTGAGGTGCGAGCCCGCGCTCGATGTGGACCGCCTGGTCGAGGTCCATGGAGCCGGGTGGGTCGATCGTCACGAAGGGGATGTCGAGGAGCTCGCGATCGTGGGCGTCGGTGCCACCCGCACCACGGTCGGCAGCCCCCTGCGCCTCGAGGAGCACACCGGGCGGAAAGTCGTCCGGTATGTCCATCTCGTCCCGCAGGTGGGCGAAGGCGGACCGGATCCGCTCAGGCACGGTCGACCCCGGAAGTGCAATGCGCAGGCGTCTGGAGGGCACGAACCGACTCTACGACCAGCGCAGCGGGCCTGTCGCGCGATGTCCTGACCTGCGCACTTGTGACCAGATTGTTACGGCTAGCACAGCTTGAGGAACCCTGCAGACCGTGGAGAGGGTGAAACAGAGGGTTAAAAATGCGGGCGGGTGAAATCTGCGACTCGCCGTCCGGCAAGAGTTCATGTCTAGCGAAGCGCTACCCGCGACGAGACGATCTCCCCCCGTCACCGCGCGGCCCGTCCACAGACAAAAGGACCCCATCGTGCGCACCATTTTGGCCACCCGAGCTGCCGAGCCCACCTCCACGCGGTTCTCCCGCGCCGCGACCGTGCGAGTCTCTGCAGTCGCCACCGCACTCCTCACCGGAACCGCAGCGATCAGCCTCCTCGTCGCACCGGCCGCCGGAGCCGCTGCCCAGTACTCCACCGCGACCAACGCCAACCAGACGGTCTCCACGACCTCGGGCAAGCACGACAACTCGAAGGCAGAGACCCTGACGGTCGCGTGGTTCATGCCGAAGAGCACCGAGAAGAAGGTCTCCTGGCCGCAGGAGCTCGTCGGCACCGTGCCTGACTGTGGCACCGGCTGGTACCAGGTCGACGTCTACCGCTACGACACCAAAGACGAGAAGAAGTTCGTCGACGACTTCATGGCTGACGGCATCCTCACGAGCCCGAAGGAAGATGGCAAGGCGTACCTCAGCCACGAGTTCGTCCAGCCGGTGAACGACGAGGAGACGTGCAACCCGACGCCGGAGACCACGCCTGAGCCGACTCCGGAGCCCACGCCCGAGCCGACCGTGGAGCCGTCCGCTGAGCCGACTCCGGAGCCCACCCCCGAGGAGACCCCCGTCACCGACGAGGTCCCCAACCCCGAGGTCACCGAGACCCCGACCCCTGAGGTCACCGACGAGCCGGTCGTCCCCGAGGAGACCGTCGTGACCGAGCCCGTCTCGGACGTCAGCGACGTCACGGTCGAGGTTCCTGAGCCCACCGTCGTCCCGTCGGTCTCCGGCACCGAGACTGTCGCAGTCGAGGCGCAGGAGGGCGAGCTCGCCCTGACCGGTGCCAAGGTCGGGATGCTCTCCGCACTGGCCGCAGCATTCGTCGCAGCTGGCATCGTCGCCTTCCGGATCAGCCGCCGGGCGCACAACGCCAAGTAGTCCTCTGAGAAGTTCGCTCGAACAGGGATCGCATGAAGTTTTCGGCAGATAATGTCGGAAAGTTCATGCGATTCCCTGTTTCTGCCGTGACTATGTCCTCTTGCGTCTTCATTCCCGGCGCTCGTGCCTCTACCATCGGTTGTCACCCAGGTCATCGGCATCATCGCCTACAGCGCTCCCGGCGCCCCGCCGACTGATATCGAGGGTGTCCGAAGGGTCCAGAACCGCATGTCCGAACAGCCGAACAACCCACCACCTTCCGGTGGGTTCTACGGTGGACCGCGAGTACCGTCATTTCTCATTCCCCGCCCCGAGCTCATCGAAGAACTGTCAGCAGCGTCCCCTCTGACGGTCGTCCGCGGACCCGGCGGAAGCGGAAAAACAGTCCTTCTTGCCGAGTGGGCCAGCCTGCGCGACCCGACAGCTCCCCCCGGCGTCTGGGTCACCGCACACGAGGGCGCCGCGACCCGCCTCGCCTTCTGGCGCGAGGTCGTCCTCACCATCGTCGATGCCGGGTACGCGGAGCACGCCCCCGTGTTCGGTCGACTCGTCGCCGAGATGCGCATCACCGACGACCCCCGCCACCTGCTCGTCCGTGGATTCGGGCAGCTGCGCACTCCCCTCGTCGTCGTCATCGACGACTACCAGCACGTGAGCGACGACGACGTGCACGACGACATCGTCTTCCTCCTCCAGCACTGCCCGAACCTCGAGTTCGTCATCTCGACCCGGACGCTGTCGCCGCTCGAGCTTCCCGTCACGTCGCTCTCGCTCGACACGGTGGTGATCGATCCCAGCACCCTGCGTTTCACGCTCTCCGAGACAGCCACCGCGTTCGAGCAGGCCGACTTCACCTGCTGGGAGAATCTCGCGCTGGCCGCACACGACCTCTCTGACGGGTCGGCCATCGCGATCCGCGGCCTCATCGTCGCGCTGCAGATGGAACCCGACGGGCTCGATGCACCGGAGATCTCGCCACGGCTCATCGACGCGAGCGCGACGATGCTCCACGACTCCGTCGTCGGGCGGCTGTCGCCAGACACCCTCCAGGTCGCGATGCGCTGCTCTGTGGCAGACGTCCTCGCGCTCGACCTCGTGGTCGACCTCGCCAACCTTCCCGACCTCGCCGCCGCCGAGACCGCGCTGAGCCAGCTCGAGGCCGCAGGGATCGGCATGTGGGCCGTCAGCACGCTGGGCCGCACCTTCCAGATCTCCGAGCTCGTCCGCTCCATGCTGCGCACCGAGCTGCGCAACCGGTCACCAGAGCTGGTAGACGGACTCGTCCGCAGGGCCGCTGAATGGGCGCTGGAGAACGACCAGCCGTTCGTCGCGCTCCGGGAAGCCGTCTCGATCTCAGACCTCGACCTCGCGACGCGCGTCGCGCAGGCCCGGTGGTTCACGCTCCTCTCCTACCACCCCGATGCCGTGGTGCGGCTCCTGTCACCGCTCTCGATCCGGCGGCTGTACAACTACCCGATCCTCGCGATGGTGCTCGCTCTGGCGTACAACTCGTCAGGCGCGCACCGCGTGCGCGCGATGGAGATGTTCTCCATCGCCAACGCGTCCGCCAAGCTCCGCAGCACCAAAGCAGGGTCTGCCGAGCGTCTCATCCTCCTGACGATCCAGAGCGCGTCGTTGCGCTCCACCGGCCACGTGGACCAGGCCATGGGCGTGACCGACCGGGCGATGCGACTGTTCTCCGACCTGACCATGGCGCAGCGGGACGAGCTCACGGCGATCCTGCCGGTCATGCTCGAGCACCTCGGCCTCACCCTGTACTACGGCGGGCAGGCTGAGCGCGCGATCAACGCGTTCGAGGCGAGCTCGACGATGGCCGAGTCTGCCGGTGCGGAGAGCCGCCACCATGCCGAGGCGCTGCGGTGCGGGGCGCTCGCGATGCAGGGCGAGATGGCGACGGTCCGCCCGATCCTCGAGAAGATTCGCGGGGAGGTCTGGCCTGCCGCATGGAAGCACGGGTACTTCGGTGCGCTCTACCGGCTGGGCGAGGCGCTGTCCGCGATCGAGCAGCTCGACTTCCCTCGCGCGCAGTACGAGCTGCACCTCATGCGTGCCCACGTGAACACCACGGAGCACTGGCCGCTCTTCCGCTACGCCCAAGCGATGATCGACCTCGGCCTCGGCCGTGCCGCAGAGAGCAGCGCTGCACTCGAGATCGACATGACGACGTCAGGGCACCTCCCCACCATCGGCGACCGCTCTCGTGCACTGCTCGACGCGTGCCGCGCGAGCCTGCTCATGGCGGACGGGCAAGGCGTCAAGGCCGAGGCGCTCCTCGAGGAGCACCCGAAGACCTCGCCGTGGATCGCGGTCATGTGGTCTCGACGATGGCTCCTCGCGAACCAGCCCGAACGCGCGATCCGCACCCTGAGCAGGGTCACCGGGGACGACGCACTCTCGGTACGGCTCCGCGCCGAGTCGCTGCTCGTGCGTGCGGCAGCTGCTCTGCGGCTGCAGAACACCCCGATGGCGCTGCGCAACCTCGACGCGACCGTGCGCCTCATGACGGAGCACCAGCTGCGCACACCGCTCATGCTCGTGCCGCGCAGCGACCTGCTCGCGCTGCGGACCGCGGCCTCGACCCGTGACCACGACCCCACCGCGGAGTTCCTCGCGGACCTCTCGAAGGTCCCGACCGTCTTTCCGTCGTTGCTCTCGACGATCAAGCTGGCCGAGCGCGAGCTCGTCGTGCTCAACCACCTCGTCAACACGGGCAACATGGCCGAGATCGGCCGCGAGCTCTTCGTCTCGGCGAACACGATCAAGACCCAGGTGCGCAGCATCTATCGCAAGCTCGAGGTGTCGTCACGCGAGGAAGCGCTCATGCGGGCGCACGAGCACGGGCTCCTCGGCGACTAGAGCGTGCGACAGGCGTCGGGTCAGGTCGGTGTGCGTCAGATGACGCCGAGCGAGATCATCGCGTCGGCGACCCGGATGAACCCGGCGATGTTGGCGCCGGCGACATAGTTGCCCGGCTGGTCGTACGTGTCGGCCGTCTCGGCGCAGCGGTCGTGGATGCCGACCATGATCTGCTCCAGACGGTCGGCTGTGTGGTCGAAGGTCCAGGCGTCGCGGCTCGCGTTCTGCTGCATCTCGAGCGCGGAGGTCGCGACGCCGCCCGCGTTCGCGGCCTTGCCGGGAGCGAAGAGCACGCCTGCGGCTTGGAACGCAGCGAACGCGTCGGGAGTCGTCGGCATGTTCGCGCCCTCGGCGACCGCGAGGACGCCGTTGGCCAGGAGCGTGCGCGCGTGAGTGACGTCGAGCTCGTTCTGCGTGGCGCAGGGCAGTGCGACCGTGGCGGGGACGTCCCAGATCGATCCGCCGGCGACGAACTTTCCGCTCGGGCTCCGGGTCTCGTACTCAGCGACGCGTCCGCGCTCGACCTCTTTGATCTGACGGAGGAGTTCGAGGTCGACACCGGCCTCGTCGACGACGTAGCCGGAGGAGTCGGAGAACGCGACGACGAGGGCGCCGAGCTCCTGTGCCTTCTGGATCGCGTAGGTGGCGACGTTCCCCGATCCGGAGACGACGACGCGCTGGCCCTCGAGCTCGAGCCCACGGGTCTTGAGCATCTCTCGGGCGAAGAGGACGGTGCCGTACCCGGTGGCCTCGGTCCGCACGAGCGAGCCGCCCCAGGAGACCCCCTTGCCGGTGAGGACGCCTGACTCGTAGCGGTTGGTGATCCGCTTGTACTGGCCGAAGAGGTAGCCGATCTCGCGTCCGCCGACGCCGATGTCCCCGGCCGGGACGTCGGTGTACTCGCCGATGTGCCGGTACAGCTCCGTCATGAAGGACTGGCAGAACCGCATGACCTCGCCCTCGGACCGGCCACGCGGGTCGAAGTCGGAGCCGCCCTTGCCGCCACCGATGGGCATGCCGGTGAGGGAGTTCTTGAACACCTGCTCGAACCCGAGGAACTTGACGATGCCGAGGTAGACCGAGGGGTGGAACCGCAGGCCGCCCTTGAAGGGACCGAGCGCCGAGTTGAACTCGACCCGGAAGCCGCGGTTGATCTGGACGCGGTTCGCGTCGTCGACCCAGGGAACCCGGAAGATGATCTGCCGTTCGGGCTCGCAGATGCGCTCGAGGACGGCTGCGTCGGCGTAGTGGGGGTTCTTCTTGAGCACCGGGGCCAGCGAGTCGAACACCTCCCGGACAGCCTGGTGGAACTCTGCCTCGCCGGGGTTGCGGCGGAGCACCTGGTCGAGCACGGGGGCGAGCTGGCCTTCCATCGGGCATTCTCCTTCGTCACGCGCTGGTCCCGCAGCCGCGATTGGGACGGGAGTACCACTTGGGGCACTTCCGCAGCGTACCGGCCGGTCGAGGACCGGCACACGGTCCGTCCACTGCATGGAGACCTCGGCCCCAGCACGACGAACCGGTCGGCTCACGCGTCCGCGAGGGCTCGACGAAGGCACAGCGATCAACCCGCGTCGCCACCTGCTGCTCGCTCGGACTCTTCACGGATGACGACCCTGCGGATCTTCCCGGAGACCGTGGTGGGCATCGTCTCGACGAACTCGATGATCCGCGGGTACTTGTAGGGCGCGGTGCGGTGCTTGACGAAGGTCTGGATGTCTTTGACGAGCGCGCTCGACGGCTCGTAGCCGTTCCCCAGGATGATGGTCGCCTTGACGACGATCCCGCGGACCTCGTCGGGCGCACCGGTGATGGCGCACTCGACGACCGCCGGGTGCGCCATGACGACGCTCTCGACCTCGAAGGGACCGACCCGGTAGCCGGAGGTCTTGATCATGTCGTCGGTGCGTCCGACGTACCAGAAGTACCCGTCGGCATCCCGGCGGGCGAGGTCGTGGGTGTGGTAAAAACCGTCGTGCCAGACGGACGCCGTCGTGGCGGGGTCGCCGGCGTACCCGGTGAAGAGGCCGATCGGCTTAGTGCCCTCAGGCAGGCGCAGGCAGATCTCGCCGTCCTCGTCGACGCCGGCCTCGGTGCCGTCGTCGGTGAGAAGGACCACGTCGTACCCGGCGGAGGGCAGGCCCATCGAGCCGGGCTTCGTGGCCTGCCAGTAGTTGGTGACGACCGCGAGGGTCATCTCTGTCTGGCCGTAGCCCTCTTTGAGCTCGATGCCCGTCTGCTCGCGGAAGGACTCGTACACGACCGGGTTCATGGCCTCGCCGGCGATGGTGCAGTGCGTGAGGGCGGAGAGGTCGTAGGACGCGAGGTCGTGCGTGATGAGGAAACGGTAGACGGTCGGGGCCGCGCAGAACGTCGTGACGCGTGCTTCCTCGAGGTGCTTGAGGAGGCGGACTGGGTCGAAGCGCTCGAAGTCGTACACGTCGACGCACGTCTCCATGAACCACTGGCCGTAGAGCTTGCCCCACACGGACTTGGCCCACCCGGTCTCCGAGACGGTCAGGTGCAGCCCGTCGGGGTCGACGCGGTGCCAGTACTTGGCGGTGGCGATGTGAGCGATCGGGTACGAGTAGTCGTGGACGACCATCTTCGGCTGCGCCGTGGTGCCGGACGTGAAGTAGAGGAGCATCGCGTCGTCGACCGCGGGGAGATCCTCGGGTGCGGGCTTGACGAAGGGCGCGGCGGCGGCCATCCCGGCGTCGAGGTCGTCCCAGCCGTGGCGCTCGCCGCGGACGCCGACCTTGAGCAGCGTGCGCCCCGTCTCGGCCTCGGCGGCCTCGACCTCGGCGGCGACGTCGCCCTCGAGGGTGCACACGACGGCCGAGATGTCAGCCTCGTTCAGACGGAAGACGAGGTCGTAGCGGAGCAGCTGGTTGGTCGCCGGGACAGCGATCGCACCGATCTTGTGGAGGGCGGTGATGGCCCACCAGAACTGGGCGTGCCGCTTGAGGATGAGCAGGACCCGGTCGCCCTTGCGGATGCCCTGGGCGAGGAAGTACGACGCGGCCTGGTCGCTGAGCCGCTGCACGTCACCGAACGTGTAGTCGGCGCGCTCCCCCTCGTCGTTGCACCAGCGCAGCGCGCGACGGTCCGGGGTCTCGGTCCCGAGCCGGTCGACGACGTCGTACGCGAAGTTGAAGCCCGGCGGGCAGCTCAGCTCGAAAGAGACGGGGTGCCCGTCCTCTGCCAGGTCCTCAGTGAGGTAGTCCGTGTGCAACCCGACCAGCATGCTCGTGCCTCTTCCGTTTGGCGCTTCGTCCGGGTTTCGACGCTAGCACCGGCAGGGTGAGGTCTGTACGGGACAGAGCTCCTACGGACACACGATCAGGTGACCTCGGGGTGGTCCGCGGGTGAGAGGTGTCACGACCGACGTCGTGCACGCTCTTCCTCTGTAGAGGGCGGCGACGGAGCCACCCGGTGGAGGTGGGTGTCATGGACATCGCTGGGGCAGGGCAGAGCGTGGTCGACCCGACCGCGCACGTGTGCCTCGTCTACCACTACACAGACGGGCACGACTTCACGACGGAGTCGATGCTCGAGGGCGACGCGATCGCCTACATGCCGGTGCTGGACGCTCACCGGGTCGACGACCACCAGTACGTGGCGTCGTTCGCGACGATCGAGCTGCGAACCGTCTGACCTCGTCGACCGACGAAGCCTCCTTCTCTGAACGGAGCACTCCCATGCCGTCCATCCCCATCGCGTCATACACCGTGCGCGTCGCCCGCAGCACGTCGAGCCCGCTCGCCCGGATCACCATCCTCGGCCAGGTCCCGTTCAGCGACTTCGACCGCATGTACGACCTGCTGCGCAACGAGGCCCCGCTCTGGCTCTCCTACACCTACGGGTCGAGCAGCACGACGACGAAGCCGCTCCGCTTCGTCTCGCTCGAGAGCAGCGACGAGCCTGCCGGAGAAGGCCCGGAGGACGCCGACGCCGTCGACCGGTCGTTCCGCGCGATCGTCGACCTGACGACGGTCGACCTGCCGACCTCGCCGGATGGAGATCAGCTGCTGAAGCGGCTCAGCACGACCCGCTGCGCGAGCAGCTCACCGCTGGCGGTGCTCGGCTCGTGGAGCACCGCCACCTCGAAGCGCAGTCCGGGCCACCGCTCGGCGGCGGAGCCCATGACCCCGCCACCGACGACGACCACGTCGACCCGTTCCACCTGTCCGCTGCTCACGGTCCGACCGTAGCGCCACGGTGCGCGGTCGACGCCGGCTACCCACATCCCGGCGGTCGGCCTCGGCGCAGGGCGCTATCGTCGTGGGGTGCTGTCCGACGTGCTGGCCTTCCGCTCCGCGACGAGCGACGACCTCCCCGCTGTGGTCGCCCTCGTGAACTCGGCCTACCGCGGTGACGCGAGCCGCGCCGGATGGACCACGGAGACGGACCTCGTCGGTGGTCCCCGCGCGGACGTGGCGATGCTCCAGGCCGACATCGAGCAGCCCGGCAGCCGGATCGTCCTCGCAGAGTCCGACGGCGAGATCCTCGGCTGCGCGCACGTCACCCGGATCTCGGGCACCGCCGCGTACTTCGGTCTCTTCGCCGTCCGGCCCACCACGCAGGGCAACGGCATCGGTCGTCGTCTCCTCGCGGAGGCCGAGCGCGTGGCCCGCGAGGAGTGGCAGCTGGCCGAGCTGACGATGACGGTGCTCGACGCCCGTCCCGAGCTCCTCGCGTACTACGGTCGCCGCGGCTACCGCCCGACCGGCGACCTTGAGCCGTTCCCGCCCGCGGACGCCGACATGATCGAGATCCTGCGCGACGGGCTGCAGCTCGTCGTCCTGAGCAAGGACCTCGCGTAGTCCCGACCTCCGCGACCAGGACGACCCCACCGGCCGCGACCGGATGCTGCGCAACGTCAGCGTCCCGACGCTCACGCCGTTCCTCCCGGCCCCTTCGGTGCGGACGGGGACGGGCGTGATCGTCGCGCCGGTGTACCCGGCCTGGTGGGACGAGCTCGTGGTGCCGGATCCCGTGCCGCCGATGTTCCTCGCCTGGGCCACGGACGACGGCCTCGGCGACACCATCGTCGGCTCGTGCCTGCGGATCTACGACGCCTCCCTACCGGTGTGACGTGACCGCGCCGCCGTCCCACGCGTCGGTCTCGTCATCCGGCTCGATTCCGTCATCCGGATCCGCCTCCGTGCCGGTCACCGGCGTCGCTTCCAGAGTCCGGACGAAGGGCACGACGACCCGTCCGCCGGTCCGACGGCTGGACGTGAGGCCAGTGACCGTCTGCGCGTCCAGCGCCGCGATGCTCGGCAGGACGACCGCGGACAGGAAGGTGGCGTCCTCGCTGCGCGGGAGCTCGCGGATCGCGTCTCGGAAGGCGTCGGGCACGGACTCGGCAAGGCTCCGGACCCTCTGAAGGATCGCGTCCGCCGGTTGCCCGACGACCTTCGCGAAGCGTACCCAGTGCTTCGCCTCGACCTCGCCGAACGCTCTTTCCCCGCCGATCGACATCGCAGCAGACCCGTACCGGAGCCTGCCTGTTGCGCTCGGGACGAGCCCTGTCGAGACGTCGTACAAGGGCGCCAGCCGCGCGGCACGACCCAGCAGCAGCATCGAGTAGTTCTTGGCATGGCCGTCCGGGGCGCCGAGCAGGTAGCCGGCGATCGTGGCATCGGTGAATCGCACGGCGGAGTCGTCGTCCGCCGCGGCGCGGAGGCGGTTGACGATCGCACCGACACCAGGTCCCCGGTCGGCCTCGTACTTGCGGCTGGGGTCCATCGCGAAAGCCTGGACCATGTCCTCCTGGTGGATCCGCACGACGGTCCCGGCGCGGTTCGGGCGTCGGTCGTAGCGCGTGACGACGATCGCAGGCTGGTCGTCGAACAGGACGTGTTCCGTCGTTGCCACGTCCAGCCCGAGCAGGGCGAGCGCACGCATGCTCACGTGCTCGGCGAGCGCCTGCGAGCGGATACGGGAGATCCCTGGTTTGACGATGTGCGTCGAGGCGATGCTGCCGGACGGCAGTGCCCAGCCGCCGTCCGTGCGGCGGACGAGCGTGAACTTGCCCTGCCCACCAGCCAGGCTCCAGTGCTCGTCGTGCTCGTCGTGCCATGCACCGTCGTCCTGACGCAGCTGGCGCAACCGGCTGGCGATGTCGGCCTCGGTGAGCGGCTCGACTGCCCCCGGTCGACTGAGGAGGTCGTCGAGCTCGTCAGGTGCGGCGAACACGGCCGCGCCCGCGGTGTCTGCACCGATGGCTGCGATCAGACCGAGGGTGTCCCCGGGCCTGACCCCGAAGCGTCTGGACCATCGCGCTCTGACCTCCTCATGGTCGGGCAGGAGACCTTTGAGGAACGCCTCGACGGACCGGGTCGGGTACGCGTCGGTGGAGAGCGGCATCGAGAGGGACAGCGGGGTGGGGTCGGCCGAGGTCAGGTACGAGGTGTCGTAGCTCAGGCCGATCCGGCTGCGATCGCGGACGATGGTCCCTGCACGGCGTCCGTAGAGCGCGAACGCGAGCTCGGTGACCTTCGTCATGATCCGAGGAAGTCGTCTAGGGCGGCGTCAAAGGATGGCCGCGCGTCCTCCACGAGGGCGAACGACCGGTGCAGCGCGCGCGCCACGGCCAGCACCCGGGACAGCTCTGCACCGGGACGCTTGCCCTGCTCGAGATCGATGACGAATGCGCGCGAGACGTTCGCGGATGTGGCGACCTGCGCCTGGGTCAGCCCCGCCGCGCGACGCGCTGCACGCAGCTGCGCTCCCAGCTCGTGAGGGTTCCTGACGGTCGACATCGTGTCACGATACCATGACTATACAGAACGTCACGATATCGAGACATCGTGCTGTGTCATGCATTCGTGACATGGTCGCTCGGCGGACGAGCCGCACGGTCGCTCGCCCGCCCCGTGGCTATGGTGAGACACGTGACCCAGCTCGGACAGCACCCCGCCCCCTCGCACGCCGTCGCCCACATCAGCGACACCCACTTCCTCGCCGGGAACCGCAGGCTCTACGACGCGGTCGACACCCAGGCGAACCTCGAGCGGGCGCTCCATCAGCTCGAACGGTCAGACATCCGACCGCAGGCGCTCGTCTTCACCGGCGACCTCGCGGACCAGGGCGAGCCCGAGGCGTACGCCCGGCTGCGCGCGATCGTCGAGCCCGTCGCGGCCAGGATGGGTGCGCAGGTCGTCTGGGTCATGGGCAACCACGACGAGCGGCAGCGCTACGCCCAGGGTCTCTTCGACGAAGAAGGATCGGACGAGCCGCACGACCGCGTCTACGACGTCGACGGGCTGCGGATCGTCTCGCTCGACACGACCGTCGTCGGGTACCACCACGGCGAGCTCACCGACGCCCAGCTCGACTGGCTGGCCGACGTCCTCGCGACGCCTGCGCCGCACGGCACCCTCGTCGCGATGCACCACCCGCCGATCCCCACGCCGCTCCTGTGGGCGATGGACATGCTCGAGCTCGAGCAGCAGGACCGCTTCGCGCGCGTCGTCGCGGGCACGGACGTCAGTGGCGTCCTCGCCGGGCACCTGCACTACTCGACGCACAGCCTCGTCGCCGGCATCCCCGTGTCCGTCGCAGCAGCCACGTGCTACACGCTCGACCTGAGCGCCCACGAGCGGCTGCTCTCTGGTGTGGACTCAGGCCAGTCGATGAACATCGTCCACGCCTACCCCGACCGGATCGTGCACTCGCTCGTGCCGATCGCCGAGCCGGTCGAGGTCTCCGGCTTCTCCACCGAGCACCGCGCCGCGATCGAGGCGATGACGCCGGAGCAGCGCCTGGAGATGTTCTCGAGCAAGACGTCACCGTTCAATCTCGGCGCAGACACCGCGACCGAGACGCCCCAATGACCAGTGACGGGCCGGTGCCCCGCTCCCCCGTCTCGCCGACCGCCTCGCCGCTCGACAGGCCGCAGATCATGTCGCAGCGCTGGGAGGACCTCACCTTCGTGCACTGGCGGGTGGACCCGACGCTCGTCGCTCCGCTGCTCCCTCGCGGCACCGCCCCTGACCTGTTCGACGGCGCGACTTACGTCGGTCTCGTCCCGTTCCGCCTGGCCGACGCCGGTGTCGCCCGCGGCCCCGCAGTCCCGTGGCTCGGCACCTTCGCGGAGACGAACGTGCGCCTGTACTCGGTCGATGCGACCGGCCGGCGCGGCGTGGTCTTCCGGTCGCTCGACGCGTCGCGGCTCGCCGTGGTCGTGGCCGCCCGCGTCGGCTTCGCGCTCCCGTACACGTGGTCGCGGATGCGCATCGAGCGCACGGCCTCCACGATCACGTACACGTCTGCCCGACGGGTACCCGGACCTCGTGGCGCCGGTGGCCGGATCGTCGTAGAACCCGGCGCCCGGATCGATCAGCCCGACCCGCTCGCACAGTTCCTCACCGCCCGCTGGGGTCTGCACACGCGGCACCTCGGCCGGCTCCTCTTCGTGCCCAACGAGCACGAGCCGTGGCCGCTCCACCACGCGCGCCTGGTCCACCTCGACGACTCGCTCGTCGCAGCCGCCGGGTTCCCTGGTCTCGTCGACCGTGCACCGGACTCGGTGCTCTGGTCGCCAGGTGTGCGCACGGTGTTCGGTATGCCTCAGGGCGCCGCCAGAGACGCGTAGCGGCCCGCACCCGCGGCACGCCGACACGGTCGCCTGCTCGACGGAGACGACGAGCGGCTCTTGGCACAGGCCACGCTGGCCGACGACGACTGGTCAGGCCCACGGGCTCACGCTCGAGGCAGCAGGCGCTGGTCAGCCGAAGATCGCCGGCAGCGTCCGCGTGAAGGCCTCGCGGGCCTCGTCGAGCGGGAGCGTGAAGAGGCCCTCGACCTCGAGGGACTCGACGCCGTCGACGTCGTGCCCCGCCTCGCCGATCTTCAGGTACGGCACGCCGCGGGCGTAGCACGCGTCGACGAAGCGCACCTCTTCGCCGCGGGGCACGGCCACGAGCGCACGTGCCGCCGTCTCGGAGAAGAGCGCTTCGAAGGCCGAGACGCCGTCGCGCTCGAGCAGCCCGTCGAGGGTCACCTTGGCGCCGACGCCGAAGCGCAGGCTCGCCTCGATGAGTCCCTGGGCGAGGCCGCCCTCGGAGAGGTCGTGCGCCGCGTCGACGAGCTCGTCGCGGGTCGCGTTGATGAGGACCTCGGCCAGCGCGCGCTCGGCAGCGAGGTCGAGGCGCGGCGGCAGGCCGCCGAGGTGAGAGTGGACGACGTCGGCCCAGGCCGAGCCGTCGAGCTCGGCGAACGTAGCCCCGAGCAGGAAGATCGTCTCGCCGGGCGTGCGCCAGCCGGAGCCGGTCGCCCGGGCGACGTCGTCGAGGACACCGAGGACACCGACGACGGGCGTCGGGTGGATCGACGAGTCGATCTGCCCCGGTTCCCCCGTCCCGTTGTAGAGCGAGACGTTGCCGCCGGTGACAGGGACGCCGAGCGTCTGGCAGCCGTCCGCCAGCCCCTCGATCGCCTCGACGAGCTGCCACATCGAGTCAGGGTCCTCGGGGGAGCCAAAGTTCAGGCAGTCGGTGATCGCGAGCGGGCGCGCGCCGGTCGCAGCGACGTTGCGGTACGCCTCCGCGAGAGCGAGCTGGGCGCCGGTGCGCGGGTCGAGCTTCGTGTACCGGCCGTTCGCGTCGGTGGCGAGCGCGACACCGAGGCCGGTGGTCTCGTCGACACGGACGACACCGCCGTCGTCAGGCTGGGCGAGCGCCGTGTTGCCCTGGACAAAGCGGTCGTACTGGTTGGTCACCCACTCCTTCGACGCCAGGTTGGGCGAGGAGAGCAGCTGCAGCGCCGTGGCGCGCAGCTCGTCGCCGGTCTCTGGCCGCGCGAGGCCGGCCGCGACGACGGTGTCGGCGTTGAGCGCGTCCTGCCAGGCCGGGCGCTCGTACGGGCGGAGGTAGACGGGCCCCTCGTGGGCGACCGTCTTGGGGTCGACGTCGACGATCCGCTGGTCGTGGTGGTCGATGGTCAGGCGGCCGGAGCCGTTGACCTCTCCGACGACAGCGCTCTCGACGTCCCACTTGCCGGTGATCGCCAGGAACGCGTCGAGCTTCTCGGGCGTGACGACCGCCATCATGCGTTCCTGCGACTCAGACATGAGGATCTCGCCGGCGTTGAGCGACGGGTCGCGCAGCAGCACGTCGTCGAGCCACACGTGCATGCCGCCGTCACCGTTGGACGCGAGCTCGGAGGTGGCGCAGGAGATCCCGGCCGCGCCGAGGTCCTGGATGCCCTCGACGACCTTCGCCGCGTAGAGCTCGAGGCAGCACTCGATGAGGACCTTCTCCATGAAGGGGTCACCCACCTGGACGCTCGGGCGCTTGGCAGGCACGCCGTCCTCGAAGGTCTCCGACGCGAGGATGGACGCACCGCCGATGCCGTCGCCGCCGGTGCGCGCACCGAAGAGGACCACCTTGTTGCCGACGCCCGAGGCGTTGGCGAGGTGGATGTCCTCGTGGCGCAGCACGCCGAGGCACAGCGCGTTGACGAGCGGGTTGCCCTGGTAGGAGCTGTCGAAGACAAGCTCGCCACCGATGTTGGGCAGCCCGAGCGAGTTGCCGTAGCCGCCGACGCCGGCGACGACCCCGTGCACGACGCGCGCTGTGTCCGGGTGGTCGACGGCACCGAAGCGCAGCTGGTCCATGACGGCGACAGGACGCGCGCCCATGGAGATGATGTCCCGGACGATCCCGCCGACCCCGGTCGCGGCACCCTGGTAGGGCTCGACGTAGCTCGGGTGGTTGTGGGACTCGACCTTGAACGTGACGGCCCAGCCGTCGCCGATGTCGACGACGCCCGCGTTCTCGCCGATGCCGACGAGAAGGTGCTTCTTCATCTCCGGCGTGGTCTTCTCGCCGAACGTGCTCAGGTGCACCTTGGAGGACTTGTACGAGCAGTGCTCGGACCACATGACCGAGTACATCGCCAGCTCGGCGGCCGTCGGGCGGCGGCCGAGGATGTCACGGATCCGCTGGTACTCGTCCGGCTTGAGGCCCAGCGCCGCGAACGGCTGGACCTCGTCGGGAGTCGCAGCGGCATGCTCGACGGTGTCAAGGGCGGGCTTGCTGGGAGCAGTCACGGGGCAAGTTTAGCCGGGTGGAGCGGTGTGCTGTCGGGAGTCTCACCCGGCGCTCCATGGCCTCCGTCAGCGCGGGGTGAGGACGACGACGGCAGCCTCGTAGGCGGCGCCCACGTCGAGGTCAGAGATCCACAGGGAGGGAACGGCGCGTCCTTCCCAGCTGAGAAGCTCGGGGGTCTCGTCCGGAGCGCTCATCTCGAGCGTCGGCGGATCGATGGTCAGGCCTTCACCGGTCGCTTTGAGGATCGCTTCTTTGCGAACCCACCAGCGTGCGAGCGCGCCCGCACGGTGCGGGAACTCGGTGAGGACGTCACGCTCAGCGGCGGTGAGGAGCACGTCCTCGAGCCCTCCAGCAGCGTCTGCCTCCTCGATCACGTCGTGCGACTCGACGTCGACGCCGACGGCCCCGGACTCGGTGACGGCGCACACGACACGGTCGCCTGCGGTGGCGATGTTGAAGTGGACGCGGATGGGCGGGTAGACGAGCTCTGGCTTGCCGTACCGCCCGGCGTTGCCGAATCGCAGGTCCTTGGGGTCCCAGCCGATCTGCTGGCCGACGAGGATGCGGAGCATCGCGTGCGCGGAGACGAACCGTCGCTGGGTATGGTCGTTGCGGATCGCGGCCGCTCGTCGTTGTTCGTTGTCGTCCAGGAGCTGTGCGGCAGCGTAAAGATCGGGGCCGTCGAGCGCGACTCCCCAGGACACGTTCACATCGGTGTCGGTCAGCACCCCTACTACCTCTCACTCGTCCGTGCAAGAGAACAGGAGCTCACCCCATGGGAGCGCACCGCCCCCTGATCAGGTCGTCCGTTCTGAGAAATCCGCTCCGCACTGGCGCTTTTCGAGTCCCTGCCGCCGCTCTCGTGCTTCTTTCGCTTGTTGCATGTTCACCCATTTCTTCACCCCCTGTCCAGTCCCAATCGCCACCATCTGAGACGGAGGGACAAATGCCTACCGATAATGCCGGTGAAAGTGCTAGTAGTCCGGAATCTCCCTCGGACGCGGTCGTGATCGACATGCTCGGAGCGTCCCCGTCGGTCGCTCAGACCCCCACGACAGCGCTCGTTCCCGACGGCGACGGAGGCATGCACCTGCGCACGACGCTCCCCGAACCAGGGGCGGTCCGCTACACCTTCGAGGCCCCCGGCGAGAGCTCCGTCGTGGTCGCCTGGGACTCGTCCGTCGCCGTGGTCGGGAGCGACGACGAGCTCCGCGGAGGGCTCGCCGCACCGGTCGTCACCGACACGACCGGCAGCGAGGTGCCCTCGAGCTGGACAGAGGTCGACGACATCGGTGGTCTCCTCGCTCTCGACCTCGCTCCGGACGGCTACGACGCCACCGGGGAGAGCGCAGACGCCAGCGCCGACGACACGGCAGCAGCGAGCGATCCCGCGGTGGCGTACCCGCTGACGGTCGACGTGTACCTGGGTCAGGCGGTCGTGGCGAGCGTCGAGTGGGGTGAGCGGGAGGGGGGACGCTCGCTCGCGGTCACCCCGACCGCCTGGGGGCGCGCGTCGGGCACCACAGGCCGGACCTACGGCTGGGACGACGTGGTGCGCCTGGACCCCTCGGCTGACACGAGCGTCATGCGGAAGCAGTTCCTCTGCCACGTGGACGGCGCCCGTGAGAAGGACACCTGGAACCTCGAGCCGTGGCGTCCCGACATCTCGTTCATCGGCTACCTCATCGCACGGTGCAACCCGGCCTAGGCTGCTGGCTCTGAGGCGCCCGGCGCACCGGGCGCCGGGTCGGCCGTCGGGTCGGTGGTGGGAGCCTGCGGACGGCCCGTGAGCGCGATCGCCACCGAGACGAGCACGAGGCCCACGACCTCGAGCCCGTGCGGCACCTGTCGGAGCATGACGGCTCCGACGAGGAGCGCAGAGGCTGGCCAGATGGCCAGGAGGATGGAGAACTGCGCAGGGCGGAGCCTGCGCAGGACCACCTGGTCGATCCCGTACGGCACGACGGACGACGCGAGCGCGATGCCGACGAGCACCGCGAGGTAGCCCCCGTCGGTGAAGAGCGGCGTCGAGGACGGACCGAAGAACGGCGCGAAGACGACCGCGCCGGCGGCCATGCCGACGGCGAGCGGCGCGAGCCCGGTCCCCTGCTGAGAGACGACGCGACCGAGGAGGATGTACCCGGCCCAGCACGCGGCAGCCGCCAGGACGAGCACGATCCCGAGGACGGCTCCGTCGTCGCCCGACGTCACGGTGACGCCCGCGAGCAGGACCACACCGACGAGCGAGAGCCCGATGGCCACCCGCTCGCGCACACCACGGCCGGTGAGCGCCCCGACGAGGACGGGCCCGACGAACTCGATGGCGACAGCGTTGCCGAGAGGCAGGTAGTCCAGCGACGCGTAGAACGTGCAGTTCATCGCGGCGAGCACCACCCCGAAGAGGACGGCGGCGCGCAGCGTGGGACCGTCCCAGCGTCGGGCCCACGGTCTGCTCCACACGAGGAGGACGACCGCCGCGACCGCGATCCGTGACCACGCCACCGCCGTCGCGGGGACGACCGTGAAGAGGCCGACGGCGAGCCCCGCTCCGACGTACTGGGTGACCCCGGAGACGAGGAACAGGAGGGGGGCGGGGACGCGGTGCACCCCGTCACTCTACGGAGCGCACCACGCCTGCCTGACGCCTGTCCTGGTGGTCGAGCCCGCCGGTCGCGCTCGTCGCTCGACCCCGCTCTGGCTCAGCCCTTCGAGCCGCCCGTGGCCTTGCCCTTGAGGCTCTTCTCGCTCACAGGCTCCTGACCGCTCGCACGCAGGGCCCGGTAGTACTCCTGCGCTTCGTCCTGACGCTCCTTCTCGACGCCCGTGGCGATCGTCGCGCGCACGTGCTCCGGACCGTAGCCGAACGCGTCGACGAGGTCCTGCGCGTGCGGTCGCAGGCGAGCGAGCAGCCGGTCGATGTACGACGTGACCGTCCGCGCACGCTGCCCAGAGAGGCGCCCGTTGATGAGGTACCAGGCGAGGTTCTTCTCCACGGCCACGAGACCGAAGAGGTCGCGCACCCACGTGAGCACCTGGCGGGTGCCGGCGTCCTCGATGGTCTCGAGCGCCTTGGTGAACGCCTCCCACTGGACGAGGTCGGCGTGGGCACGTGCCGCCTCGATGAGCTCGTGCTGGTGGTTGTTGAAGAGCTCTGCCGCGTTCGCGCGCGTGAGCTTGGACGCGGGGCGCAGCGCGGTCGCCAGCTCGGCGACCATGCTCTCGACACGGTCGGTGAGCAGCTCGCGCTGGGTGGCCTCCTCCCGGAGGTGACCTGCCGAGCGACGGACCGAGCCGGAGTCGAGGATGCTCTGCGCGATGCGGCTGATCGGCGTCTTGTAGAGGACGCTGTCGGCAGCGCGCTCCACGACGAACCGGGCCATGCCCACGCCGTCGATGCCCTTGAAGTTCGCCGCGTAGTCGGCCAGGAGCCGCTTGCCGACGAGCTGCAGGAGGACCGTGTTGTCGCCCTCGAAGGTCACGTAGATGTCGAGGTCGGCGCGGAGCGAGACGAGCCTGTTCTCGGTGATGAACCCGGCACCGCCGCACGCCTCGCGGGACGTCTGCAGGACGTTCAACGCACGCCAGGTCGAGGTCGGCTTGAGCGTCGCGGCCATGGTCTCGAGGTCTTCGCGAGACTCGGGCGTGTCCATCTCTCCGGAGAACACCGCGCTGAACAGATCGAGCAGGCGCTCGTGCGCGAAGTGGCCCGCGTACGTCTCCGCGAGGAGCGGGAGGAGGCGTCGCTGGTGCTCGCGGTAGTCGAGGAGCACCATCTCCTCGGTCTCGGAGGCGCCGGCGAACTGGCGACGCTGGTTGCCGTAGGTGATGGCGGTGATGAGCCCGGCCTTCGTGGCCACGCCCGCCGCGCCGTCGAGGGAGACACGGCCCTGGACGAGCGAGCCGAGCATCGTGAAGAAGCGGCGTCCGGGGCTGTCGATCGGCGACGTGTAGGTGCCGTCGGCAGCGACCTGGCCGTAGCGGGCGAGCAGGTGCTTGCGGGGGATGCGCACGTGAGTGAAGTGCAGGCGACCGTTGTCGACGCCGACGAGACCGCCCTTGAGACCGTCGTCCTCGCCGCCGACGCCCGGCTTGAAGTCACCCGCGGAACCGTCCTTCGTCGTCTCGCGGATCGGCACGTAGAACGCGTGGACACCGTGGTTGACGCCCTGCGTGATGAGCTGGGCGAACACCGTCGCGGCGGTGCCGTGCTGGCCCGCGTTGCCGAGGTAGTCCTTCCACGCGGCCTTGAACGGCGTGTGGATGACGAACTCTTCGGTCGCCTCGTCGTACGTCGCGGTCGTCCCGATCGACGCGACGTCCGAGCCGTGGCCGATCTCCGTCATGGCGAAGGCACCGGGGACGCTGACGTCCATGGCAGCGGGGAGAAGCTCCTCGTGCTGCTCGGGCGTCCCGAGGTGGAGGATCGCTGCACCGAAGAGCCCCCACTGCACGCCAGCCTTGATCTGCAAGGAGGGGTCCGCGAGGATCAGGTCCTCAGCGCCCGCGAGGTTGCCGCCGGCGTCGTTGCTGCCGCCGAGGTGGACCGGGAAGGCACGGAGCACGTCGGCGTCCGTCGTGAGGAGCTTGAGCTGGTCGAGCACCCGGGCGCGGTGGTCGGCCATGGACAGGCCTTCCTCCTTGGCGAACCGCGGGTCCGCTGCGACAGCACGGCTGTCCCGGCGGATCTGAGCCCAGCGGCCGAGCAGCGCCGTCTCGAGGTAGGCGACGTCGACGTGGTGGTCGGCGCGGTCGGGGGTGAGACCGGTGCGGTTGCCCGAGGGTGCGGTGGTGGAGGGGCGGTCCGAGACGGTGGTCATGCTGACTCCTTTGTACTGGCAAACACACTGGTCGGTTCGGAAGGGAGCTCGGGGGGAGACATCAGGGCTTGCCGCGGGCGAGGACGCCGACCGGCCCGCCCCAGAGCCATGCGGTGACGCGGTCGGTGAGCTCTTCGCGGGTCGGCGCTCCCGGCTCGGTGCGGTTCAGCAACCACCACTCCCCCGACCCTCGGATGAACCCGACAGCACCAGCGCCCCAGGCAGCGGCGTCGACGGCGTCAGCGTTCATCTCCTGGGCGAAGGGGACAGCGACGATCTCGTTCATCGACTCGAGGAACGGCAGCCCGGGGGCCGTGCGCGTGACGAAGTAGTAGACGTTCGGAGAGTGCGCGATCATCTCGAGGTAGACGGCGACCATCGACTCCAGGGCGGCGCGCGGCGTGGTCGCCAGCTGCGCGGCCTCGCTCAGGGCGACGCTCATCTGCTCGACGACAGCCTCGCCGACAGCGAGCTGCAGGCCGGGCTTGTCGACGAAGTAGCGGTAGACGATGGACTTGGACGTCTTGGCGAACGTGGCGATCTCGTCCATGGAGACCTCGGGGCCCATCTGGTGCACGGCCTTGCGGGCAGCACGCACGAGAGCGATGCGTCGGGCAGCGCGGTGGTCGTCCCAGCGCGTGGAGCGACCATCGGTCGCCGGCTGGGGCTGGGGCATCTCGTCCGACCTCGCTGTCGAATCTCCTGTGACTGGACTCACGAAACTGACAGTATCAGGTACTGTGGGTTCTGGACACAGCCGTCCCGGACGATGCTCCGACCACGACGGCCCGCACATCTCGCGAGGAGACCCCGTGGCACTGCCCTCTAGCCCCACACCGCACCAGGTTCCCCCCACCCGCCTGACCGACGCGGTGATCGTCGGCGGGAACCGCATCCCCTTCGCCCGCGCCGGCGGAAAGTACGCGCACGTCAGCAACCAAGACATGTTCACCGCGGCGCTCGAAGGCCTCGTCGCACGGTTCGGTCTGCAGGGTGAGCGGATCGGCGAGGTCGTCGGAGGATCGGTGCTCAAGCACTCCCGCGACTTCAACCTCGTCCGCGAGTGCGTCCTCGGATCGTCGCTCTCCCCGCAGACTCCCGCGTACGACCTCCAGCAGGCCTGCGCGACAGGGCTCGAAGCCGTCATCAGCACGAGCAACAAGATCCGGCTCGGCCAGCTCGACTCCGCGATCGCCGGCGGCACCGACAGCATCTCCGACGCTCCCATCGCCCTGAGCGAGGGACTACGTCGCGCGATCCTCAAGGCGTCGCACGCCAAGACCCTCGGCGCCCGCGTCAAGGCGTTCGCCGCAGTGCGCCCCGCAGACTTCACCCCCGCAGCGCCCAGCACCGGCGAGCCGCGCACCGGCCTGTCGATGGGCGAGCACCAGGCGATCACCACCGCACGCTGGGGCGTGACCCGTGAGGCCCAGGACCAGATCGCGTTCAACAGCCACCACGGCCTCGCCGACGCGTACGACTCCGGGTTCTTCGACGACCTCGTCACCCCGTACAAGGGACTCACGCGCGACCAGAACCTGCGCGCCGACACCACCCTGGAGAAGCTCGGGACGCTCAAGCCGGCGTTCGGCACGTCCCTCAGCGCCCCCGCGACGATGACCGCCGGCAACTCGACACCGCTCACCGACGGCGCATCCGTCGTGCTGCTCGGGTCGCGAGCGTGGGCCGAGGCCCGTGACCTGCCCGTCCTCGCTCGCGTCGTCGACGGAGAGTCCGCCGCGGTGGACTACGTCCACGGCCGCGAGGGGCTCCTCATGGCGCCGGTCCACGCGGTGCCGCGCCTCCTCGCCCGCAACGGCCTCACCTTCGAGGACTTCGACTTCTTCGAGATCCACGAGGCCTTCGCGTCGACCGTCCTGTCGACGCTCGCCGCATGGGCAGACGACGAGTACTGCCGCACCGAGCTCGGCCTCGACGGAGCGTTCGGGACCCTCGACCGGTCGAAGCTCAACGTCCATGGTTCCTCGCTCGCCGCGGGGCACCCGTTCGCAGCCACCGGAGGCCGCATCGTCGCGACCGCCGCGAAGCTCGTCGCCGCGAAGGCGGCCGAGACCGGCCGCGTCTCGCGAGCACTCATCTCTGTCTGCGCCGCCGGAGGTCTGGGCGTCGCAGCCATCATCGAGTCCGCTGCGGCGGGCGCCGAGAGCACGGAAGAGGCAACCAAGTGAGCGACAAGTACATCTCCCTCGTCAACGGCGGCGTCACCGGCAACCTGGCGAAGAAGCTCGGGCTGCCGCGCCCGTCCGTCCTGCGTCGTCAGGTCACGGGCGCCCCGCTCGTCACCGGGCCGGTCCTCGTGCTCGGCGGCACCGTCGGGTCCGGCAAGGATGCTGACGCCGTCGCCCAGATCCTCGTGAGCGGCGAGCTCGGTGACGCCCTCGACGTGCGCCGGTCCGCCGACGGCGCCTCGAGCGTGCGGTGGGGCGCAGTCGTCGTCGTCCTCTCCGAAGCAGTGCACCCCGACGACCTCTCCGCGCCGGTGCGCGAGCTCGGTGGCGTCCTGCGAGCGCTCGCCCCCGGAGCCCGCGTCGTGACGATCTCCCGCGCCGCGCTCGCCGACGATGCCCCGGCTGTCGCGGCCGTGCGTCAGGGCATTGACGGGATCGTCCGGTCTGTCGCGAAGGAGCTGCGCGGAGGCGCGACCGGCAACGGGATCGTGCTCACGTCCGCGACCGACGGCGAGGTCCCCGTGACCGCGCCGTCCGTGCTCGGAGCCCTGCAGTTCTTCCTGTCGGCGAAGTCGGCGTTCGTCGACGGCCAGCTCCTCACGGTGTCCTCGTCCGGCGGGACGACGCCTGCGAGCTGGGACCGCCCGCTCGAGGGCCGTGTCGCGGTCGTCACCGGTGCCGCACGCGGCATCGGTGCTGCCATCGCGACGACGCTCGCGCGCGACGGCGCCAAGGTCGTCGTGGTCGACGTGCCCGCCGCGGGCGAGTCGCTCGCGACGGTCGCCAACCAGATCCGTGGCACCGCGCTCCAGCTCGACATCACGGCACCCGACGCGGGCGCGAAGATCATCGACCACGCCGTGGCGCGTCACGGCGGCATCGACATCGTCGTGCACAACGCCGGGATCACGCGGGACAAGCTGCTCGCCAACATGAAGCCCGAGACGTGGGACTCCGTCCTCGCGGTGAACATCGCGGCGCAGCTGCGGATCAACGAGACGCTCCTCGCCTCACCCGCGTTCGTCGACCAGCCACGCATCGTCTCGCTCGCCTCGACGAGCGGCATCGCCGGCAACCGTGGGCAGACGAACTACGCCGCGTCCAAGGGCGGGGTCATCGGCATGGTCCGGGCGACCGGACCGCTCATGGCGGCGACCGGCGGCGTCGCGAACGCTGTCGCGCCCGGGTTCATCGAGACAGAGATGACTGCACGGATCCCGTTCGCGACGCGCGAGGTGGCCCGACGTCTCAACTCGCTCCAGCAGGCAGGCCTTCCGGTCGACGTCGCTGAGGCCGTCGCGTTCTTCGCGTCGCCGGCCGCCGGGGGGATCAACGGGACCGTGCTGCGCGTCTGCGGCCAGAACCTCGTCGGAGCCTGACACCGTGGCGGACATGAACACCTCCAGCACGAGCGGCGACCGGCCCGCGCACGTCAAGACGCTCCCCGAGGTCCCTGGCCTCGGTGGGCTGTACGTGCGAGCGGTCGTGCCGAGCGCAGAACGGCTGCTCTCGAAGATTCCGGGACTGGGCGGTCTCGACGAGAGCGCCGAGCCCGGACGGTCGACCGTCGTGCTGCCCGACGTGACGTATCGCGTCGCCGACGTCGTCGCGGACCCCGAGCACCTGCTCGCCTACCAGCGACTCTTGGGCGAGCCCACCGACGACCACCTCCCTGCCGGGTTCGTGCACGTCCTCGCCTTCCCCGTGGCGATGGCACTCATGGTCCGTCCGGACTTCCCGCTGCCCGTCGCCGGGATGGTGCACCTCGCCAACGCCGTGCGCGTCTCGCGTCCCGTGCTCGCCGACGAGCACCTCGAGGTCCAGGCGTGGGCCGAGAACGCACGGCCCCACCGCAAGGGGACGCAGGTGGACCTCGTCACCGAGGTCTCTGCGCTCTCCGGAGCAGGGCACGCGCGCGAGGTCGTGTGGCGCGGGGTGTCGACGTATCTCGCGAAGGGTGCGGGGAGCGTCTCGGTCGTCGAGCCGGGTGCGCCGCAGGCGACCGCCAGCGCGGCTCGCGTGGCCGACGCGGAGGCAACCACTGAGCGCTTCCCGACCGCGCAGTGGCAGCTCGACGCCGGCACGGGTCGTCGGTACGCGGCAGTCTCCGGGGACCGGAACCCGATCCACCTCTCCGCACTGACCGCCAAGGCGTTCGGCTTCCCGAAGGCGATCGCGCACGGCATGTACACGGCCGCACGGGCACTGTCGGAGACCGGTGCGGGACAGGCCGGAGCATTCGAGTGGACCGTCGAGTTCGCCAAGCCGGTGCTGCTGCCCGGGAAGGTGGCGGTGGCGATCACGCGGAGCGAGAGCCCCGGTGACGGCTTCACGTATGTCGGCTGGAACGCTCGCAGCGGCAAGGAGCACTTCACAGGGACGGTCACGCCGGGCTAGGTGGTGGCGTCCTCCTCGAGGGCGCACAGAACCGTTCCCTGCTCCGCGCCAGATGCTCAGCACCTGGCGCGGAGCCAGTCGCTCTCCGTCGACGCGAGATCAGCTGCCACGCTCGCTCCCGGACCTTCGACACCTGGGGCGAGCTTGCCGTCGTAGGTGTTCCCGAGGCGGTCCTGGAACGCACCCGTGGTCACCGTGAGGCCTGCTCCGTCCGCCAGCTCGGTGTACGTGTTGCCGGTCGTGAACCCGCGCGTCCGGGAACCGAAGGTCCGTGCCGACGGCTCGCCGTAGAACGCGACCACGACCGCCTCACCGGCGCTCGCCGTCATCAGGCTGTGGCGGACAACGATCGACGGGGTGCGGATCTTGATCGGGCTCCCGGACCCACCGACGAGCACGTCGCCGTCGCCGAGGACCGTGTTGCCGTCGACCGCGAGCTCGCGCACGGTGCCGTCCGGCTCCTCCAGACCCAGCACCAGTCCGTCGGAGAGCAGCGGCGACGCCGCCACGATCATCGCGTCACCGTTCCCACCGGTGTTCAGGGAGACATCGACGACCCACCCGCACAGGTCCGCGTCGGCAAACGGTCGGATCGCAGCCACGCTCGCGTCGACGTAGGCCTCGACCAGAGCCGGGTCGTCGATCGGGAAAGACGGGAGAGTGAGGACAGCGACGTCGCCGTCGCGCTCGACGCTCGGGACCTCGGGACCGTCAGTGCCCAGCGCGTCCTTCTCCCACGAACGCACTTCGTCAGGTGTGCGGAACCGGCTGTGCAGGCCGCCCGCGACGGTCGCCAGGTCGTCGAGCATCGCGTGGACGTCGTCGAGCGAGGTCTCGGCCGTCACGCGCGCGATCGCATCCGCTCGAGCCGCCGTCCAGTCGCCTGAGCCCGCAAGGATGCCGTCGTCCAGAAGCTGGAGCGCCTCTGCGAGATACTCCTGCGAGGAGATCTTGGCGGTGATGTCCGGAGGGGTGACGTCCTCGGGTGTGACGTCCCCACCAGCACAGCCCGCAAGTCCCGGCGCGACGGCCATGACCGCGAGCATGAAGCAGACAGACCTGCGCACCGCGCTCCTCTCCGTGCTCGCTCCTCGTGAAGCAGGCTCTCACACCCGTGTGTGTCCGCTCGCGCCGTGGCTGAGCCACGTCGCGTCGGACGGTCGCCCGACGGGGCCGCTGGGCCGCCCGTCCGCACCGCGCACCGCGCGTGCCGCTGCCACCGCCGCAGCTCGTCCGGACCGTGTCGCCCCGATGGTCGACGCCCCGGCGCCGTAGCCGGCGAGGAAGATCCGACCGTCGCGCGGCACGTGCACACCGTCTGTCGCGATGGCGCCGCCGTGCTCGCGCAGGCGCAAGGGCGAGAGGTGGTCGACGGCCGGGCGGAACCCGGTCGCCCACAGGATCGCGTCCGCGCGGACCTCGGTCTCGCCGCCGGGCGCCGACGCGTCGGGGAAGACGACCCCGTGCTCGGTGATGCGTGTGAACATGCCGCGCGAGACGAGCACCCCGTCGTCGATGCCTTGCTGGTACTCCGGGGTCAGGGGCAGACCGGTCGCGCCGACGACGCTGAGCGTCGGCAGCCCGGCAGCGGTCCGTTCGCGGACGCGGCGCTCGACGTCGATGCCCCACTCGCGGTCGAACACCCGGTCGCCGAAGACGGGCGGGCGACGCGTCGCCCACGTCGTCGTCGCAACCTGCGCGAGCGGCAGGAGGAACTGCACGGCGGACGCGCCGCCCCCGACGACCACGACGTGCTGGCCGCGAAACTCGTCGACCGACCAGAAGTCGTGCGTGTGGAGCTGGCGCCCCTGGAAGAGCTCGCGGCCTGGGTAGTGCGGCCAGTACGGGCGGGTCCACGTGCCGGTCGCGCTGACGATCGTGCGGGTGCGCCACGTCCGCGGTGCTGCGAGCGTGCCCTCGGTCCCTGTGACGAGCAGGGGCGACGCGGGGTCGTCGGTCTCGGGGCGCACCGCGGTCACGGTGACGGGCCGGTGCACCGGGAGGCTGAACGTCTCCTCGTAGGTCCCGTAGTAGCGGGCGACCGCGGCGGACGCGGGCTCGGTCGGGTCCGGAGGCCCGATGGGCAGTCCGGGCAGGTCGTGGATGCCGTGCGCCGCGCCGAGGGTGAGGGACGGCCAGCGATGGCGCCACGCTCCCCCGGGGCCGTCGTTGGCGTCGAGGACGACGAAGTCACGCTCGGGCTCCAGGCCGAGACGCACCAGGTGGTAGGCGGCGGCGAGCCCGGCCTGACCGGCTCCGATGACCACGACGTCGAGCATGCGCACCTCAGATAGTTGATGAGTCAATCATCGGGGGAACGTCAGACTCCGCCAGGACATTCCCGGTCGAGGTCCGCTCGCTCCGACCTCGTGGGTGCCCTCCAGCGTGCGTGAGAAAGTGGGTCCATGGCGACAGACGACCTTCCCGACGACCCCCAGCGCCTCGAGCCCGAGGGATACGTCGAGAACGGCGTGTTCGACGGGACCGACCTGCGGGACGTCGACGCGTCGGGCTCGCGCATCATCGACTCCGAGTTCCGCGACGCCGACCTCTCCGGCACGAACCTCGGCTCCGCCCGGCTCATGGGCTGCACGTTCGACACGGTCAACGCGGACACCCTCGACGTCGCCTCCGGATCGTGGCTCGACGTGACCGTCCGCGCCAGCAGGCTCGGCGGCATCCAGGCCTACTCCGGCGACTGGTCCCGCGTGACGTTCCGCGACGTGAAGATCGACTACCTCAACCTCCGCGACGCGCGCCTGAGCGAGGTCCGCTTCGAGGACTGCGTCATCGGCGAGCTCGACCTCTCCCGTGTCCGGGCAGACGTCGTCGCTTTCCCCGGGACCCGCATCGACCAGCTCACCACGACCGCCACCCACCTCAAGCGCGTGGACCTCAGCGGGGCACGGCTCAGTGCCCTCACGGGCCTCGCCGGCCTCAAAGGAGCGACCATCAGCGAGGACCAGCTGCGCGACCTCGCACCGGCGCTCGCGGCGCACCTCGGCATCGTCGTCGCCGGGTGATCGGGTCTGACTCCCAGCATCCCGGCCGCACAGCAGACTCACCCAAACCACCCAGGAGCCCCTGATGAGTACGTTCCCCACCCTCGCCGTCACCGGCGCCACCGGTGCGCTCGGCGGCCGCGTCGCCCGGAACCTCGCTGAGCGCGACGTCCCGCAACGACTGCTGGTGCGCACCCCCGCGAAGGCTCCGCACCTCCCGCTGTGCACGGTGCACCCGTTCAGCTACAGCGACGAGGACGCCTCACGAGCCGCGCTCGCCGGCGTCGACACCCTGTTCATGGTGTCAGCCCCGGAGAGCCTCGAACGGCTCGACCAGCACCGGTCCTTCGTCGACGCCGCAGCCTCCGCGGGGGTGCAGCACATCGTGTACACGTCGTTCGTCGCAGCGGCGCCCGACGCAGTCTTCACCCTTGCGCGCGACCACCACGCCACCGAAGAGCACATCAAGGCCTCGGGCATGCGGTGGACGTTCCTCCGAGACAGCTTCTACATCGACTTCATGGAAGACCTGGTGGGAGACGACGGAGTCGTCCGCGGGCCGGCCGGCGACGGACGGGTCGCCGTCGTCACGCGCTCGGACGTGGCACGCGCCGCTGCTGCGGTCCTCACGACCCCGGCACCGCACGTCTCCCAGGTCTACGACCTCACCGGCCCGGAGTCGCTCACCCTCGCGGACGTCGCCGCGACCATCGCACGCGTCCGTGGCACCGACGTCCGGTTCCACGACGAGACGATCGACGAGGCCTACAGGTCGCGCGCCGGCTTCGACGCACCCGGGTGGCAGCTCGACGCATGGGTGAGCACCTACACGGCCATCGCCAGCAACGACATGGCTGCCGTCAGCACCGCTGTCGAGACCCTCACCGGGCGTGCACCCCAGTCTCTCGAGACGTATCTCACGCAGAACCCGCGGTAGCGCGGACCGTCAGCGCGTGCGTCGCGGCTCGGCGTGGGGCACGCAGCGGTGCCGAGTCGTCGACCCGAGCGCGTCGCCGACGTCGTCGAGCAAAAAAGGAGGTGGCCGACGGGACTGGTCGGCTACGGTCATCCCGCCGCACAGCCCGGGTGACGCACCCGGCCGGCACCGATCGAGAGAGGCAGCATGCACGCCGAGTTCCCCGTCCCCCTCCCGGGCGCAAAAGCGCCGACGCTCATGTGGGCGCACCCGCACGACGTCGACCAGCAGGCGCTCCAGCAGCTGCGCACCATCGCAGCGCTGCCGTGGGTCGAGGGCGTCCGCGTCATGCCAGACGTCCACCTCGGAAAGGGGGCGACCGTCGGATCCGTCATCGCGATGCGTGACGCCGTGTCGCCCAACGCCGTCGGCGTGGACATCGGCTGCGGCATGATCGGCGTCCGGACCTCGCTCACGGCGTCCGACCTGCCCGACGACCTCGGCCCGCTCCGCTCGGCGTTCGAGCGTGCTGTTCCGGTCGGCTTCCACTCGCACGGCTCGGCCGTCGACGTCAGCCGGCTCCGGCCCGTGCGCTCCGGCCCGGCGAGCGCCGCGTTCGTCTCGGGCACGGCCTCGCTGTGGGGCCGGTTCTCGACGCTCCACGGCGGGGTGCAGCAGCTCGAGGCGCGGGCACGCAAGCAGCTGGGGACGCTCGGCGGCGGCAACCACTTCATCGAGCTGTGCACCGACCAGGACGACCAGGTGTGGCTGCAGCTGCACTCCGGGTCGCGGAACATCGGCAAGGAGCTCGCGGAGCGCCACGTGTCGATCGCGAAGGGTCTGGACCACAACCTCACGCTGCCGGACAGGGACCTGGCCGTGTTCCTCGCGGGGACCCCGCAGATGGATGCGTACCTCACGGACCTGCGGTGGGCGCAGGAGTACGCGGCACGCTCGCGTGCGGTGATGATGGCGCTCGTCGTCGACGAGGTCCGGAAGGCCTTCGCCGGCGTGGTCGTGGAGTTCGACGAGGCGGTCAACGTCCACCACAACTACGTGGCGGTCGAGCAGATCGGCGGTGCGGAGCTCATCGTCACCCGCAAGGGTGCGATCCGGGCGGGGCTCGGCGACCTCGGGCTCATCCCCGGGTCGATGGGGACAGGCTCGTACATCGTGCGGGGGCTCGGGAACGACGCGTCGTTCCAGTCCGCGTCGCACGGCGCGGGCCGACGGATGTCCCGGACACGGGCGAAGAAGGAGTTCACGACGGACGACCTCGCGGCACAGACGTCAGGCGTCGAGTGCCGCAAGGACGCCGGCGTGGTCGACGAGATCCCCGCTGCCTACAAGGACCTCGACGCGGTCATCGCAGCGCAGTCTGACCTCGTCGAGGTGGTGGCGCGGCTTCGCACTCTCCTGTGCGTGAAGGGGTGAGCCGCGCCGGACGCCGCGACGGTGTCAGCAGCGCTCGTAGACGTAGTCGCTGTCAGAGGGGGTGACGAGGTCGAGATCACGCAGGATCATGTTGTCCGGGCGGCCGGGGCTCGCGCACGACTCGGCAAAGTCCCCGTCCTCGGGATACTCGATAGCGAAGACGTGGCTGCCATAGACGTCGGTGAAGTCGGAGCACTCTTCGTAGACTCCGCACTCTTCGGCGATCGCGAAGTCGAACCCGACCTCGTCGCGTCCGCGGGAGCCGAGCTCGGCCGTGTTCTTCTGCCCGACCTCGAGCCCGAGCGCGTGCCCGCGCTCGGTGTACAGCCGTGCGGTGGCGACGGCGTCGTCGATGTCGAGGGCGTCGTCGGAACGGAGGTAAGAGTCGAGGTTGTCGAACTCGATCGCGTCGAAGCCCTTGTCGGCGCACGACGTCATCGTGACGGCCATGATGTCAGCGATGGCTGTGCGCTTCGCGGCCGTGGACACGTCGAGGAGGTACTCGTCCGGCCATCCGGGGTCGGCGACCGGCTCGCCGTCGACGTGCAGGACGAGCTCGGGGTGGTCCTTGAGCCACGCGTCAGAGTCGTCGGACTGCGTCTGGAAGCCATTGATGTAGCAGATGTTGTACAGGCCTGGTGCGGGCTTGGAGGTGCTGTCGCGCACGACGAGGTTGACGCCTGCGGGCGGTGTGTAGGAACCGCCCAGCTGGTAGTCGCCGACCGCGTCGTCAGGGTACGCGGCGCTCACGACCACCTCGGCCGTCGCGACGGGCTCAACCACGACGGGCTCTGCGGGAGCGGCCTCGTCTGGGACGACGTCTTCGGGGAGGGCAGCGGGTACAGGTGCGGGGACCACATCATCCGGCACCGCGACCTCGACCGGCTCCGCGGTACCTTCATCTGTGGTGGCTTCCAGGTCGGCTGACTGGACAGGAGAGGGCTCAGGAGTAGCGTCCGCGGTCGCCGAGTCGGTTGCTGTTCCTGTCCCGGCTGCTGGCCACGGTATGGCTCTGACGTCCTCGCACGCAGTCAGTGCGAGGACGAGGGAACCGAGACACAGAGCATGGAGAACGCGGCGAGGAGTCGTAGAGTGCTTCATGCTCTCCACGATAAGCACACCTCATTGTAAAATCGACTAAACGAAGAAAAGCGACAGAGCGCTCAAGGGCGTCACGCAGGTGCCGGGCCGCACGCCGGGCCACCGGCTCCGAAGGCTGCGGCAGCAGTTCCGACGAGCCCCGTGAGCCCGGAGCCTGTGGGCAGTGGCCGGGGGTCGTCGACCACGGCCCAGCACCCGTCCACGATCTCGTAGCGGGCGACAGGCCCGGTGGACACGTAGGCATGGAGCGCGGTGACCAACCGGTCGACCTCGTCGAGGGTGGTGCCGACGCCGACGCTCGCGCGGACTGCACCCGCGTCGTAGCCGAGCCGGGCGAGGAGCGGGTGGGCGCAGAACCGGCCGTCGCGGACCCCGATGCCGTGCTCGGCAGACAGGTACGCAGCGACGAGCCCCGGGTCGTGGCCGACGACCGAGAAGGTCACGACACCGACCGGATCGACCGCGTCGGCCCAGGCCGTGACGATCTGGACCCCCGGGACGGTAGACAGCCCGTTGACCAGGCGGGTCCGCAGGGCGGCCTCGTGCCCGGCGAGCACACCCTCGGGGAGCGCGGCGAGCGCGTCGCAGGCCGCAGCGAGGGCGACCGCACCCACGACGTTGGGCGACCCTGCTTCGTGACGGGCGGGCGCATCGGTCCACACGACGTCACCGACGCCGACGTGGCGTACCGCGCCGCCCCCTGCGAGGTACGGCACACCAGCGTCGAGCCAGTCGCGGCGTCCCGCGAGGACACCGGACCCGAATGGTGCATAGGTCTTGTGCCCTGAGAAGGCAATGTAGTCCACGCCGGTCTCCGAGAGCGAGAAGCGGCGGTGCGGCACGAGCTGTGCGCCGTCGAGGACCACGCGCGCTCCGGCGGCGTGCACTGCGGCGACGACGTCCGCGACAGGGAGGGACTCCCCGGTGACGTTGGAGGCGCCGGTGACGGCGACGAGCGCATAGGGCGCGGCAGCGAGCTCCGCACGCAGGGCGGCGAGCGTTCCCGCGACGGACGTCTCGCCGACGAGGACAGTCGCTCCGCCGGCCGAGCGCTGCCACGGCAGGAGGTTCGCGTGGTGCTCGACGTCGAGGACGAGAACCCGTCCCGGCGCCCCGTCCGGGCCGTCGGGGATGCATCCGGCGAGAAGGTTGAGGGAGTCGGTGGTGTTGCGGGTGACGACGGTGACGTCGTCGGAGCGGGCGCCGACGAACGATCCGATGGCGCGGCGGCTCGCCTCGTACAAAGCCGTGGAGACCTGCGAGAGGTAGCCGGCGCCGCGGTGCACGCTCGCGTAGAGGGGTAGGACCTCGGTGACGCGGTCGGCGACAGCACACAGCGCCGGGGCGCTGGCGGCGCAGTCGAGATTGGCGTACGGGACGGTCCGGCCGTCGACGAGCGGGACGAGGGTGTCGGAGCCGACGACAGGGAGACAGCTCGCGACACCGGCTACTGGGACCAGCGCGGTCGCCGTGCGCTCGACGGCCGTGGTCTCGGAGCCTGTGCGATCGAGCGTGGTGGTGACAGACATGGCGAGTCCTTCGACGATCAGGGGACCGCTGTGCACCTGCGTGCGGTCCCGCGCTTGCCGGAGATCGACTGACTCCGGCCAGGTCTTCACCCGGGGCACCCCACCGCGGAAGGAGGGTTGCCGGCCAGCAAGCCGGGGCATTCTGCTGGCACTCGTGACCTGACTCAACGATCGGGGACAATCAGGTGCGTGTCAACGCACGAACCGGTAGCGTCTCACCATATGATCAGAGCGTCTCATTTTCAGGGTGGCGCGCGATCCTGAGACGCACGACCATCCAGAGCGGCTGAGTGACCTGGCACGACGACGCCGCAGCAACCCCCTCGGCCACCGAGGTGAGGGTGCTACCGCCCGGACCGATGGAACGACAGACGGAGGCACGAACATGACCTATGCAGGCGACCTCACCCCCCAGCAGGCCTGGGACCTTCTGCGCGACGACCCCCGCGCAGTGATCGTCGACGTGCGCACCGAGGCGGAGTGGCGCCAGATCGGCGTCCCCGACGTGAGCGAGCTCGACGGCCGCGACGTCACCTTCGTCGAGTGGGCTACCGCCACCGGGCCGAACGAGGACTTCGTCGCACAGGTCGCGGAGAAGACCGGGCTCCAGCCGGGCGACGACCGTCCGATCGCCTTCCTCTGCCGCTCGGGCAACCGCTCCATCGGCGCCGCCAGCGACGCGACAGCCGCCGGCTACGGCCCCGCGTACAACATCCTCGAAGGTTTCGAGGGCGACGTCGACGCCAACGGTCGACGCACCATCAACGGGTGGCTCCTGCGCGACCTCCCGTCGACCACGTACACCGGCACGGAGTGAACGCGGTGCCCGGCACGGCCGCCCCGCGGACGCTGCGCCCTGCGACGCTCGCCGTGCGCGGCGGGCAGGTCCGCTCGAACTTCGACGAGACGTCGGAGCCGATCTTCCTCACACAGGGCTACGTCTACGGCAGCGGCGCCGAGGCCGAGGCCGCCTTCAAGGGCGACCTCGACCGCTTCATCTACTCCCGCTACGGCAACCCGACCGTCCGCATGTTCGAGGAGCGGCTCCGCCTGCTCGACGGCGCCGAGGCCTGCTACGCGACGGCGACCGGCATGTCCGCCGTCTTCACGTCCCTCGCCGCCCTCGTGAAGTCCGGCTCCCGCATCGTGTCCGCACGGGCCCTCTTCGGGTCGACGGTCGTCATCTTCGACGAGATCTTCGCCGACTGGGGCGTCGTCGTCGACTACGTGGACGGTCACGAGACCGACCAGTGGGAGGCCGCCCTCGCCACGCCCGCCGACGTCGTCTTCTTCGAGACCCCGTCCAACCCCATGCAGGACATCGTCGACGTCCGACGCGTGTGCGAGCTCGCCCACGCGGCCGGCGCCGTCGTCGTCCTCGACAACGTCTTCGCGACCCCCGTCCTCCAGCAGCCCTTCGCGCTCGGCGCCGACGTGGTCGTCTACTCCGCCACGAAGCACATCGACGGCCAGGGCCGCGTGCTCGGCGGAGCGATCCTCGGCTCGAGGGAGTACATCGACGGACCGGTGCAGAAGTTCATCAGGAACACCGGGCCGTCGCTGAGCCCGTTCAACGCCTGGGTGCTCCTCAAGGGGCTCGAGACGCTGCCGCTGCGCGTCCATGCTCAGACGGCCGCCGCGCTGAAGGTCGCCGAGCACCTCGAGACGCTGCCTGGCATCACGCGTGTGCGGTACCCGTTCTTGCCGTCGCACCCGCAGCACGAGCTCGCCCGGTCGCAGCAGTCAGGCGGCGGCACGGTCGTGACCTTCGACCTCGCCGTGCCCGACGGCACCGACCCCGAGACCGCGAAGAAGCGGGCGTTCACGTTCCTCGACGCGCTCGAGGTCATCGACATCTCCAACAACCTCGGCGACGCGAAGTCGCTCGTCACGCACCCCGCGACCACGACCCACCGCAAGCTCGGCCCTGCCGGCCGCGCCGCGGTCGGCATCATGGAGACGACCGTGCGGCTGAGCATCGGCCTCGAAGACCCCCTCGACCTCATCGAGGACGTCGAGCGGGCCCTCGCGGCGACCTGACGGCGTGCTTCCGGAGCCTCGCCGCGACGACGCTGGGATCGTGCAGTAGTCGCCGAACGCCCCGGACACCGGCACCCACCTCGGGCACTTGTCTCGGGCTAGGGCTATTGACTGCCCGAGCCCGAGACAAGTGCCCGATCTCACCTGCACCTGCACCTGCACCGGCACCGGCACCGGCACCGGCGTGGGCCCGGCCAGTCAGGCCAGGGGGTTGCTCGGATGCGGACTCTTCAGGTGAGGTCGTACGCGTAGCAGAGGGACACCGGGTCCGTGGCGTACGGGCCGTAGTTGTCGATCAGGCTGTAGCCGCACGCCTCGTAGAGTGCGATCGCCTCGGGCTGGAGCATGCCGGTCTCGAGGACGAGCCGGTCGAGACCCGCGTCGCGCGCGTGCTCGTGCAGTGCCGCCATGACGAGCCTGGACAGGCCGCGGCGCCGAGCAGAGACACGGACGAAGACGCGCTTGATCTCCCCGGTGCGTCCCGCCCCGAGGTCGGGGTGCTCCCCCGTGATGTCCTGGACCGCGCCGCACGCGCTCGGCTCGCCGTCGACCCGGACGAGGACCATCGCGACGAGCCCGCGGCCGGTCGGCGGCGGTCCGGGCTCGCCGGAACCGTACCGACCACGGAGCTCGACCTGCTGCTCCCGCCGCAGGGCGTCGACCTCGGCGAGGTCCCACGGCACGGTCTCGACGACGGCGTCAGGCACCCCAGGAACTGTCACGACGAGCGGGCGATCAGGCGCGGACGAGCGAGCCGAGGACGGACGTGAAGAACTTCAGACCGTCCGTGCCCGCGCGGGGCCCCTGGACCGCAGCCGTCCCGAAACCGGACTCGACGGCGTGCTCGGGGTGCGGCATGAGGCCGACGACGTTGCCCGCCGCGTTCGTGATGCCGGCGATCCCGCGGCGCGACCCGTTGGGGTTGGCCCCCGCGTAGCGGACCACGACGCGACCCTCGCCCTCGAGCTCGTCGAGGGTGTGCTCGTCGGCGACGAACTGGCCGTCCTGGTTCTTCAGCGGGACGGTGATCTGCTCACCCTGGGTGTAGTCCCTGGTCCAGGCGGTCGTCGCGTTCTCCACGACGAGGGTCTGCTCGGTGCACAGGAACGCGAGGCCGTCGTTCTTCACCATGGAACCGGGGAGGAGGTGCGCCTCGGTGAGGATCTGGAACCCGTTGCAGATGCCGAGGACGGGCAGCCCGCCGTTCGCGGCGTCGACGAGGGTCTCCATGACGGGAGCGAAGCGCGAGATCGCACCGGCGCGCAGGTAGTCGCCGTACGAGAACCCACCGGGCAGGACGACCGCGTCGACGCCGTGCAGGTCGGCGTCGGCGTGCCACAGAGGGACGGCGATCCCGCCCGCGAGCCGGACGGCACGGGCCGCGTCACGGTCGTCGAGCGTCCCGGGGAACGTGACGACGCCGATGCGGGCGCCGCCGAGGTGCTGGGTGTCGCTCATCCGGCTGCGACATCGTCGGACGCGTCGAACACGGTGACGACGTCTTCGATGATGGGGTTGGACAGCACGTGCTCGGCTGCCTCGCGGGCCGCGGCGAGCACCTCGGCGGTGACAGGACCGTCGACCTCGAGCTCGAAGCGCTTGCCCTGGCGGACGCTGGAGAACTGCGTGAAGCCCAGGCGTGGCAAGGCTCCGGCGACGGCTTTGCCCTGCGGGTCAAGGATCTCGGGCTTCGGCATGACGTCGACGACTACGCGTCCCACGGGGACTCCTCGGGCTCGGTTCTTGTCTGCTGCAGGTGCAAGGTACAGACCGGTCGCCAGTTTATCGTGAGCGCCGAGCGCTCCGGCAGACGGTCTCGTCGCTGAGACGTGCGTGGTCCTCAGACCGCGCTCGTCCGGACCCCGAAGCGACCTGGTCCGATGAGGTGCGGGGCCGCGATCGGCACCATGAGCGGTGTGCCCGTCTCGGGGTCGTCGATGACCCGGCACCGCAGACCGAACACCTCCTCGATCCCCTGGGCGGTCATGACCTCCGCCGGCGTGCCCTGACTGTGGATCTGGCCGTCCTTCATGGCGATGAGGTGGTCGGCGTACCGCGCCGACAGGTTGAGGTCGTGGAGCACCATGACGACGGTGCGCCCGAGCGTCCGGTTGAGCCGGCACAGGAGGTCGAGGACCTCGATCTGGTGGTTGACGTCGAGGAAGGTCGTCGGCTCGTCGAGCAGGAGGAGGTCCGTGCGCTGCGCGAGCGCCATCGCGATCCACACGCGCTGGCGCTGCCCGCCGGAGAGCTCGTCGACCGGGCGTCCCGCGAGGCTCAGCGTCGAGGTCGCCTCGAGCGCCTCCGCCACGGCCTCGTCGTCCTCGGTGGACCACTGCCGGAACCAGCCCTGGTGCGGGTACCGTCCTCGACCCACGAGGTCGGCGACCGTGATGCCGTCGGGCGCGATCGGCGTCTGGGGCAGCAGACCGAGCACGCGCGCGACCTCCTTCGTCGAGCGTGAACGGATGTCCTCGCCGTCGAGCAGCACGGTGCCCGACGACGGCGAGAGCAACCGTGCGAGCCCCCGCAAGAGGGTCGACTTGCCGCACGCGTTGGCGCCGACGATGACGGTGATCTGCCCGGTGGGGATGTCGACGCTGAGGTCGGGGACGACGACCTTGGCGTCGTACCCGAGCGTGAGGTCCCGTGCGGCGAGCGTGTGGTGGACCATGTCAGCCCTTTCCGGTGCGGTTGGACTGGGCGAGCAGCCACAGGAGGAACGGCGCGCCGATGACGCCGGTGATGATGCCGACGGGCAGCCGCGTGTCCCCGAACAGCTGGGCACCGGCGAAGTCCGCTGCGAGGACCACGCACGCACCGACGAGCCCGGACGGCACGAGGGCGAGACCCGAGCCGGGCGCGAGCCTCCGGGCGATGGGAGCGGACACGAACGCGACGAAGGCGACAGGTCCGGCAGCAGCCGTCGCGATGGCGGCAAGAGCGACGGCCACGACGATGAGCGCGAGCTTGGAACGCTCTGGCCGGACGCCGATCCCGGCCGCCAGGTCGTCACCGAGCTGGAGGCCGCGCAACGGGCGGGCGAGGAGCGCCACGACCGGGAGGAGCGCGAGCAGCGGCCAGACGAGCCCGGGCAGGCGGCCCCACGAGCTGGCGTTGAGCGACCCGGTGATCCACACGAGGGCCTCGTTGGCGTCGATGACGTCGCCGCGCGTCAGCGCGTAGCTCACCACAGCGTTGAGGATGGCCGCGACACCGATACCGACGAGCACGAGGCGGTAGCCGGAGACCGAGCCGCGCCACGCGAGCAGGTAGATGATCGCCGCCGCGACGAGCGCACCGCCGAAGGCGAAGGGTGCTGCGAGGTCGGGGTTGAGGCCGAAGAGCATGATGGCGACGACGGCCGCGGCGCTCGCTCCGGCGGTGATACCGATGATGTCGGGGCTCGCGAGCGGGTTGCGGACGAGCGTCTGGAAGATCGCTCCGGAGAGCCCGAACGCGACCCCGACGCACACCGCCGTGACGGTGCGCGGGAGGCGCAGGTCCCACACGACGAAGGTCGCCCCGTCGATGTCTGCGCCGCCGACGACCCGTAGGACGTCGACGAAGGACACCATGAACGCCCCGACGCACAGCGTGAGGACGACGAGCCCGACCGTGACGGCCACGAGGGCCGTGGTCACCACGCGGTAGCGGGTGGTGCGCTCGCGGCGCGCTGCGCGGACGACGGCGACAGGGCTGGGGCTGGGCCTCGGTGCGCGGTCCGCTCCGGCGGCCTGAGCCCACGGTTCTGCTGCGGGCACGCTCACAGCTCGGCCAGCTTTCTGCGGCGGACGAGCGCGATGAACACGGGCGCCCCGATGAACGCGGTGACGATGCCGACCTGGAGCTGTCCGGGGTGCGCGACGATCCGGCCGAGGACGTCGGCAAGGACGACGAGGACGGCGCCGAGCAGCCCGCTGTAAGGCAGGATCCACCGATAGTCCGGGCCGGTGATGGCGCGGGCGACGTGCGGGACGGTGAGGCCGACGAACGCGACCGGGCCGGCTGCCGCCGTCGCACCGCCGCAGAGGAGCACGACGCCGACGGCCGCGAGCCCTCGGGCCCGCCCCACGTTCTGGCCGAGCCCGCGCGCGAGGTCGTCGCCCAGGGAGAGGGCGTTGAGGACGCGGCCGCTCGCGAGGGCGACCAGCATCCCGAGGACGAGGTAGGGCAGCACCGTGCCGACGATGTCGAGGGAACGCCCGGCGACGGAGCCGACCTGCCAGAAGCGGAACGTGTCCCAGGCGCGCGTGTTCATGATGAGCAGCGCGGTGATGACGGAGGTGAGCGCCGCCGTGATGCACGCTCCGGCGAGCGCGAGCTTCACGGGGGTGGGCCCGCCTCGCCCGAGCGACGCGACCCAGTACACGGCGACGGCGGCGACAGCGGCTCCGGCGAACGCGAACCACACCTGCGCGGCCGGCGAGGTCACGCCGAGGACGACGATCCCGAGGACGACGAACATCGACGCCCCGGCGTTGACGCCAAGGATCCCGGGGTCGGCGATGGGGTTGCGGGTGAGGCCTTGCATGAGGGCGCCGGCGAGGCCGAGGGACGCCCCGACGAGGAGGCCGAGGACCGTCCGAGGGACGCGGGAGCGGACTGCCTCGTGCGCGATGTCGCCGGGGACGTACGCGGTGAGCGCGGCCCAGGCCTGGTCGAGCGGGACCTGGCGGGCACCGACTCCCACGCTCACGAGAGCGACGAGGAGGCCGGCCGCGAGACCGAGGAGGAGGCCGGCCACGAGGGTGGCGCGACGCGGACCAGCCGGCCGCGTGCCCCGAGGGGTCGCGACCGGCTGTCCGCTGGTGGTCGTCTGCGTCATGCTCGGTGGGCTCGCAACGTCACTCGACGTGCGTCGCCGCCTCCTGGATGAGCGGGACGTACTCGCGCACGGCCCACGGGATCGACAGCGGGGACGGCGCCGACGTCGAGAGGATGAACGTCGGGTCGTCGAGGACGACGATCGCGCCGCTGGCGATCGCGGGGATCGCGCTGAGGAGCGGGTCGGCTTCGACCGCGGCGAGGTGCTCCGGGGAGTCGACGTACGCGAAGACGATGTCGGCGTCGATCGTGTCTGCGAGCTCGGCGCTGACCTCCCCGTAGAACTCGGCGCTGTCCTTCGAGAGCTCGACGATGCTCGGTGCGATCACGAGCCCGAGGGACTCGACGAACCTGACCCGCGAGTCGGTCGGCGTGTAGTACGAGACGACCGACGGGTCCGTAGAGCTGAAGGCCAGGTAGGCGAAGGTCTTGCCCTCGATCTCCGGGGCGGACTCGACCGCGGTGGCGATCCCGTCCTCGATCTCGGTCTGGAGCGCAGCGGCCTCGTCGTCGAGCCCGAGCGCCTGGCCGGCCACGTCGAGCTGTGTGGTCCAGTCGGTGCCCCACGCGACCTCGGGGTAGGCGATGGTCGGCGCGATCTTGCTCAGCTGCGAGTACTCGTCGTCGCTCATGCCGGAGTAGGTGCCGAGGATGAGGTCTGGTCCGGCGAGCTCGAGCTCGTCGAACGGGATGCCGTCCGTGTCGGAGTAGAGCGTCGGACGCTCGTCGCCGAGTGCCTCGAGCGCGTCGAGGGTCCAGGGAAGGTAGCCGTTCTCGTCTCCGCCGTAGGTGGAGAACGGCATCGCGACGGGGACGACGCCGAGGGCGATCACCGCGTCCTGGTTCGCCCAGCTGACGGTCGCGACGCTCGTGGGCGCCTCGTCGATGACGGTCTCACCGAAGGCGTGCTCGATCGTCACCGGGAAGGCGTCGGTGTCACCGACTGCCACCGAGCCGTCTGAGGACGCTGTGGTGTCGGTGCTGCAGGCGCCGAGCGCCCCGAGGGCGAGGAGGCTGCTGGCGATCGTGGCGACGGCGCGCGTAGATGCGGTCCGGGTCCTGCTCGTGGTCACTGTGTGTCCTTGCGGCTCGCGCCGGGACGGGTGCCCGGCTTGGGGGTGCGGAATAAGGGTAGAGGTGGCGCGTCTGCGGGCTGCTGCGCGGCGCGTCGTCAGGACTCTGCGCGGCCGCGACGCCAGTAGCCCATGAACGCGACGGACCGGCGGTCGATACCGAGGTCGCGGACGAGGTGGCGCCGCAGGTCACGGACGACGGCTGCCTCGCCGGCGATCCAGGCGTAGCAGCCGGTGAGAGCAGGCGTGCCCGGTGCGTCGTGGCCGGCGGGGACGTCCCAGAGGATCTCGGAGTCGATGTCGACGTCGTCGGGCTCGGCGCCCGGTGCGGGCTGCCGTGCGGCGCCCTCGGCTTCGGCGAGCTCGGCGCAGTGCTTGCTCATGCAGTCGCGGACGGCAGCGTCGAGGAGGACGCCGTGGTCGTGCTGCGTCCCGTCGCTGGCGCGGCGAGGGAGCCAGGTGAGGTTCACTCCGTCGGGCACAGGGCCGACGAGCGCGTCCTCGCGCTCGGGGACCTCGATGAACGCGTGCGCACGGGTTCCCGGTGGGAGGGCGCCGACGATGGACACGATCGCAGGGGCGGCCGTCTCGTCACCGGCGAGCAGGAGCGTGGTGGCGGTCGAGGGAGGTGCCCACTCGATGCCGCGAGGCGGGCCTGCGGCGAGCGCGTTCGGACCGATGACCACGGCTCGCCCTCCGGGGAGGACGTTCGCGACCCAGCGTGACGCGGGACCGCTGGCTGCCTGACAGGTGTCTGTGCTGTCGAGGGCTCCTTCGGGGGCTGGCTCGGTGCCGTGGAGGACGAAGTCGACGTCGACCTCGACGCTGCCGCTGAGGTTCTCGGCGGCGGAGCGTCTCGCACGGATCGTGTAGGTGCGGAAGGGGTGGCGGTCGGCTTCGGGGAGCCCGCGCCAGGTCTGGTACCAGGTCTCGTTGTCGAAGTCCTCACGGACAGGCACGCGGCCGGCGGGGTCGGGGAAGACGATCTTGATCCGCTGGTCGAACCCGTCGCCGCCGAAGCTGTCGAGGTCGTCTCCGGCGAAGGTCACCCGGACGAACGACGGGCCGAGCCGCCGGGTGGCGCTCACGGTCACGCCGAACGCGCGGTACGCGGGCTGGGTGCGCTCGAGCGTCGTCGTAGCAGGAGTGATCATGGTCAAAAGTATGGCATGCCTAACCTTTGCCTGGGTATGGATTGCCTTACCTCAATCGTGTGAACTACTTCACAGTGAAACACGTACGCACATCCGGCAACCGGTGCATTACGGTAAGCCGGGCCGCCCCAAAGTTAGGAACGCCTAACCTACCCTCGTCCAGTGAATCGGGAGCCCACGCATGCACGAGCTGCTGTCCTCCACCACCGCCGACACCTACCTCGCCACGATGCACGCAGCCGTCGGCCGCATCGCCGACAGGCTCCAGACCACCACCCAGCCGTTCTCCGGCGCCAGCCGCAACCAGCTCCAGTCGCTCGTCGACGCCGTCGACCTCGACGGCCCGGGCCGCGGCGCCGCTCTCGCCGTCGAAGAAGCCGACTCTCTCTTCGCAGAGCACGCCGTCTGGTTCCACCACCCCGACTACGCGGCGCACCTCAACTGCCCCGTCGCGGTCTCGGCCGTCGCCGCAGAAGCCGTCGTCTCCGCCGTCAACGCGTCCCTCGACACCTACGACCAGTCCGGCATCGGCACCCTCATGGAACGTCACCTCGTCGACTGGGTCAACACCCGGATCGGCTTCACGGCCGGCGACGGGATCTTCACGTCCGGCGGCACCCAGTCCAACCTCCAGGCTCTCCTCCTCGCCCGCGAGCACGCCACCGCACGCCACCCCGCAGGCCGGTCCTCGCTGCACCAGCTCGTCGTCCTCGCGACCACCTCGAGCCACTTCAGCGTGCAGAAGTCCGCCCGGATCCTCGGCCTCTGCGACGACGCGGTCCTCACCGTCGCCACCGACGCCCACGGCCGCATGCTCCCTGCCGCGCTCGCGGACACCCTGCGCGACGCCGTCGCCGCCGGTCAGGTGCCGATGTGCGTCGTCGCGACCGCCGGGACCACCGACCGCGGCTGCATCGACCCGCTCGCTGCCATCGCCGACGTCTGCGAAGAGACCGACGTGTGGCTGCACGTCGACGCCGCCTACGGCTGCGGCCTCCTCGTCTCCCCGACGCGTCGCCACCTGCTCGACGGCATCGAGCGTGCCCGCTCCGTGACCGTCGACTTCCACAAGAGCTTCTTCCAGCCCGTCTCCTCGAGCGCCGTCCTCGTCCGGGTCCCTGCCGACCTCGCGCCCGCCGCCTGGTACGCCGACTACCTCAACCCGGCCGGGAGCAGCGAGCCCAACCAGGTCGACAAGTCGCTCCAGACCACCCGGCGCTTCGACGCCCTCAAGCTCTGGGTCACCCTGCGAGCGCTCGGCGCCGACCGGCTCGGCGAGATGTTCGACACCGTGGTGGACCTCACCGCCCAGGTGCACGACGTGGTCGCGGCGGACGACGACCTCCGCCTCGTGGGCCGCTCCCAGCTGAGCACCGTCCTCTTCCGCTACCAGCCTGCAGGCCTCGACGACGCTGCCGCCGACCACCTCGTCCCGCTCGTCCGCCGTGTCCTCTTCGAGTCCGGCCGCAGCCTCGTGGCCAAGACGGTCGTCGACGGGCGCCCGTGCCTCAAGCTCACGCTCCTCAACCCTGACGCCACGCTCGCCGACGTGCGGCGTGTCCTCGCGCTCGTGCGCGACACCGCCGCTGCGCTCGTCGAGGGTGAGGCGATGCTCGACCGCGCCTCAGACCTCGCGTCCGGCGCGGTCTCGGCCTACGACGCCCCAGCCGTCAGCGTCCCAGCCCGGCTGGGTGCCCGGTGAGCGCCGCGCAGCACACCGCTCCGCCCGCCGGACCCCGTACCTACGACGTGGTCGGCATCGGGATCGGCCCGTTCAACCTCGGCCTGGCCGCCCTGACCGAGCCGCTCGCCGAGCTCGACACCGTCTTCCTCGACTCCGCCGACGGCTTCGCCTGGCACCCCGGCATGATGATCGAGGGCGCGACGATCCAGGTTCCGTTCCTCGCGGACCTCGTGACCATGGCCGACCCCACCTCGCGGTTCTCGTTCCTCAGCTACCTCAAGGCGAGCGGACGGCTCTACCCGTTCTACATCCGAGAGAGCTTCTACCCGTTGCGCGAGGAGTACGACGCGTACTGCCGGTGGGTCGCCGAGCAGCTCGACACCCTGCGGTGGGGCCGGACCGTGGTGGCTCTCGAGGTCGAGGACGACGCCTACGTGGTGCACACCGTGCGCACCGGCACCGGCACCGGCACCGGCACCGAGGAGACCTACCGAGCCCGGCACGTCGTGCTCGGGACCGGCACGAGCCCTGTCGTGCCGCCTGCGCTGCGCGACCTCGCCGGGCCCGCCGTGCACAGCGCCGAGTACCTCCCGCAGCGGGAACGGCTGCGTGCGGCCCGCTCTGTCACGGTCGTCGGCAGCGGGCAGTCCGCCGCCGAGATCTACCGGGACCTCCTCGAGACGGTCGGCGACCAGCCCACCCGCCTCGACTGGGTGACGCGCTCTGCGCGCTTCTTCCCCATGGAGTACACGAAGCTCACGCTCGAGATGACGTCTCCGGAGTACACGGACCACTTCCACGCGCTGCCCCTCGAGACGCGTCAGCGCCTGGGCCGGGAGCAGCGCAGCCTCTACAAGGGGATCAGCGGAACGCTCGTCGACGACATCTACGACACTCTCTACCGCAAGAGCGTGCGCGGCCCCGTCCCGTCGACGCTCCTGACGGACACCGAGGTGATCGGTGCCCGCTGGGACCCAGACACCGCGGAGTACACGCTCCGGCTGCGCCACGGCGACCTCGGCGAGGTCCACGAGCACAGGACAGCGGCGCTCGTCCTCGCGACCGGGTACGCCGCCCGCGTCCCCGACCTCGTCCTGAGCGCCCGCGAGCACCTTGCATGGGACGACCTCGGGCGGTTCGCGGTCGCTCGCGACTACACGATCGACACCCCGCCGCCCGATCCGTCGCGCACCACCCGAGGCCGCGTGTTCGTGCAGAACGCGGAAGAGCACACGCACGGGCTCACCGCCCCCGATCTCGGGTTCGGTGCATGGCGCAACTCCTCGATCATCGCGTCCGTCACCGGTCACGAGGTCTACCCCATGGAACACCGCATCGCGTTCCAGGAGTTCGGCGTGCCCGGCAGGGTCGCGCACGGGGCAGGCTCCGGGTCCCCGGTCGGCGGGGTCCGATGAGCCTCACCATCACCATCGAGCCTGTCGACGCCGACCGCGACGCGACCACCGTCCATGCATGGCTGCGCCACCCGGCGTCGGCCTTCTGGCAGATGCAGCACCTCGCCGCCGCCGACGTCGTCGACTACCTGGTCGCGATCGCCGCCGACCCGCACCAGGCCGCGTGGCTCGGCCGCGTCGACGGTGAACCGACCTTCCTCGTCGAGACGTACGACCCCGCGCACGTCGTGCTCACCGACGTCCACGACGCCCTGCCCGGCGACGTCGGGATGCACCTCCTCGTCGCTCCCCCGCCGGTTCCTCCGGCGCACCCCGTGCACGGGCTCACGTCCGCGGTCATGGCGGCCGTGGTGCGCTTCCTCTTCGACGAGCTCGGCGCCCTGCGCGTGGTCGTCGAGCCGGACGTCACCAACACCCCCATCACGGCGAAGAACGACGCCGCCGGCTTCCGCGCCCTGCGCGAGGTCGACCTCCCCGGCAAGCGCGCCCTCCTCAGCGTCTGCACGCGCTCCGACTTCGCCTCCAGCCACCTCGGACGGATCCACCCATGACTCCCACCGCACCCCTCGCGGGACCAGCAGCCGCGGCGCACCTGCGCCCCGAGATCCTCGCGACAGCGCACCGCCACCTCGTCGCCAAGACGCTCGCGGAGCTCAGCCACGAGCGCCTGCTCGCGCCGGTCCGGCTCGACGACGCTCCCACCGCGGGGGCGCTCGGGACGAGCGGGACCGTGCCGTACCGGCTCGTGCTGGACGACGGCCGGGTCGTCTATCGCTTCCGTGCCCGCCGCACAGCCCTCGAGCACTGGGTGCTCGACGAGGCCAGCATCACGCGCGACCTCGACGGGTCCCCCGCCCCTCTCGATGCGCTCGACCTGGTCCTCGAGCTCCAGCCCGACCTCCGGGTGCCAGACGACCTGCTGCCGCTGTACCTCGAGGAGCTCTCGTCGACGCTCGCGAGCGCGGCCTTCAAGATCCACCGTGGGGGCCCGAGCGCCCGCGAGCTCGTCGATGCCGACCTCGCGACCGTCGAGCAGGCGATGACCGAGGGGCATCCGGGATTCATCGCGAACAACGGGAGGATCGGTTTCGGGGTCGCGGAGCACGCGGCCTACTCGCCCGAGGCGGCGGCGCCCGTCCGGGTGGTGTGGCTCGCTGCCCGGCGCGCGTCGACCTGCCTCTCGCTCGGGGCAGGCCTCGACGAGGCAGCGTTCTACCGCGCAGAGCTCGGCGACGTGATGCTCGCCCGCTTCGAGGCGACGCTGCGAGCGCGGGGGCTCGATCCTGCCGGGTACCTCTACCTGCCGGTCCACCCGTGGCAGTGGGAGCACCGTGTCGCGGTGACGTTCGCGGCGGACGTGGGCCGTGACGACCTGGTGCTGCTCGGCGAGAGCGACGACGAGTACCAGGCGCAGCAGTCGATCCGGACGCTCCTCAATCGTTCGCGTCCTGACCGTCACTATGTGAAGGTGGCGCTGGCGATCCAGAACATGGGGTTCTTGCGTGGCCTGTCTCCCGAGTACATGGAGCCGACGCCGGCGATCAACGACTGGGTCGCGGAGCTCGTCGACCAGGACGAGACGTTGCGCGGGTGCGGGTTCCGGGTGCTGCGCGAGCGCGTCGCGATCGGGTACACGGGCGATGTCTATCACCGCACGGCGCAGCCGAGCGCGCACCGGAAGATGCTCGCGGCGCTGTGGCGGGAGAGCCCTGCTGCCCTCGTGGAGCCGGGGCAGGGCCTTGCGACGATGGCTGCGCTCCTGCACCGCGACGGCGACGGCGACGCGTACGTCACCGCGCTCGTCGCGGCCTCGGGGCTCGCTCCGGCCGAGTGGGTGCGGCGCTACCTGCGGGCGTACCTGAGACCGGTGGTCCACTGTCTCCTCGTGCACGACCTCGCGTTCATGCCGCACGGCGAGAACCTCATCCTCGTGCTGGAGGACCATGTGCCCGTGGGGGTGTTCATGAAGGACATCGGCGAGGAGGTCGTGGTCCTCGCTGATCGTCCGCTGCCTGCGGACGTCCAGCGGATCTGCCACCCGGTCGACGACGAGGAGAAGGCGCTGGCGGTCTTCACGGACGTGTTCGACGGTTTTCTGCGGCACCTGGCTGCGATCCTCGACGTCGACGGTGTGCTTCCTGAGGCTGAGCTCTGGGACCTCGTGGCGCAGTGCGTCGACGAGCACCGCGCAGACCACCCGGACCTCGAGACGGGCGTCGACCTACGTGCAGCACGTTTTGCGCACTCGTGCCTCAACCGGCTGCAGCTGCGCAACACGCTGCACATGGTCGATCTCACCGACCCGTCGTCGTCGCTCGTCTACGCGGGAACACTCGCGAACCCGATCGCGGCGGAGCCGCCCTGGTGAGCACCGGACGCCTGCACGGTCGGCGTCAGAGGTGACGAACGTGCTCGGAGATCTGAAGGATGACGTCCGCCTGAGCCTCGACGGAGGCCTGCCACCCGCCGGGCAGCGTGAGCCCGTGGTCACCGCCCGGCATGGTGATGAGCCGAGCGGCCGTCGAGGGGACGTTCTCGGGGAGCCACAGGGCGTCTCGGTCGCCGCCCGCGGCAAGGTGGGACGCATCGGCGCCATCGAGCGCACGCGCGACGGCCGGGTCGGTGAGGACCGGCGTCAGCCAGACGCCCGGCACCTCGTTGGCCACAGCCCACGGGAGGGCGAACGTGCCGAACGACTTCCCGACGACGAGCATCCGGTCCGATGCCGGGGCGTCGTCGAACGCTTGCCCGACTGCTCCGTCGACGAAGGGCACCGGGTCGTCGAGCGCGTCGTCGGTGATCGTCCACTCGACAGCCTGGACGTGCCACCCGAGCTCCGCGAGCATCTCGGCGCACCAGTAGAGCAGCGGGGCCTGCACCGTGTACCCGGAACCGGGCAGGAGCACCGCGACGCCGTAGGTGGTGGATCGTGGATCGCGTCCCCACGGGAAGGTCCTCATGCAGTCGAGGATAGGGGTGCGCGCGACGGCAAGCATGTCGTTCGCCGCTGATCGAGACGGAGTCGCAGCCTTCAGGCTGTCCTCTCGTCTCGGACGGCACGCCGCTTGTCGTTCCGAGACAAGAGGCTGAACGGAACCTCGTCGGAGACGTGCCGCTGCCAGCCCTTTCGCCTCTTCCCGGTGCCGAGCGGTCCAGCGGTGAGGAGGCACCCGATCCCCGCGCCGATGAGCACCCCGACGACCGCGGGAGAAACGAGCGAGTCACCGCGGTCACTGCTCCCGAGCCAGGTGATGACCAGCATGATGCACGTGGGCCCTATCATCCATCGCGCGAACCAGAGCGCACCAAGGATGTCGTCGGCCGCCCAGTGTGCGTACCGCGGCGGGAGCGGTCGATCGAGGAGCCGGTAGCCGAGCCAGGGCAGCAGCGGTGGGTGCTCCCGCAGCCGCAGCAGCCAGCCGGACCGGACGATCGCTGCCGCCTCCCGGGCGGGGACGCGCCGGGCTCCCGGTCGCGCGACGTCAGCCTGGATGCCGACGAGGTCGTCTCCGAAGGCCGCGCGCCAGCGGCGCGGGTAGGCGCGCATCCAGGAGCGGGTCGAGCGCTCGAGGGCCTCGGCGTCGCTCGGCGCTCCTGCTCGGCGGGTCATCAGAGGCTCCCCAGCGCAGGTCCAGCAGCCCCGGTCCACGGTCGCGCGACCGGCGTGGTCACGGGCCGTGCGCCGAGGATCGTCTCGGCGCGGGCCGCGAGCGCGGCCAGCCGCTGCGTCTCCTCGAGCGCCAGTGCCGCCCCCTCGGCGGTCGCCCGGTAGTACCGGCGCTGCCGCCCGCCGACCACCTCTTCGCCTGCGGTCTCGACGAGGCCTGCGTCGAGGAGGCGGTCGATGTTTCCGTAGAGCGTGCCGGCGCCGAGGGTCACCTCGCCGTCGGAGAGGTCGGAGACGAGCTTGATGACGGCGTACCCGTGCTGTCTCTCCTGCCCTGCGAGCGCGAGCAGGATGAGGTAGCTCTGCCGGGTCGTGCGGAACGGGGTTGCCATAGACGATATATATCGTCAGACGACCCATGCGCGCAAGGGGTCAGGCGAGATCGGTACCCGTCAGCAGCCGGTAGGCCTCGAGATACCGCAAGCGGGTCGCCGCGACGACCTCGTCCGTGAGCGCAGGCGGTGCGGACTCTCCCGCACGGTCCCAGCCGGAGGCTGGGGACACGAGCCAGTCGCGGATCGGCTGCTTGTCGAAGCTCGGCTGTGCCCGTCCGGGCTCCCAGCCCTCGACCGCCCAGAACCGCGACGAGTCGGGTGTGAGGACCTCGTCGCCGAGAACGATCGCGCCGGTCACCGGATCGGTGCCGAACTCGAGCTTGGTGTCCGCAAGGATGACTCCACGCTCCCGGGCGACAGCCTCGGCGCGCGCATACACGGCCAGGGTCAGCTCGCGCAGGCGCGTCGCGGCGTCGAGCCCGATCTGCCCGACGACGACCTCGAAGCTCACGTTCTCGTCGTGCTCTCCCACCTCCGCCTTGGTCGCCGGTGTGAAGATCGGCTCCGGCAGGCGCGAGCCGTCGACGAGCCCGTCGGGCAGCGGGACACCGCAGACGGAACCGCTCTCGCGGTACTCCGCGAGCCCGGACCCGGTGAGGTAGCCGCGGACGACGCACTCGACCGGGAACATCTCGAGCCGGCGGCAGACCATGGCACGCCCCACGACCGCGTCCGGCACGAGCCCGTCGCCCGGCATCGCCGACGGCTCGGTGCTCACCACGTGGTTGTCCACGAGGTCGCCGAGCTGCTCGAACCACCAGAGGCTCAGCTGCGTGAGGACGGTCCCCTTGTCAGGGATCCCTGGGTCGAGGACGTGGTCGTAGGCGCTCACCCGGTCAGACGCGACGACGAGCACCACGTCCCCGAGCGGGTGCGCACCGCCGAGGTGCGACAGGTCCGGCTCGTAGAGGTCGCGCACCTTCCCCGAGTAGACGTGACGCCATCCCGGCAGGTCGAGGCTCGACGTCTCGAAGCCCGTGCTGCGCTCGCTCACGATGCATCCGCCGCGTCGGCTGCGTCTGCCGCGACGACCTTCGCTGCGATGTCCGTGCGGTGGTGCGAGCCCGGGAGCGTGATCAAGTCGATACCCGCATAGGTCGCCCGGCGCGCCGCACGCAGGTCCTCGCCGACCCCGACGACGGACAAGACCCGGCCTCCGGCCGCGACGAGGCCGCCCTCACCGTCCTCGGCCGTCCCCGCGTGCATGACGTGGACGCCCGGCAGCGACTCCGCGTCACGCACACCGGTGATCGCACCGCCGGACACCGGGGCTGCCGGGTACCCGTCCGCGGCGATCACGACCGTGACCGCGGCCTCGTCGCGCCATCGCAGGTGCGGTGCGTCGACGAGCGTCCCGGTCGCGGCCGCGAGCAGCAGGGTCGACAACGGCGACTCGAGCCGCGCGAGGACCACCTGCGTCTCCGGATCGCCGAACCGGGCGTTGAACTCGATGACCCTCGTCCCCCGGCTCGTCAGGGCGAGCCCCACGTAGAGAACACCGACGAACGGGATGCCTCGCGCACGCATCTCGTCGATCGTCGGCTGCGCAACCCGGGCGACGACCTCGTCGACGAGGCCCTCGGGCGCCCACGGAAGAGGGCTGTACGCCCCCATGCCGCCGGTGTTGGGTCCTGCGTCGCCGTCGAACGCGCGCTTGAAGTCCTGCGCGGGAGCGAGCGGGACCACGGTCGTCCCGTCGCTGATGCAGAAGAGCGAGACCTCCGGGCCGTCGAGGAACTCCTCGATGACCACGCGGGGGTCGCCGCCGCGGTCAGGGTTCGCGAAGCACGCCTGGGCGTGACGGATCGCGTCGAGCCGCACGTCGGTGACGACGACGCCCTTGCCTGCAGCGAGCCCGTCGTCCTTGACGACGTACGGCGGGCCGAACGCATCGAGCGCGTCGCCCACCTGGTCGATGGTCGAGCACACGTGCGCCATCGCGGTCGGCACCTCGGCTGCCGCCATGACGTCCTTGGCGAAGGCCTTCGAGCCCTCGAGCCGGGCGGCGTCGGCGCTCGGGCCGAACACCGGGATGCCCGCCGACCGCACCGCGTTCGCGACGCCGGCGACCAGGGGCGCCTCGGGCCCGATGATCACGAGCTCGGCGCCCACGCTCTGCGCGAGCTCGGTCACGGCGACGTTGTCGAGCGCGTCGACAGGGTGCAGGGTCGCGAGGGCGCCGATCCCTGGGTTTCCGGGGGCGGCGTGCAGCTCGTGCCCTCCCCCGTCAGCCGTCTCCTGCGCGAGCGAATGGACGATGGCGTGCTCACGGGCACCAGAACCGATGACGAGGATCTTCACGGACGCGAGTCTATCGGCGAGGACGCGTCCCGGGGCCGACGTCCACAAGGGGACGCCGTGCGGCGCCGCGGGGTCCCGCGGCGCCTGCGACGAACCTCAGTCGATGAGGTCGAAGCGCTGGATCGTCGCCTCGCGGTCTGGTCCGACGCCGATGGAGGACATCCGGGTGCCAGACATCTCTTCGAGCGCGAGGACGTACTTCTGCGCGTTGACCGGAAGGTCCTCGAACGTGCGCGCTCCCGTGATGTCCTCGGTCCAGCCGTCGAGCTCTTCGTAGATCGGCTTCGCGTGGTGGAACGCGCTCTGGTCCGTGGGCATCTCGTCGAACCGCACGCCGTCGACGTCGTACGCCACGCACACCGGGATCTTCTCGAGGCCGGTGAGCACGTCGAGCTTCGTGAGGACGAAGTCGGTGAGGCCGTTGATCCGGCTCGAGTACCGCGCGACGACCGCGTCGTACCAGCCGCACCGACGCGGACGGCCCGTGGTGACACCGAACTCGTGACCGGTCGCGCGCAGGAACTCGCCCGACTCGTCGAAGAGCTCGGTGGGGAACGGCCCCTCGCCGACACGGGTCGTGTACGCCTTGATGACGCCGACCACACGGTCGATGCGCGTCGGCCCGACACCCGAGCCGGTGCAGACCCCGCCGGCCGTCGCGTTCGACGACGTCACGAAGGGGTAGGTGCCGTGGTCGACGTCGAGCATCGTCGCCTGGCCGCCCTCGAAGAGGACCGTCTTGCCCGCGTCCAGCGCCTGGTTGAGGACGAGCGCGGTGTCCGCGACCATCGGGCGCAGGCGCTCCGTGTACTGGAGCAGCTCCTCGACCGTCTCGTCGACCGTGATGGCCCGGCGGTTGAACACCTTCACGAGGAGGTGGTTCTTCTGGTCGAGCGCCCCCTCGACCTTGGCGCGCAGGATCTTCTCGTCGAACAGGTCCCACACACGGATGCCCGTCCGGCTGATCTTGTCGGCGTACGTCGGACCGATGCCGCGGCCCGTCGTGCCGATGCGCCGCTTGCCGAGGAACCGCTCGGTGATCTTGTCCATCGTCCGGTTGTACGGCGCGATGACGTGCGCGCTGCCGGAGACGAGAAGACGCGAGACGTCGACACCGCGCTCGATGAGCGCGTCGAGCTCCTCGTAGAGGACCTCGATGTCGACGACGACACCGTTGCCGATGACCGGCGTGACGCCTGGAGAGAGGATCCCGGAGGGCAGGAGATGGAGCGCATACTTCTCACCGCCGACGACCACGGTGTGTCCCGCGTTGTTCCCGCCGTTGAACTTCACGACGTAGTCGACGCGCGACCCGAGCTGATCGGTCGCCTTGCCCTTGCCTTCGTCGCCCCACTGGGCGCCGACGACTACCACGGCTGGCATGGATCCCCACTTTCAAGCTGCCTGTCTGGGGCGGCAGCCCGCGTCGACATCGCGGGGCGCTCCGGGCCTCCGGGCGGCAGTGAACCCGATGTCCCCGACGAGTTTACCGGTTGTCGGCTCTCAACGCAGCGACGCGACCTCGTCCGGGGACGTCCCGGCGTCGAGAAGGAACGTCGTGCAGCGCGTCGCCTCCTCGGTCTCGCCGATCTGCTCGGCCGACTCGGCGAGCGCGAGGAGCGCCCGGAGGAAGCCCTGGTTGGCCTGGTGGTCGGCCGGCACAGGCCCGTGGCCGCGCCAGCCGGCCTTGCGCAGGGAGTCGAGCCCGCGGTGGTACCCGGTCCGCGCGAACGCGTAGGCCGTGACCTCGTCGCCGCGGTCGAGGGCGCCCTCGGCGAGCAGCGCCCAGACGTAGGACGACGCCGGGTAGTCGCGTGCGACGAGGGCGACAGCGCGTCCGCCCTCGACCTCGGCGCGGGCGGCGACGTCAGGGTGGTCGGCGCCGAGGCGTGTAGGCGGCGGGCCGTCGAGCAGGTTGACCGTCGGGCGCGGCGGGGTGGGCGTGGCGGGGCTCGCTTCGTGGCTCATGCTCCCCATTCTGCCCCGCGCAGTTGTGCACGCGTGCGGCCGCGTGGCTAGAGTCGACCCATGATCGAGATCGCTACATCGCCCGCGACGACAACGCTCGTCATCGCAGGTGATCTCGACCTCGCCGAACGTGACCAGTTCCCTGAGCTCACCGCACGCGTCGTCGGGCTCCGCCGTCAGCTCCTCGTCATCGACATGTGCCGGGTGACGTTCATGGACTCGACCGGGGCTGCGTTCCTCATCTCGCTCGCCGACGCCGGCCGCAAGCGCGGCGGCGCCACCGTCCTGCGCGGGTGCGACGACCGTGACCTCTTCGTCCTCGAGGTGTGCGGTGCGCTGGACCTCTTCCGCATCGACCCAGAGCACGAGTGCAACCCGGTCACACCAGCGACGGGCGTGCCGCTCGTCCCCAGCGTCTAGCCCAGCGTCCAGGTCGACGGAACCCGCGCGTCGACGGACCACGCAAGACCCGCTGCTCCCGCCAGGTGCGCGACCGCTAGGTGCGCGACCGCTAGGTGCGCGACCGCTAGGTGCGCGACCGCGCCGACCGTGCGCCGCTCTCCCGCACCTTCGCCCAGACGAGCTTGCCCGTGCCGCTCGGCCGCCACCCCCAGTCCGCGAGGCGCTCGACGATCTGCATGCCGTAGCCGCCCATGCGGTTGGCGTGCCCGTCGGTCGTGACGGGTGGTGACGGGTTGGAGTCTTCGACCTCGATGCGCAGACCGTCTCCGGTGTCGAACAACCGCAGCGCGATGTGCCCCCACCCGTGCAGCACGGCGTTCGCGACGAGCTCGGACACCACGAGCTCGGCATTCGCGACGTCGCGGATCTCCCACACCTGGCACGTGCGCAGGACCGCGTGGCGAGCCCGGCCGATCGACGCCGGCTCGCTCGGGAGCAACCACCGGCGAGACCGAGGGCTCAACGTCGACGCCGAGGTGTCTGCTCCAGGATCAGGGACGCGCACGACGACGACGGCGACGTCGTCCTCCGGCGCGTCGGCCAGCCGCGCGAGGAGCTCCTCGCCGATCCCTGCGGCATCCATCGCGGTCACCCGCTCCGAGGCCTCGACGAGCGCCGCCAGCCCGTCGCGCAAGGAACGGTCGCGACGCTCGATGAGCCCGTCCGTGTAGAAGATCAGCGCGTCGCCCGGCACCAGCGTCTCCGTCGCCGTCGCACGCGACCGTGAGCCGAACCCGATGAGAGCGCCCCCGGCTCCGCTCAGCTGGTGGACCTGGCCGTCACGGACGAGCAGGGGCGGGAGGTGCCCCGCTCGCGAGTACTGGATCTCCCAGCTGGACTCGTCAGCCTGGCGCAACGTCGCGTACACGAGGCTCGCCGAGCGCGGGATCCGCATGCCGACGAGCAGCTGGTCGACCCGCTCGAGGACCGTCCCGGGCGAGGTGAGCTCGAACGCGTACGACCGCACGACGGACCGCAGCTGGCCCATGGCGGCAGCGGCCTCGATGTCGTGACCCACGACGTCACCGATGACGAGGCCGGCGACCCCGTCGTTGATCTGCAGGACGTCGTACCAGTCGCCGCCGACCTGCGCGTGCTCGGACGTCGGGGCGTAGAACGTCCACACGTCCAGGCCCGGGATCTCGACCTGCTCCGGGAGCATGGCGCGCTGGAGGGTCTCGGCGAGCTGGTGCTCGCGAGCGTAGAGCCGCACGTTGTCGATCGCCATGCCCACCCGGCGCGAGACGAGGTCGAGGAGCGTCGTCGTGGCCCCGTCCAGCCCCGCGCTCGATTGGTCCTGCTGGCTCGTCACGAGGATCCCGAGCACCCGACGTCGACCGGACACAGCGCTGACGACGACGAACGGCTCGGTCTCGCCCGCGTCGTGCGCGACGTCCATCTTGTCTCGCACGGAGCGTGCCAACCAGCGCGCGACGGTCCCCACGGGGTAGTCGGTGCGCAGCTGAAAGCTGATGGGTCCGGTGATGAGGCCGTCGAGGAGGTCACGCAGCGGGTCGATGAAGGTGGTGGCGGCGTGCTCGAGGGACGTGCTCGCGCCCGGTGCGCGGGCGTCGCCCAGCGCGTCCATCTCCACGCCGGTCTCGCGTGCGATCCGGTGGGCGCCACGGGTGGTCACCGAGTGCGCGTTGATGCCCTCGGCGAAGCGCAGCCCACCGTCGTCGAGGAAGAACCCCGCCCAGCCGACGACGCCACGCTCGAGGATCGTCGCGATCTCGCGCAGGACCTGCGGGTAGTCGAGATCGGTCAGGAGGTCGGAGACGAGGGAGATCGTGTCGAGCGTCGTGCGGGCATCGTGCTCGACAGCGAACGAGCGTCGCTGCTCCTCACACTCGCGGACCTGACGCGTGACATCGGCGACGAAGCACGACCGGTGGGTCACGTGGTCGGCGTCCTGCGATCCGGGGCAGGCGTCACCGTTCGCGACCCCGTCGGCGGACGGGACGACAGACATCGTGTACTCGAGCCACAGCGAGGTCCCGTCAGCCCGTGTCCCTGGGGACCGCCAGGTCACGGAGCCCTCCAGCGCCAGGCGCTCCTCGAGGGCTGCACGGTCGACCGGGACGGCACCTGGCGGGTCGAGGACCGTCAACGGCTCGCCGACGATCGCGTCAGCGTCCAGGCCGGTCAGGCGCGCGAGAGCCGTGTTGGCCCAGACGATCACTGCCCGGTCGTGGTCGACAGCGAGCAGGACGGCCGGAAGGCTTGCAGACTCCATCGCACGGTCCCGCAGACCAGACAACGACGCATCCGTGACCGGCTCCAGGGCACCGTGCTCGCGCCCCACGCCCGACGTCGACGATCTCACCCACGTCCTCCAGTTCGTAGTGGAACTTCCAGGGGTACTACTCTCTCAGAGAGCCATCGCACCGGTGATAGCTCGTCGGGGGTAGACGGCGCACTAGTCAACGTCCCCGCACCACGACACAATGATCATCTGTCGAAGGGAGCTTTCGTGGGCGACGCTAACACCCCTACCGCTGGTAGGCCTCCTGAGTCATCAGGCGAAGCGGCACGTGTGGACACCCCCTTGGCGAGCCTCGGGGCGAGCGAACCTGGAGCCGTCCACGTGATCGTGGGCGCCACCCACTCGCGCATCCTGCTCTCCGGCGAGATCGACGCGGACATCGTCGCGGACCTGCACCAGGCCACGCAGGACGTCCAAGAAGCTGGGCTGCCCGTCGAGATCGACGCGCACCACGTGACGTTCATGGACTCCACCGGCGTGGCGTTCCTCGCCCGGCTCACCGCGATCAGCGACAGGCCGGTACGGATGCTCCGCACCCCGCCGACCGTGCGGTTCCTCCTCGAGGTCACCTCTATCGGCGAGCTTCTCCAGATCGACGACGACGCAGACAGCGAGCCCACGGACCCCGCAGCCACCTTCGACGCGGACCTCGAGCCCGCACGCACCGGGGCGCCGTCCACCCCGGAGATCGGCTGACCCCGCCCGCACCGGGCGGACGCACCTGCAGCACACCGTCCTGAGCACAGACGAAGGCCCCGGCGAGATCGCCGGGGCCTTCGTCGTGCGTGCGTGTCAGCCGATGGAGTGACCAGCGGACCGCAGCTGCTGCGCAGCCTCGACGACGCGCTGGGCCATGCCGGCCTCAGCGGCCTTGCCCCAGGCGCGGGGGTCGTACATCTTCTTGTTGCCGACCTCGCCGTCGATCTTGAGGACGCCGTCGTAGTTCGCGAGCATGTGGCCGGCGACCGGACGCGTGTACGCGTACTGGGCGTCGGTGTCGACGTTCATCTTGATGACGCCGTTGTCGACCGCCTCAGCGATCTCCTCAGCGGTGGAGCCGGACCCGCCGTGGAAGACGAGGTCGAACGGGTTCTCCTTGCCCAGGACCGAACCGACGCCGTCCTGGATCTCCTTGAGGAGGGCCGGGCGCAGCTTGACGGCACCGGGCTTGTAGACGCCGTGCACGTTGCCGAACGTCAGAGCCGTGAGGTAGCGGCCCTTCTCGCCGGTGCCGAGCGCGCGAACGGTCGCGAGGCCGTCTTCGACGGTCGTGTAGAGCTTCTCGTTGATCTCGGCCTCGTGGCCGTCTTCCTCGCCGCCGACGACGCCCACCTCGATCTCGAGGATGGTGTGGGCTGCGACCGAGAGCTCGAGGAGCTCTTCGGCGATGAGGAGGTTCTCCTCGAGCGGCACGGTCGAGCCGTCCCACATGTGGGACTGGAACGTCGGGAGCTTGCCGGCCTTGACCTGCTCGGTCTCGAGGGCGAGGAGCGGGCGGACCCAGGAGTCGAGGTTCTGCTTGGCGCAGTGGTCCGTGTGGATCGCGACGGTGATGCCGTAGCCCTTCGCGACCTCGTGCGCGTACGCAGCGAGGGCGAGCGAACCGGCGACGCGGTTCTTGACCGTCGAGCCGGACGCGTACTCCGCGCCACCGACGGATACCTGGATGATGCCGTCGCTCTCGGCCTCAGCAAAGCCCTGGAGAGCGGCGGTGATGGTCGACGACGACGTGATGTTCACGGCGGGGTAGGCAAACTTGCCTGCGCGCGCGCGGTCGATCATCTCGGTGTAGACCTCGGGGGTTGCGATCGCCATCAAAAACTCCTGTGAGAGAGGGACGTCAGTGGGACTTTCGCATCAAGTTTTGCACGAAACCTAGGCGGTGCGTGTGGGCCGTTCGACCCGTGGGTGAGTCGACGATCCTGGTGTCGTGCACGACAGGGCTACCGGACCTCCGGGATCGTCGCGTGCTGCTGCACCCATGCGTGCATCGCGATCGCCGCTGCGGCCCCGGCGTTGATCGAGCGCGTCGACCCGAACTGGGTGATGTGGAGGATGTCCCGGCTGGCGGCCCGTGCTTCCTCGGTGAGCCCGGTGCTCTCCTGGCCGAAGAGCAGCGCGCACTCGCGAGGGAAGGCATAGCCCTCGAGCGGGACGGACCCGGGCACGTTGTCGATGCCGATGACAGGGACGCCGGCGCTCCCGGCCCAGTCGAGGAACGCAGCGACGTCCGGGTGGTTGCGCACGTGCTGGTAGCGGTCGGTGACCATCGCACCCCGGCGGTTCCACCGACGGCGCCCGACGATGTGGATCTCCTTCGCCGCGAACGCGTTCGCCGTCCGCACGACGGAGCCGATGTTGAGGTCGTGCCCCCAGTTCTCGATCGCGACGTGGAGCGGGTGCCTGCGACGGTCGAGGTCCGCGACGATCGCGTCCATCGTTAGGTACCGGTACCCGTCGACGACGTTGCGGCGGTCGCCCTCCGTGAGCAGCTCGGGGTCGTAGTCGGGGTCGAGGTCGCCGCTCCCGGTGCGCGGCCACGCCTCGGGCCCGCCCGGCCACGGCCCGACGCCGACGGTCTCCGCCGTCGTGGTGGAGGGCGTCGGGTCTGGTGGCTGGGTCATGTGGTTCATTCTCCCGCTCTGCGGTCCCTCTCTGCACCAGAATGTTCACATCTCACGCGCGCTCTCGACACCCCTGGGCAGCCCCACCCCGTACCCTTGGCGGGTGACTACAGTTGACCTCTTCGTGACCGCGAGCGACCAGGTGGTGGCCCTCGGCCCCAGCTGGCTCAATGCTGACAGCCTCATCTCGTCGTTCGGCACGTACGCCCTCATCGGCATCGCGGTCGTCGTCTTCATCGAGACAGGGCTGCTCTTCCCCTTCCTGCCAGGGGACTCGCTGCTGTTCACCGCGGGCATGCTCGTCGCACGCGACGAGCTCGACTTCCCCCTGTGGCTCCTGTGCGCGCTCCTCTTCGTCGCGGCGTTCGCCGGCGACCAGGTCGCGTACTTCATCGGCCGCAGGGTCGGACCGAAGATCTTCAACAAGCCAGATTCTCGCTTCTTCAAGCAGGAGTACATCACCCAGACGAACGCGTTCTTCGTCAAGTACGGCGGCCGCAGCATCATCCTCGCGCGCTTCGTGCCCTTCGTGCGGACGTACGCCCCCGTCGCTGCAGGCGTCGGGAAGATGCCGTACCGGCACTTCGTCAGCTTCAACGTCATCGGCGCCCTCCTCTGGGGCGTCGGGATCACGCTGCTCGGCTACTTCCTCGGGCAGATCACCTTCGTGCACGACAACATCGAGGCGATCCTCGTCCTCATCGTGTTCGTCTCCGTCATCCCGGTGATCCTCGAGGTCGGCCGCGGATGGCTCGCCAAGCGCAAGGAAGCCGCCGTCCTGCCCGCAGCAGAGGAGAAGGTGGCCGTCGCTCCGATCGGCGAGGCTCCTCGCCCAGGTCACCCCGGAGACGAGGCGCAGCGATGACTCGCGCGATCGAGTCGTGGCTCACGGACATGGACGGGGTCCTCGTCCACGAGGGCAAGGCCATCCCGGGCGCGTCAGAGTTCATCACGACGCTCCGGGACAAGGGCCGCCCCTTCCTCATCCTCACGAACAACTCGATCTTCACCGCACGTGACCTGCGGGCACGGCTCGCCGCATCAGGGATCGAGGTTCCTGAAGAGTCCATCTGGACGTCGGCGCTCGCGACGTCCCAGTTCCTCTCGGACCAGATCCCCGGTGGCAGCGCCTACGCCATCGGCGAGGCGGGCCTCACGACCGCGCTCTACCAGGCGGGCTACACGCTCACCGAGTCCGACCCCGACTACGTGGTCCTCGGCGAGACGCGCACGTACTCGTTCGAAGCCATCACGAAGGCCGTCCGTCTCATCCTCGGCGGCGCCAAGTTCATCTGTACCAACCCGGACCCGACCGGGCCGAGCGCCGAGGGCCCCCTCCCCGCCACGGGCGCTGTCGCCGCGATGATCACCCGCGCGACGAACCGCGAGCCGTACTTCGTCGGCAAGCCCAACCCGATGATGTTCCGGTCGGCGCTCAACCGCATCGACGCCCACTCCGAGTCGACCGCGATGATCGGCGACCGTATGGACACGGACATCGTCGCCGGCATCGAAGCGGGCCTCCACACGTTCCTCGTGCTCACCGGGTCGACGAAGGTCAAGGACGTCGACAGCTTCCCGTTCCGCCCGAGCACCGTCGTCAACTCGATCGCGGACCTCGTCGAACGTATCTGACGCTCAGGCTGGAGCGCCGTTCGTTCAGGGGACCAGCACCACCGTGACCACGGCCGCGAGCACGACCGCTGCGATGACCGCGAGCACGATGATCCCCGCGAAGCCGAACGGGTGGCGCTCGACCCACGAGACCGACCCTGGGTGACGCTGCGTGAGCAGCTTCGGGGTGAGAACCTCCTGATAGACGACGGGCACCGGACCCATCGCGTAGGCCAGCCCTTCGAGGTCGGCCGGGTTCCAGAGCGCGCTGCCCAGACGCAGGACACGGCGGCCCTGGCGGTCGAGAGCGAAGAGCGTGAGCTGCACCCGGCCGTCGCTCGCGCTCACCTGGTAGGGAGTCAGCACGACCGCCCCGAGATCAGCGCGGGCGAAGGTCGTCGTCCGGACGAGGCCACGGATCGAGACGGTCAGCGCATCCATGCGGACCCGCGCACAGCTCAGGTAGAAGAAGACCCCGCCGAGAGACAGGGCCCCGACGACGACGGTGATGATCAAGCCTGCGATACCCGCTCGGAGATACAAGAACACCACGAGGACGATGAAGACGATCGGTGTCTTGGTGAGGAAGCCGCGGTACTGCGCACTCGAGGGGCGAACCTCGATGTCACCTGTCTGCTGGGGCGGCTGCGCACCGTACGCCTGCGGCGCAGGCTGTCCGTAGGCCTGCGGGCCGGGCTGTCCGTACACCTGCGGTGCCGGCTGTCCGTACGCTTCCGGGCCACCGGGCTGTCCGTACGCTTCTGGGCCAGGCTGCCCAGAGGTGGGCGGTTGCTTGGTGAGATCGGTTCCGGAGCTGGGGTCCACGCCATAGGTCATGACCAGGAGCGTAGGCCCGAGAGCCGCAGCGAACCATGGGGAGCAGTCCCCCGCGAGGGCTGAACCGGTGGCTCTCTGCAGGTCAGGCGCTGAGCGCCGCCACGGCGACGGCCCCCGTGCACAGGACGCCCAGGCCGAACGCGACCGCTGCCTGGACCGAGAATCGTGCCCAGACCCGACCGGCGGGCACGGCGTACCGGTCGTGCCCAGCGCCAGACCCGGAGTCAGGGCGCACGGAGCGGACCGACTGGAAGTACTGCGCTGCCTGGGAGGAGGTCGGGTTGCCCGGATCGTGAGCAAGGAAACGGGAGCTGGCCGAGCTCTGGGCTACAGGCCATCGTGTGATCTCAACGCTCGTCGTCATAGGACGGAGCGTATGGTCGGGTGAATTTTCTGGCGATGGGGACAACTGCCCATCGGGGGTGGAGCAGCAGACGCGCACCCGGTGACGTGCGCTGCTGGCGCAGCCAGCAGCGCCGTCCGGTCAGGAGAGGCCGAGGTCCGCGAGGCCGAACAAGGAGAGGTAGGGCACGCCGTAGGCCTCGATCTTCTCGCGAGCACCGGTCGCACGGTCGACGATCGTCGCTACCCCGACGACCTCTGCGCCTGCCGCGCGCGCTGCCTCGATGGCCGCGATCGGCGAACCGCCGGTCGTCGTGGTGTCCTCGACGACGACGACGCGACGCCCCGCGATGTCGGGCCCCTCGATCTGGCGCTGCATGCCGTGCGCCTTGGCAGCCTTGCGCACGACGAACGCGTCGAGGTCCTGACCACGCGAGGCTGCCGCGTGCAGGAGCGCGGTCGCGATGGGGTCGGCACCGAGCGTGAGCCCGCCGACCGCGTCGATCTCCGCAGTGCCGAGCCCGGCTTCTTCGAGCGCGTCGAGCAGGACGTGCCCGATGAGCGGGGCGGCCCGGTGGTGGAGGGTGACGCGTCGGAGGTCCACGTAGTAGTCGGCCTCACGGCCAGAGGAGAGCGTCACTTTTCCGTGGACGACGGCGAGCTCCGCGATGAGGTCGCGGAGCTGCTCGCGCGGGGTCGGGGAGAGGAAGGAGGGGGCGTCGGCGCCAGGTGTCTCGGTCACGCCCTCAGGCTAGCGGGCGCTAGGCCGAGCGCGCGGTCCCGCCCGCTCCCCCGGACGCCTGGAGTGCTCGCACGGCAGAGCGCGGCAGGACGCGGAGCAGGCCGGAGGCGGCGCGGTAGCGCAGGCTCGGGGTGGAGATGACGGCACCTCGGCGCACGTCGGCGAGCGCTGCGGTCACGACGTCGGCAGCATTGAGCCAGGCGATCTCGGGGAACCCGGAGTAGTCGATGCCGGCGCGGTCGTGGAACTCGGTGTGGACGAACCCCGGGCACAGGGCGGTCGCGGTGACGCCGGTGCCCTTGAGGTCGACGGCGAGACCTTCGGTGAACGCCCGGACCCACGCCTTGTGGGCGGAATAGGTGCCGGACGCGGTGAGGGCCGCGACGGACGAGACGTTGAGGATGGCTCCGCGCTCGCGAGGGAGCATCTGGTCGAGGCAGGCACGGCTGAGCACCATGACGGCGCGGACGAGAACGTCGAGGGACGTCTCCTGTTTGTGGATGTCGCCGGTCGTGAAGTGCTCGTGGACGGCGTAGCCGGCGTTGTTGACGAGGAGGCTCACGGGGTTCTCGGTGGTCCGTAGCCGCTCGGCGACGCGCTCCGTCTGCTCGCGGTCGGCCAGGTCGGCGGGCAGGACCTCGACGGTGACCCCGGCGGCCGCGCGCAGCTGGCGGGCGATGCTCTGCAGCCGTTGTTCGTCGCGCGCGACGAGCACGAGGTCGTGGCGCGCTGTTGCGAGCTGCCAGGCGAATTCGAGTCCTAGGCCGGCGCTCGCGCCGGTGATCAGTGCAGTTGCCATGATGCCACCCTACCGATCTGCTGGTGCGCTACGACGACGGGATGGTCTGAGCCACCGGTCCGAGCCCCACGAGGTCCAGCGCGTCCTGCTGGGTCATGAAGAGGTCTCGGTAGTGGCCCTCGGTGGCGAAGAGCTCCTCGTGCGTGCCCGCCTGCATGATCCGTCCCGCCTGCATGACGAGGATCCGGTCCGCGTCGACGATGGTGGACATCCGGTGGGCGATGACGATCCGGGTGCACTCGACCCGCCTGAGGTGCTCCGCGATCCTCGTCTCGTTGAGGACGTCGAGGGAGCTCGTCGCCTCGTCGAGCAGGAGGATCTTGGGGTTCTTGTAGATGGCGCGGGCCAGTGCGATCCGCTGGCGCTGCCCGCCCGAGATGTTGGCTCCCATCTCGCTGATCCGGGTGTCGTAGCCCATGGGCATCTGGAGGATCTCGTGGTGGATCTGGGCGGCCTCCGCGGCCTGGACCACGCGCGCCGGGTCGTGCACCGCGCCGCCCATGGTGATGTTGTCTCTGATCGACTTGTTCTGCAGGTCGATCTCCTGCGGCACGACGCCGATCATCGAGTAGAACGCCCGGCGGTCGAACTCCGTGATCGGGCGGCCGTCGTAGGTGACGGACCCGCCCGTGGGGCGTTGGAGACCGGACAAGACCTGGCCGAGGGTCGTCTTCCCGGAGCCCGAGGTGCCGACGATGGCGATCTTCTGCCCCGGGGCTGCGTCGAAGGAGATGCCCTGGAGGACGTCCGCGCTGTTGTCCGTGAAGCGGAAGCGCAGGTCGCGGACCTCGATGCGGCCCTGGACCTCGCCCGTGAACCCGTCCTCGGGCCAGGCCTCGGGCTCTGCGCGCGTGATGTCGACGAGACGTTCGAGGTACGAGGTGGCGACGAGGTACTGGGAGAACGCCGCGAAGATCGACGTGGAGAGCGCGAAGAAGCTCGTCGACAACGCCTGGAACGCGACGGCCTCCCCCAGGCTCAGGGTTCCGGATGCGGCCATCATGAGGCCGAGGAGCAGGATGACGAGCGGTGCACCTGTCCGGGCCACCCCGACGAACGAGTTGACCCACCCCTGGAGGACGGAGCGTTCGCGCATCCGTGCGAGCCCCCGCTCGTACGTCGTCGACCAGTCCTGGAAGAACTCGTCCTCGACGCCGGCGACGCGCAGCGACGCGATCGACGAGACGGCTTCGATCTGCAGGCCCTGGGTCTTGCTGAACTCGGTCATCTCGGCGTTGAGCGCGTTGAGGATCGGCGTGCGCGTGACGACGAGGACGACAGAGATGAGCAGGAAGAACCCGAGAGCGACGAGCGCGAGCTGCACCGACTTCGACGCCATGTAGGCGAAGACGACGACGATCATGCCGGCGTCGAGCACCCCGGCGATCACCTGGGTCGCCAGGAGGTCACGGAGCGAGCTGACGCTCGCGAGGCGATAGATGAGCTCACCGGGGCTCCGCGTGCCGAAGTACCTGTAGGGCAGCGTCAGCAGGTGCTTGAAGGTGGTGCCCATGAGCGTGCGGCCGAACACGACCGTGAGCCGCGTGACGAAGACGACCTGTGCCTGCACGACGCCGAAGAAGGTGACCGCAGCGACGACCGCGAGCGTCTTCGTGAGCGTCGAGAGCCCCACGTCCCCGTCGGCGACGAAGCCGTCGACGAGGCGCTGCGTGATCATCGGCACCGCGAGGCTCACGCCGTAGGTGATGAGGGAGAAGACGGCCACCCCGACGAGGGGAGCCTTCGCGTGCTTCATGTGTGCGAGGAACTCGCGCCAGACCCACGGCTCCCGGTGGAGGTCCGGCTGGAAGTCGGCTGTGGGCGTCGCGAGGATGATGATCCCAGCGAAGTCGGCCTCGAACTCCTGGGCGGAGAGCACCACACGGCCTCGTGCAGGGTCGAGCACCGTGACCGTGCCTCGGACGATGCGCTCCACCACGACGAAGTGGCTGTTGCGCCAGAACGCGATCACGGGCAGCCGGACGTCCCGCAGCCCGGCGAGGTTCGCGCGGAAGGTCGTGACTGCGAGCCCCCTCGACTCGAGGACACGACGGATGTCGCGGACGGACAGCCCGTCGCGCCCGACGTCGAACTCTGTGCGCAACGAGACGAGGGACTCCTTGCTGCGATGGTGCGTGAGGATCATCGACGCACAGCACAGCCCGCACTCGGTCGGCGTGATCTGGATCGTCGGACGCAGACGCGAGATCACGGTTCACCCCGCTCGTTCGAGATTCTCGTCATTCTCTGGCCTTTCCTCGAAGAATGTCATGGCGTTCGGCGAATACCCGAGGACCGGCCCGCACGATGAAAGTGAATAGCGGGTAATTTTCCGCGTCCTATTCCAGCCACAGCACGGACGGCGGTGGCACAGGCGACACATGCCGCAGGATCGCGTACCCGATCCCTGACGTCCCCACCATGAGGCTGTTGCTCGCCGCATACTTGCTCGGCGACGTCTCGTCGTAGCGTTCGAGCACAAAGTCGAACAGGTCGACGAAGCCAGCCGTCACGCGAGCCGCGAGGTCGCGGTCCCCCAGCCGCTCGGCTGCGAGACCGAGCACCTCGAGGTTGGCGAGGTCGCCGTGGCAGTACGTGACGTTGTGGCCGAACGAGCGCTCTACGGTGGTGGCCACGAGCTCGCGGACGACGGCACCGTCGAGGGCGCCCTCGTCGAGGTGGGGCTCAGCCAGGAGGAGCCCGAGGAGGATCCCGGTGGAGCCGTGGCACCAGGCGAAGGACTGCGCGTCGGAGACCGAGCTCCGGTGCCATCTCCCGTCGTGCGGGTCGCGCATGCTCAGCAGCTGTTCGAGGAGACCTGCGGCGGTGGCCTGCACCCGTCGGTCTCCCGTGAGCGCACCGAGCTCCGCGACGAACGGCACCATGCCCGCGAGCCCGTGCCCGAAGCCGCTGTAGATCCCGGCCTCAGGAACGCCCCTGCCGAGGACGTGCGGGCTCGCCTGCGCGATCCGCTCGTAGGCACGGACCGCGTGCTCCACAGACGTGTCGCGCTGCGCGGTCGTGTCCGCGGAGCGGGAGAGGCTCAGGCAGGTCGCCAGCGCACCGGTCGCTCCGGCGATGAAGTCGAAGCTCGGGTCTCGGTCGATGGCGTCGACGAGCAGCGGCAGCGCGTCGTACGTGGCGTCGACGACGTCCTGCGCTGCGAGCAACCGGCCGCCGACCGCGGTCGCGTGGAATGCTCCGGCAAGACCGGTCATCCCGCCGAGGGTGATCGCCGAGCTGTCCATGACACCCGGCCGCAGCTGCTGCGAGAGCCTGCCGAGCACGCTGTGCGCGGCTGTGGCCGTGCGCTCCTCGCCGGTGGCTGCCGAGAGCGCGGCGAGATAGAGACCGATGCCGGGGATCCCCCCGTAGAGGTCGTAGCCGAGCGTGCCTGGTACCCACTGGCTGTGGTCGGAGGTGGTGACGAGCGGGGCGAGCCACGTCGAGGGCTGGATGCCCGACGAGCTCTCGACCATGGTCTCCTCGAGCCGGTCGCCGAGGCGTCGGGCCTCGGCGAGCATCCGTGCGCGGGGCACGTCGACCGGCTGGGCCCCCGGCTCGGGGAAGGAGAAGCCGGTGGGGTCGCTGGACCGCGGGAGGCGGTGGACGAACGTCATGGCGACGAGCCGCACCTGGTCCGCGGCGTCGTGCTCCGTCAGCGCGTCGAGCTTCTCCAGCACCGACTCGAGGGGGCTGCGACGGAAGCCGGGGCCGGTCGGTGCGTCGCGCGAGTCGACGAGCCGGCGACCTCCCGCGTCGTACTGGAAGTACGGGACGTCACCGTTGCACAGGTCGAGGACCTCGGACCGGACGATCCCGTCGTCGAGGTCTTGCCGACGCAGCCCTACCCGGTGCATGAGGACCCAGAGGTCTTCGTCGCGCACCATGAAGTCCGGGTGGGTGCCCATCCGGAGCAGCTGGGCGTAGAACATCGTGGGGTTGTGGACGTACCGGGCCCTGACCTCGGAGAACGTCGAACGGAGCAGGTCGCACACCTCGACCTTGTGGCCGAGCACCCAGTCGAAGAGCCGACGGAGGCCTGCCTGGATCGACGTGCGGTCGGCGATCACGGTCTCCGGCTCGCCGTCCTGCGCGTTCTCGTTGCCCGTGTCCGCGACCTGCCCGTCGAAGCGGATCCTCATGTCGTCGCGTCCGACGTCGACGAGGGCGAAGCCCTTGAACGGCGACGCCTGACCGCGCCGGAACCCCACCCCGCCGACGTCGATCCCGACGTCCTCGCGCCCCCGCTTGATGACCATGGGAAGGATCCCGATAGAGCACACCGACGCGTCGAGCTGCGCCGCCGCGACCTGCGCGGCGGACCCTTCGGCGTACCCCGCGTCGACAACGAGCTGAGGACGCAAGAGCGTCTCGAGGTCGACCACGACAGGGCGCCCGTCGACGGTGAGGAGGTTCTCGTGGTGGATGTCCCACCCGTTGAGGAGGTAGAGGATTCCGGTGAGCGCGCCGATCTCCTCGTAGTACCGACGACGGTCGGGGACGTGCTCCGCGTGCTCGACGAACTCTGCCCACCCGAACTCGTGCGCGACGTACGTCCGGATGGTCAGCAGGTCGATGCCGGCACGGGCACGGAGCTCGTGCACGAGAGTGTTGAACGCTGCCTCGATCTTCATCGACCGTGGCTTGTAGACGAGCCGGGCACCAGGGCCGAAGGTGAGGATCGCGACGGACCGGCCGTCGCGGTGGGTGTCGCCGCTGTTCGTCGAGACGCTCGTGACGAGCCCGTCCCCCACGGTCTCCGGGAACGTCTCAGCGAGCGCACCGAGATGGTCTTGGGTGTGGCACAGCACCTCGAGGACGAAGTCGAGGTGCCGCTGGGTCCGCTCGTGCAGCAGCCGGAAGAGCACCGGGTACCGCAGGCGCAGGTCCGCCCGCCCGTCGTCCGAGCTGATCCGGCGGAGGAAGTCGGCGTAGCGGTCCTCGGACGTCGCCCCGTGGAGCAGCCCCTCGTCCCGCTGCCGGTGCAGCTCCGTGACGACTGTCCGCACCCCGAGGGCAGCGCACATCTGCGCGACCGCGACGACGCTGGCGGCGGTGACGTCGTGGGAGCTGCTCAGGAGCGGGAGGCGAGCGATCTCGGCCCGGAACGTCTCGACGAGCGGAGCGACCTCGTGGAGAAAGTACGCACCGAGGTGGACGTGGTCGGCGACGACCTCCGTGTCCAACGGCTCCATGGTGGCGTCTGGACTGCTCTGGTGCGTGGCGCTCGGGGGCGTATCGCTCGGGTGTGCGGCGTCGTCCCGGTCGTCGTCCTGCTCGCGCCAGAGGACGTGCGCGTCCTCGACGAGCTGTTCGTACTCGCCGTCGTCGGCGATCTCTGGGAAGAGCTCCCGCCAGCGTGCCACGTCGTCGATCGTGTGCATCTTCGCCTCCTCGAGCGTTCGTCCCCTCCCGACCGTGACCGGTCGCCGGGAGCCCCGGGACCGGCCACGGCGTCGAGCAGGCCTAGCAGTTGCTCTGGCACTCCTGCGTCACGGTGCAGAAGTTGCCCCCGTTGCCCAGGACCCAGCTGACCCCGTAGCAGGCGAGGCTGGTGATGGTGGTGCCCCAGCCCTGGCCTCCGCTCTGGTCTTCGAGGTTCTGGTCGATGATCTCGTCGAGGACGGAGACGCTGGGATCGGATGTCCGGTTGCTCTTCATGTGAATTCCTCTCGTCAGCACACTGAATTGTTTCCAGCACCACCTCAGCACTGGCTGCATGCACTCTCGATCAGCATCGTCGACGAGCCGGCCGGTCTCGCCCCCTGTGACCGCAGTAATAGACCCTACGGGCAAAAGACCGTCGTGCATATGCCGTCCGGGCGTTGATCGCACGGGAGGTAAAGGCAGCACTATCGACCTACAATGCATTGAACGCGGGTATTTCAAATCACACCTTCTGCTACACCTGCGGAATTGAATGAAATATGACATACCTTCAGACACCGCGTGCGGGCGCCGGCCGACGAGCTCCTCGTTCGCGGCGACAGCCCCTGCGGCTAGCCTGGGTGCCATGCGCCTCACCACCTGGAACATCAACTCGATCCGTGCTCGCGCCGAGCGCGCCGTGGCCTTCCTCGAACGGAGCGAGACGGACGTGCTCGCACTCCAGGAGACCAAGTGCAAGGACGCTCAGTTCCCCTTCGAGGTGTTCGAGGCCGCGGGCTACGAGGTCGCGCACTTCGGTCTGAGCCAGTGGAACGGGGTGGCGATCATCAGCCGGGTAGGGCTCGAGGACGTCGAGACGGGGTTCCCCGACCAGCCCCACTTCGGTGAGGAGCCGGCTCTCGAGGCGCGCGCCCTCGCCGCGACGTGCGGTGGCGTGCGGGTGTGGAGCCTGTACGTACCGAACGGGCGTGCGCTCGACAACCCTCACTACCCGTACAAGCTCGACTGGTTGTCGACGCTGCGCGAGAACGCACAGGGCTGGGTGACCGCGGACCCTGCAGCCAAGGTCGCGCTCGTGGGCGACTGGAACGTGGCCCCGCAGGACACCGACGTGTGGGACCTCGAGGTGTTCAAGGACTCCACGCACGTGAGCCAGCCGGAGCGAGACGCGTTCGCTGCGTTCGAGACGGCAGGCTTCACGGAGGTGACACGCGTGCACGTCCCTGAAGACCGCAAGTACACGTACTGGGACTACCAGCAGCTCCGGTTCCCGAAGAACCAGGGCATGCGGATCGACTTCGCCTACACCTCCCCGGCACTGACGCCCCTGGTCACGGCGGTCGAGATCGACCGGAACGAGCGCAAGGGCAAGGGCGCGTCCGACCACGTCCCTGTCATCCTCGACATCGCCGTCTGAGCCTGGCGGGCCACCCAGCAGACGGGCGGCGGACAGCCGGACGCGGCCCGCACGGTCCTCACGACCTGAAGACCTACCAAGCGGTAGGTATCTGGTCTACGATCGGACGAGAGCAGCCACGTCCTTTCGTTCGACGACCCGAGGAAGTGCACCATGCCCAGCTCCGACCACACCGACGACGCCACCGGGCCCGCTGCGGTCTTCGACGTCGAGCAAGCTCTCGCCCTGCTCTCCCTCGAGGAGAAGGCATCGCTGACCTCAGGCCGTGACTTCTGGACCACCACGCCGATCGAGCGTGCTGGCGTCCCGTCGATCATGGTCACCGACGGACCCCACGGGCTGCGCAAGCCGGTCGCCTCCGCGGACAACCCCGGGATCGGCGACAGCGTCCCCGCCACCTGCTTCCCCACAGCGGTCGCCCTCGCCTCCACGTGGGACACCGGGCTCCTGCACCGTGTAGGCGAGGCTCTCGGCAAGGAGACCCGCGCCAACGACGTCTCCGTCCTGCTCGGCCCCGGCATCAACATCAAGCGGTCCCCCCTGTGCGGGCGCAACTTCGAGTACTTCTCCGAGGACCCCGTCGTCTCGGGCGACCTGGCTGCCGCGCTCGTCCAGGGCATCCAGAGCCAAGGAGTCGGCACCTCGCTCAAGCACTTCGCGGTGAACAACCAGGAGACGGACCGCATGCGCGTGTCCGCGGACGTCGACGAGCGCACGCTCCGCGAGATCTACCTCGCGGGGTTCGAGCGCGTCGTGACCCAGGCCGCGCCCTGGACCGTCATGTGCTCCTACAACAAGATCAACGGCACGTACGCGTCCGAGAACCGTCGGCTGCTCACTGACGTGCTGCGCGACGAGTGGGGCTTCGACGGCGTCGTCGTGTCCGACTGGGGCGCCGTGAGCAACCGTGCGACTGCCCTCGCCGCTGGTCTCGACCTCGAGATGCCCTCCTCGGGGGACGTCACCGACGCCGCGGTCGTCGCAGCCGTCCGCGCCGGGGATCTCGACGAAGCAGTCCTCGACGCGGCCGTCCGTCGGCTCCTGACGCTCGTGCAGCGTGCCCAGCCGGCTGCCCAGAGCACAAGCACCTACGACGCGGCCGCGCACCACGCCCTCGCCCGCGAGGCCGCCGCCGACGCTGCCGTGCTCCTGAAGAACGACGCGGTCCCGTCCCTCGTCGCAGACCAGCCCGACGCTCCGATCCTGCCCCTGCGCGCCGACGACGCCTCCGGCATCGCCGTCCTCGGGGAGTTCGCCCGCACCCCCCGCTACCAGGGCGCCGGCTCCTCGCAGGTCCACCCCACGCGCCTCGACGCACCGCTCGACGCCGTCCGCGCGATCGCCGGCGCGGACATCCCGTTCGCGCCGGCGTTCGTGACCGACGCCGACCCGGACGAGGCGCGCGACCGAGCGCTCCTCGAGGAGGCTGTGGAGATCGCACGCACCGCGCAGACGGTCCTGCTCTTCCTCGGCCTGCCCGCCTCCTACGAGTCCGAGGGCTTCGACCGTCAGCACCTCGACCTCCCCGCCGAGCAGCTCGCCGTCCTGCGTGCGGTGGCCGCGGTCAACCCACGCATCGTGGTCGTCGTCGCCAACGGGGCCGCGGTGACGGTCGCCGGGTGGGAGCAGGACGCACCCGCGATCCTCGAGGCGTGGCTCGGCGGCCAGGCTGGTGGCAGCGCCGTCGCCGACCTGCTGTTCGGGGCCCGCACACCGTCGGGACGGCTCACCGAGACCATCCCGCTGCGCCTCGAGGACACCCCCGCGTTCGGGTCGTTCCCCGGAGAGCTCGGGCACGTCCGCTACGGCGAAGGCACCCTCGTCGGCTACCGCTACTACGACACCAAGGACGTCGCGGTCTCCTACCCGTTCGGCCACGGGCTCTCCTACACGACCTTCGACTACTCGACCCCGACCGCCACGGTCTCAGGGACAGGGACCGACGCGACCGTCCACGTCACCGTGACCGTCACGAACACCGGACCGGTCGCCGGTGCCGAGGTCGTCCAGGTCTACGTGGGCGACCCGCGCTCCCAGGTCCAGCGTCCGGTCCGCGAGCTCAAGGCGTTCACCAAGACGACCCTGCAGCCGGGCGAGCCTCAGGAGCTGCAGCTCGAGCTCGGTGCGCGCGACCTGTCCTACTGGCACACGACGCTCGACCGGTGGGTGCTCGAGGGCGGCGAGTTCGTCGTCTCGGTCGGGTCGTCCTCCCGTGACCTCCGTGGCGCCGTGAGCATCGACGTCGTCGGCGAGAGCCTCGCGGGGACGCTCACGCACTCCTCGACGTTCGCCGAGTGGATCGACCACCCCGTCGGTGGTCCGCTCATGCGCGCCGAGCTGGCGCGGCCCGAGACGAGCGGCGCCGACGCCGACGGCGCCCTCACGCTCGACGACGCGTCGATGCAGATGATCGACGACATGCCCGCACGCGTCATCGCCGGGTTCGACGGGATGCTCTTCGACCGCGAGGCGCTCGACCGTCTCGTCGCTGCAGCCGCTGCGCACGCGTGACGGGAGCGCTCAGCCGAGGAGGACGCTGAGGTAGCCCCGCAGGACGGCAGCCATGTCGACCTGCGGGCCCTCGCCCTCGCGCTCCAGGAGCCACTGCACCTGCAACCCGTCCATCAGTGCGACGACCGTCCGCGCACCGTCGCCGGGCGACGTCCCTGCACGCAGCCGCCCCGCGGCGGAGCGCTGCTCGAGCTCACCCGTCAGCTCGCTCACGAGATCGGCGTAGCGCCGCCGGAAGTACGCGTGCGCAGGGTGCTGAGCCGACGTGGCCTCGGCAGAGAGCGTGCAGAACAGCTCGACGATCCGCGGCCGCGCGGCGTTGCGCTCCGCGACCCGGGCGAGCGCCTCGAAGAAGTCCATCCCCGTCGCGCGGTCCGCCTCGATCGCGGCGCCGTCAACCTCGTCGCGGTGCGCCAGGACAGCCGCGAGGAGCGACTCCTTCGTCGGGAAGTGGTGGAGCAGCCCCGGGTGGGAGACGCCGGCGCGAGCCGCGATCTCACGCAACGACGCCGACCGGTAGCCGAGCTCGCCGAACAGTGCCGTGGCTGCGTCGAGGATCACCTCGCGCGTGGCGCGACCCTTCGCGTAGCCCCCTGAGCGAGGCGCTCGGCCGTCGGGCGCGGGCTTGCTGGACACCCTCGTACCTCCCGTCGTGCCTGGTAGACCGGGCGCCACCCGGCCGGGCGCTGGCTGCCCGGTCGACTCTATCCCTGACGGCCGTGCACCCGTGCGCCCTCGGTAGGGTGTGCCCATGACCACTGTGGGTTCGTCAGGGCCGCAGTACCGCGCCTCGCCATACCCGCAGCCCCCCGGGAGCCCACCGAGCGGGCCCTTCGCACCCGCGCATCCTCCGGCCTCCGGCCCGGGAGCCCGCAACGGGCTGGCCGTCGCGGCCGCCGCCGTGCCCGTGGCGTCGCCGGTCGTCGGCGGGATGCTCGGCATGGTCCTGGGGGCCGTCGCCCTCCACCAGCTCCGCCGTGCACGACGAGCCGGCGTGCCGCAGCGCGGGAGAGCCCTCGCCCTCACGGGGATCGTCCTCGGCGCCCTCGTCACCGCCGCCTGGGTCGCCGCGACCTGGTACGTCGTGTGGGCGGTGCAGCTGAGCGACCGCGGCGAGGCGAACGCTGATCCCGCAGACGTCGCCGCGCCCGTGGAGATCCTCTTCGTCGACGTCAACCCTGGGCACTGCCTCGACCTTCCGCCCTTCGGTGCGGCTCGGGTGACGGTCATGCCGTGCGACCTCCCGCACGACGCCGAGCTGGTCGCGATGATCCCCGTCCAGCTCGGCCCCGACGGCACCTACCCCGGCCTCGGCTCGATGCGACGCGAAGGCAGCGCCCTGTGCGTCGCGACGCTCGCCGCCCTGCCGACGACGTCCGCCAGCCTCTTCGAGCCGTTCGCCCTCGCTCCGCCCGAAGACGTGTGGAACGACGACCACCACGAGGTCTGGTGCTTCGCGACGTCCCGGCACGGACCCGTCACCGGGCGGATCGCCGACGACGACGTCGCGCTCGCCAGGTGACCCGCCCCCGGTACTAGTCTTGGACGCATCCTGGCTGGTCCGTGCTCCGACGGACACCGATCGACGACGGACTCAGATCAAAGGTGGCAGCGACCGTGAGCTCAGTACCCCCACCCCCACCCGGACCGTCTGACGAGCACCCCGCCCCGGCGGCCGCGCTGCCGCCAGTTCCGCCTCCGCCCATGCCGTCTCCCACACCCTCTCCCACGCCTCCTGCCACGGTGCCGCGTGCTCCGTCGCAGCCCGGTTACGACCCGTCGACCTTCCACGCACCCGCATGGGACGGCCAGGCAGGTGGACCGTCGTGGGGCGCACAGCCCGCGCCGGAGCGGCGTTCGCGAGCGCTCCTCGTCGGTCTCTCCGGGGTCGTCGTGCTCGCCGTCGTCGCGGTCGGTGCGTACCTGGCGTTCTTCGCGGACCGGAGCGTGGACCTGCTCGACGCAGAGGTCGGCGAGAGCGTCGAGGCGTACGCCCAGCAGGTTGTCGTGGGGAACTGCATCGAGTCGCTCCCGAGCGACGGTGCGGTGGGCTCCGTCACGGTCGTGCCGTGCGACGAAGCCCACCAGTCACAGGTGATCGGTGCACGGAAGTACTCGACCAGCACCGACTTCCCGGGCACCGACGAGGTCACCTCGGCGACAGCCGAGAAGTGCACCACAGGGGCGATCGACGCGCCCGACGTCGACCTCTCGGCCATCACGCTCAGCGTGTGGGCACCGACCGAGGACTCGTGGAGCGAGGGCGACCGCCAGGGCCTGTGCATCGCGAGCGTCCCGGACACCCTGGACACGAGCCTTCTCGACTGACGGGCGCGCCCTCGCTCAGGCCGGCGAGACCGGCAGGTAGACGCGGGAGCCGTTCTCCTCGAACTGCTTCGACTTCTCGGCCATGCCGGCCTCGATGGCGTCGACCGTCGTCAGGCCGTTCGCCTCCGCATAGGCGCGGACGTCCGCGGAGATCCGCATCGAGCAGAATTTCGGGCCGCACATCGAGCAGAAGTGCGCCGTCTTGGCTGGTTCCGCCGGGAGCGTCTCGTCGTGGAAGGCCCGCGCGGTGTCCGGGTCGAGGGACAGCGCGAACTGGTCGTGCCAGCGGAACTCGAACCGCGCCCGGGACAGCGCGTCGTCGCGTTCCTGCGCACGCGGGTGCTCCTTGGCGAGGTCGGCGGCGTGCGCCGCGATCTTGTACGTGATGACGCCCGTCTTGACGTCGTCCCGGTCGGGGAGGCCCAGGTGCTCCTTGGGCGTGACGTAGCAGAGCATCGCGGTGCCGGCCTGCGCGATCATCGCTGCGCCGATGGCCGACGTGATGTGGTCGTACGCCGGTGCGATGTCGGTGGCGAGCGGGCCGAGCGTGTAGAAGGGCGCCTCCTCGCAGAGCTCCTCCTCGAGCCGGACGTTCTCGACGATCTTGTGCATGGGCACGTGGCCCGGTCCTTCGATCATCACCTGGACGCCGTGGGACTTGGCGATCGTCGTCAGCTCGCCGAGGGTCCGGAGCTCCGCGAACTGGGCCGCGTCGTTGGCGTCCGCGATGGAGCCGGGGCGCAGACCGTCACCGAGCGAGAACGTCACGTCGTAGCTGCGCAGGATGTCGCAGAGCTCGCTGAAGTGCGTGTAGAGGAACGACTCCCGGTGGTGCGCGAGGCACCACGCCGCCATGATCGCGCCGCCGCGCGAGACGATCCCGGTGACGCGCTGCGCCGTGAGCGGGATGTACCGCAGGAGGACGCCCGCGTGCACGGTCACATAGTCGACGCCCTGCTCGCACTGCTCGATGACGGTGTCGCGGTAGACCTCCCAGGTGAGCGCCGCGGGGTCGCCCTTGACCTTCTCGAGGGCCTGGTAGATCGGCACCGTCCCCACGGGGATGGGCGAGTTCCGCAGGATCCACTCGCGCGTCTCGTGGATGTCCTTGCCGGTCGAGAGGTCCATGAGGGTGTCGGCGCCCCAGCGGGCGGCCCACACCATCTTCTCGACCTCTTCCTCGATGCTCGACGTCACCGCGGAGTTGCCGATGTTCGCGTTGATCTTCACGGCGAACGCCTTGCCGATGATCATCGGCTCGACCTCGGGGTGGTTCCGGTTCGCGGGGATGACGGCCCGACCGCGGGCGACCTCCGAGCGGACGAGCTCGACATCCACGCCCTCGCGGGCGGCGACGAACCGCATCTCGTCGGTGACGATGCCTGCCTTCGCCCACGCGAGCTGGGTGCTCACGCCCTCCGCGGGAGCCGGCCGGGTCCATGCGTGCCGCGGCTGGGGCAGGCCCGCGAGGAGATCGATCGGCGGCGCGTCGGGAGAGTCGTCTGTGTACGGGCCCGACGTGTCGTAGAGGTCGAGGTGCTCGCCGTTGCTGAGGTTCACGCGGCGGAGCGGGACGGTCAGACCAGGAGCGCCGGGGACCTCCGCGTAGTGCTTGGAGGAGCCGGCGATGGGCCCGGTGGTCACCGTGCGGTGTTCTGCAGATGGTGCTGAGGACGCGCGTGCGTCGTCGACGATGTTCATCGATCATTCTCCCTACGTCGGCATGACCCGAACAGGTTCGAACGGTCGGTGGCGCGTGAGCCACCCTCTCAGCTCGTTGCTACGAGCTCCCGTGGGTATGTGGTTGTGCAGCCAGGCTACCTCACGATCCCCGTCGGCAAACCGTGACAAACCTCTCGATGTGCGGCGTGTCCGCAGGATCGCTGCCAGCGCCGGGTCCTACGGTCGTCTCGAGGCACGACGACGTGTCTCGACACGGCTCGCAGGGGAGAAGAGATGAAGCACAGACGCTTGGTCGCAGCACTGACGGTCGTCCTCGTAGCGTCCTCGGTCGCGACAGCATCGAGCGCCGCCGCTGCCGGGTGCACGGTCACGACATCGAGGTCGTCGACGTGGACCAAGGTGGAGGCGCGCTCCGGATGCCTCAACGTGCAGGCACGCATCGACAAGTACGTCTCCGGGTCGGGGATCCGCACCACCCTCGGCTACCAGGGCCCCACGCTCTCGGTCGCGGTCGACTACTCCGGCGTCTGGTCGGGCGCCTACTACCGCACCCGCAGCACGGCCGGCACGTGGACGGGCTGGATCTCGTTCTGACGGCGGGGGCGCTGGGCGCTCGATGCCTGCGGCCCCCGTCGTCGATCGTCGGTCGTCGGCTCAGTCGACCGTGAGCGTGAGGTGGGCGGCCTCGCCCGTGGGCTCGGGCCCAGGTGCGGGGCGGTCCACCACCACGGTGGAGCCGTCGATCACGTCGCCCGAGAGGATCGACCGAGCCAGCTTGTCCCCGATCTCGCGCTGGACGAGGCGACGCAGCGGGCGGGCACCGTACGCCGGGTCGAACCCTTCGATCGCGAGCCACTCGCGCGCCGACGGCGTCACCTCGAGCGAGATCCGACGACCGGTCAGCCGGCCTGCCAGCTCCCGGACCTGGATGTCGACGATCCGACCCAGCTCGTCGAGGCCCAGCGCGTCGAAGAGCACGACCTCGTCGAGCCGGTTGAGGAACTCCGGCTTGAAGGCTTCGCGGACCGTCGACATGACGGCGGCCCGCCTCGCCGCCTCGTCGAGCAACGGGTCGACGAGAAACTGCGCCCCGAGGTTCGACGTGAGGACGAGGATGACGTTGCGGAAGTCGACCGTGCGGCCCTGGCCGTCCGTGAGACGTCCGTCGTCGAGCACCTGGAGGAGGATGTCGAAGACCTCCGGGTGCGCCTTCTCCACCTCGTCGAGGAGCAGGACCGAGTACGGCCGACGGCGGACGGCCTCCGTCAGCTGGCCGCCCTCCTCGTAGCCGACGTACCCGGGAGGGGCACCGACGAGCCGCGCGACGCTGTGCTTCTCGGAGTACTCCGACATGTCGATGCGCACCATGGCGTGCTCGTCGTCGAAGAGGAAGTCTGCGAGCGCCTTCGCGAGCTCGGTCTTACCGACGCCCGTCGGGCCGAGAAAGAGGAACGAGCCCGTGGGGCGGTCGGGGTCGGACACTCCTGCTCGGGCGCGCCGGACTGCGTCCGAGACGACGGAGACCGCGGTCTTCTGACCGATGAGCCGCTGCCCGATGGCGTCTTCCATGGAGAGGAGCTTTTCGCTCTCGCCCTGCAGGAGCCGTCCGGCCGGGATACCGGTCCAGGCGGCGACGACCTCGGCGATCTCGTCCGCGTCGACCCGGTCGCCGACGAGCCGCGGCGGGCGCCCTTCGGCGGAGGACTCGGCGTCCTCGACGCGCTCGGCGCGCTCCGCGTCGGCGAGCTCGCGCTCGAGCGAGGGGAGGTCTCCGTAGCGGATGCGCGAGGCGGTCTCGAGGTCGCCTTCCCGTTCGGCTCGCTCCTGCTGGGACTGGAGCTCGTCCTTCTTCTTGCGCAGCTCACCGACCCTGTTGAAGCCGCCCTTCTCGGACTCCCACCGGGCGTTGAGCGCGGCGAGCTCTTCGCGGCGGTCGGCGAGGGTGGCCTGCAGCTCGGTGAGGCGCTGCTTCGACCCGTCGTCGTCGGACTTGTCGAGCGCGAGCTCTTCCATCTCGAGGCGTGTCACTGCACGGCGGAGCGTGTCGATCTCGACCGGGGAGGAGTCCATCTCCATGCGCAGGCGGGACGCGGCCTCGTCGACGAGGTCGATGGCCTTGTCCGGGAGCTGGCGCCCGGTGATGTAGCGGTCGGAGAGCGTCGCGGCGGCGACGAGCGCGGCGTCCGAGATGGTGACGCGGTGGTGGGCCTCGTAGCGGGACGTGAGTCCGCGCAGGATGGCGATGGTGTCCTCGACGGACGGTTCGCCGACGTAGACCTGCTGGAACCGACGCTCGAGGGCGGGGTCCTTCTCGATCCGCTCGCGGTACTCGTCGAGCGTGGTCGCTCCGACGAGCCGCAGCTCGCCGCGCGCGAGCATGGGCTTGAGCATGTTCCCGGCATCCATCGATCCGTCGCCGCTACCGCCCGCGCCGACGACGGTGTGCAGCTCGTCGATGAAGGTGACGACCTCGCCGTCGGATCCTTTGATCTCTTCGAGGACGGCCTTGAGCCGCTCTTCGAAGTCGCCGCGGTACTTCGCGCCCGCGACCATCGCTGCGAGGTCGAGGGAGATGAGCCGCTTGCCCTTGAGCGAGTCGGGGACGTCGCCGTCCACGATCCGCTGGGCGAGCCCTTCGACGACGGCCGTCTTGCCGACGCCGGGCTCTCCGATGAGGACGGGGTTGTTCTTGGTCCGGCGGGAGAGGACCTGCACGACCCTGCGGATCTCTGCGTCACGCCCGATGACCGGGTCGAGCTTGCCGTCCCTCGCTGCCTCGGTGAGGTCGACGCCGTACTGGGCGAGCGCCTTGTACGTGCCCTCGGGGTTCGGCGAGGTGACGCGCTTGTCGCCGCGGACGACGGGGATCGCGGTGGCGAGCGCGTCGCGCGTGACTCCGGCGCGCCGCAGGATGTCGGCAGCGGACGACGGGGCTGCGGCGACGCCGAGGAGGAGGTGCTCGGTCGAGAGGTACTCGTCGTCGAGCGTGGCAGCCTCGGTGCGCGCGCGCTGGAGCACCGACGACAGGGCGGCGGAGACGGTCGGCTTGGTGACCGCTGTGCCGCTCACGGTGGGGAGCGCGACGAGGGCGCGGCGGACGTCGGCCCCCACCGCCTGGGCATCGGCCCCGATCTCGGCGAGCAGACCCGGGGTGGTGCCTTCCGACTGGGCCACGAGGGCGGCGAGCAGGTGGAGTGGTTCGACCTGCGGGTTGCCTGCGGCCGTGGCCGTCTGGATCGCATCGCCGAGGGCGGCCTGGGAGAGGGTCGTCAGATTTCCGTCCATCGAATCTCCATGTGTCTTTCTGTGAGCTGCGACTGGTTCTAAAGTTGAGCGTAGTCCACTCAACCCGAGTTCTCCACCGCGAAGGTGTCGCCTTTCTCCAGGTTCGCCCTGGGGAGAACTCCCCCGTCACCTGCGATCTGCTGACAGTCGCCGCGCGGCCGTGGCACAGTTCGTCGAGGAAGAGCGAGGCCCACGAGGGCACGCCTCCTGACCGCGCCGAGGGAGAACCGCCCGCATGAGCAGAAGACGACTTGCACTAGCCGCAGGAGCCGCGCTCGTCGTCGCTGCGATCACCGGATGCGGGAAGGTCACCGCCGAGGTCGTCGTGCAGGACGACGCCTCCTACGACATCACCTTCTACATGCTCGGCGACGACGCGGAGATCGCGACGACCGGCGCCACCCCGGACCAGATGGCCGAGACGCTCGTCTCGACCCTCGAGAGCACTCCCGGCACGGACGACTGGACGTTCACCACCTACTCCGCCGACGGCTTCTCCGGCGTCGAGGCGGTCGGCACAGGCATCGCCGGCGACGAGGCGACGATGTTCGGCACCGGGCTCTTCGAGTCGGACGACGAGACGGTCACCTTCGACTTCCAGTACCCGATGACCCTCGTCGTGGAGGGCTCCGGCCTCACCGAAGAGCAGGGCGCTGCCGTCACCATCAACATGGTCGTCGACTTCCCCGGCACGGTCCTCGAGCACAACGGTGCGCTCATCGACGACCACACCATCGAGTGGACCGCCACGGGTGATGACGACCTCGACTTCACCGCGACCTCCGCGACGTCGACCGCCGACCCCAGCACGACGACCGAGCCCGCTGAGGAAGAGATCACCGAGCCCGCCGACGACGCGAGCGACGAGGTCGCCGCAGCAGACGAGGACTCTTCTGACAGCGACGCGGACGAGGACGGCGTCAACTGGCTCCTGTGGATCTCCGCCACGGTGGCCGTCCTCGCCATCGGTGCCCTCGTGGCGTGGTTCGTCGTGCGCGGCCGCGGGCCACGAGACCCCAGCGGACCGGGTGCGCCTGGACACCCCGGAGCACAGCAGCCGTGGGGACCGTACCAACCCCCTGCCTGAGAGCCCGCCGGCCCAGCACGCCCAGCACGACGAGGAGACGCACCGTGAACGATGACCAGCAGCCCGACGAGGCGCACGGCGGCGGACCGCAGAGCGACGGGTGGCACCCCGACGTCCTCGGCGACGGCTGGGTCGCACGGACGCTCGACCTCGAGCCGGACGCCGAGGGCGAGGTCGTGGCGACGCTGGTCCGGCGGGCCGGCACACCCGGCGCACGGCGGGCGGTGCTCTACGTGCACGGTTTCGTCGACTACTTCTTCCAGACCCACCTCGCGGAGCAGGTCGCCGCTCACGGCTACGACTTCTACGCGCTCGACCTCCGCAAGTATGGTCGCTCGCTCCGCGACCACCAGACGCCCAACTACGTGCCAGAGCTGGCCGACTACGCGGAGGAGCTCGACCGCTCCGCCCAGATCATCCGCACCGACGAGGGCCACACCGAGCTCGTGGTGCTCGGGCACTCGACCGGAGGCCTCGTCACGAGCCTGTGGGCGGACGCGCGCAACCGCACCGCTGAGCACCCCGTCGTCGACGCGCTCGTCCTCAACAGCCCGTGGTTCGACCTCAACGAGAGCTGGTTCCACCGGGTCGTCGCGACCCGGGTCATCGACCTCCTGGGACCGCTGGCGCCGATGGCGGTCGTCGGTCGCCTCCAGCCGCACTACGGGAGAGCCCTGCACACGGGCACCGGAGGAGAGTGGGACTACGACCTCGCATGGAAGCCGCTCGACGGCTTCCCTGTGCGCGCCGGATGGCTCCGCGCGATCCGTCGAGGACACGCCCGCGTCGCCCGCGGGCTCGCGATCACCTGCCCGGTCCTCGTCCTGACATCAGCCGAGTCCGGGAGCGCGAAGACGTTCCACGACGCTCTCGACACGACGGACAGCGTGCTCGACGTCGAGCAGACCAGGGCACGCGCCCAGGGCTTGGGGACCGATGTCACCGTCGTGCGGATCTACGGCGGGGCCCACGACCTGACGCTGTCCCCGGAGCCTGCCCGGTCGGCCTTCTTCGCGGAGATGTTCGCCTGGCTGGCGAACCGTCAGGCGTAGCCGAACACCTGCGTCCAGGCGTCGACCTCGACACCGACACCGATCGCGACGAACGAGCAGTTGAGGATGTTGGCGCGGTGCCCGGGGCTGTTCATCCACCCGTCCATCACGGCCGCAGCGGAGCGGTACCCCTTGGCGACGTTCTCGCCTCCGTACGAGCTGTACCCCGTCGCGGCCGCTCGGTCAGACGGGGTCCGTCCGTCCAGGCTCGTGTGAGACATGTAGTCGTTCGCGTACATGTCCTCGCTGTGCAGCTGCGCACCAGAGGTGAGCTGGGAGTCCAGACGGAGCTCGGAGCACCCGTTCTCGACACGCTGGACGTTCACGAGCCGCAGGACCTCGGCGCCTTCGGTGCTCAGGCCGTTGCTCGTGCTCGTGCTCGGAGCAGTCGTCGGCGTCTCGGCGGGAGCCGCGACGGACGGCGTGGTCGCCTCAGGTTCGGGCTCAGCGCTCGGGGGCGCGGCAGCCTCGGTCTCCACCTCAGGTTCTGGCTCCGGCTCGGGCTCAGGTTCCACGGTCGGTGCGGCAGCCTCGGGCTCGGGGGTCTCCGAGGGGACGGCCGTCGGCTCGGCCGCATCGCCCGCGGCCACGAAGGCTCCGGAGTCTCGGACCGCGAAGGGGTTGAGACGCCGGGCGAGCCCGTCCGTGCGCAGGGCACCGCTCCGGGACGCTGCTGCTGCTGCGCGGGCCTCGAGGTCGTCGTCGGACGCGGCCTCAGCCGTCACCGCGCCGCCGTCACCCAGGAGACCTCCGACGACGGGGATGCGAACTTCACCGCTCGCGACACGGGCCGGGAGCGCACGCCACTCGTCCCTCGTCTCAGGACCGACGACGAGGACGGCGACCGTCAACGCGATCGCCAGGCCGAACACTCCGGCGGCGACGCTGCGCACGAGAAGCATCCACGCCGGCCAGAGACGACGGCCGACATCGTCGAACAGCTTCGTCATTCCGGGCTCCTTCGCGCGACGATCGGGTGAGCTGGCCACCAGAGTACCTGCCGACCGCGACCAAACAGAACTATCACCTCAAGAGGGACTCTCGTCCGTGGGAGAAGTCCCCGCAGGAGCGCCCGCGACAGAGGCTCCTGCGGCAGGGGCTCCCGAGGCGGGACTGGTCGCGGCAGGACTGCTCGCGGCCTGGTCGTCGGTGAGCTCGTCGACGACGAGCAGGTCTGAGCGGACCTTGCCGGTCCGGTAGCCCGCACGGCCCACCATGTGCGCCGCCACCGGCGCCGTCATGAGCTGGAAGACGGCGACGAGCACGAGCATGCCGAGGACCTGGAGGTTGCGCACCCGGAGCGCCTCGCCGGTGAGGAGCAAGATGAGCCCCAAGACCTGCGGCTTCGTCCCCGCGTGCATCCGGGAGAGCAGGTCGGGGAACCGGACCACCCCGACGCCCGCCGCGAACGCGAGGAAGGCTCCGGCAAGGAGACAGGCCGCTGCAGCGACGTCCGCGATCGTCGTCCACGTCATGACTCGTCCCCTGTCTCGCGCTGGAGGGCCGCTTCTTCCGCCGCGACCTCCTCGACGCTCCGGACGCGCCCTTCGCCCTCAGGCTCGACAGCGGCGAAGCGCGCGACGGTCACGGATCCGACGAAGGCCACGAGGGACAGGACCACGAGGATCGGGAGCGTGTCCGTCCGTCCGGAAAGGGCCGACTCGAGCACGATCGCCCCGACGATCGCCGTGACGAACACGTCGAGGGCGATCGTCCGGTCGAGCATCGACGGTCCACGCTCTGCGCGGACCAGGGCAAGGATCGCTGCACCCGCGAGGAGTGCGCCGCACACGATGGCGACGACGGTCATGAGGTTCTCCCGGTCGGTGGGACAGGTGTCTGCGGGCCGGGCGGGAGCGTCGGCGGGAGCGTGCTCGACGACGGTCGTGCACGTGCGGAGCGGGCGATCCCGGCCCGGGAGAGCTCGTCGTCCGACGCGATGGCGCGCATCACCCGGTCCTCGAGCGCGTGGACGTCGTCCCGCACCTTCTCGACGCCCCCGTACGCCTCGAGGTTGAGGATGTGCAGGTAGAGCATCCCGGTGAGCCGGTTGGCCTCGATGACGACCGACCCGGGCACGAGCGAGCTGAGCTCGGCGACGAGGGTGAGGTAGAGATCAGACGAGCTGCGCAGGCGCACACCGACGACCGCTCCGCGCGGCGTGCGGCCGAACCGGAAGGCTTCCATGGTCACCTGGACCGAGGCGTTCACGAGGTCGATCGCGAAGCGCACGACGAGGTGCGCGAGAGCGAGCGGGCGCAGCCGTCCGTGGAAGTCGATCGCCGGCAGCGGCATGGCGACGGTCACGACGCTCGCGACGAGGAGACCGCTCACGAGGTTTCCCCAGGCGATCTCGCCCCAGAGCATCATCCACACGGCCGTGAGCCAGACGATGGAGGGCCAGTGCGCACGGAGGCTCCGTCGGCGGCGGTGGATGGTCATGATCCCCCTCCCGAGGTCTCGCCGGCACCGGGTGCGCTCTCGGTCACCCCGTCCGTCTCGGACGGCTCGTCGGCGGACTCGCCCGACCCACGACCGTCGGGTCGCAGGACCGCGTCGACGTACGCGTCGGTGTCGAGCAGCGTCCGGGCGGCGCGGTCCGTGTACGAGTACAGCGGGCCTGCGACGACGGTGATGAGGAGCCCCAGCCCGACGAGCGCCGTGGTCGGTCCGACGAGGCTGAACGGGAGCCTCGTCTCAGGGATGGGCTCGGGCGGCGTCTGCCAGAACGCCTTGTTCCAGGCCTTGACGATCGCGTAGAGCGTGAGGACAGACGTCACGACGCTGCCGACCACGAGCGTGTAGGCCAGCGGGGTCCCGGCCTGGACGCCCGCCTGGAGCAGCCCGATCTTGCCGAGGAACCCGGACAGCGGCGGGATCCCGGCGAGGCTCATCGCCGGGATGAAGAAGAGGACCGCGAGCCCGGGCGCGATCTTGGCCAGCCCGCCGAGGCGCTCGAGGGACGTCGATCCACCGCGTCGCTCGACGAGCCCGACGACGAGGAACAGCGTCGTCTGGACGGTGATGTGGTGCGTGACGTAGAAGATCGACGCACCGAGCCCGGCCCGGTCCGCGAGCGCGATGCCGAAGAGCATGTAGCCGATGTGGCTCACGAGCGTGAAGGACAGGAGACGCTTGATGTCGTTCTGGGCGACCGCGCCGAGGATCCCGATGACCATCGTCGCGAGCGCCAACCACATGAGGAGCGTGTCGAGCCGCCCGTCGGTGAACAGCAGCGTCTGCGTCCGGATGATCGCGTAGACGCCCACCTTGGTGAGCAGGCCGGCGAAGACGGCCGTGACCGGTGCTGGGGCGGTCGGGTAGGAGTCGGGGAGCCAGGCGGAGAGCGGGAAGATCGCCGCCTTGATCCCGAAGGCCAGGAGCAGCAGGAGCTGGAGGACGAGCTGCACGCCCGGGTCGAGCTCGGGGAGCCGCAGGGCGAGCTGGGCGAGGTTCACCGTGCCGGCCGCCGCGTAGACGAGCGCGATCGCCACGAGGAAGATCAACGACGACAAGAGGGCGACGACCACGTAGATGGACCCTGCCCGGATCCGTTCGCCGGTCCCGCCGAGCGTCAGCAGGACGTAGCTCGCGGCGAGGAGGATCTCGAAGCCGACGTAGAGGTTGAAGAGGTCGCCCGCGAGGAAGGCGTTCGAGACGCCCGCGGCCAGGACGAGGTAGGTCGGGTGGTAGATCGAGACGGGCGCGGCCTCGTCGCCGTCCGTGATCCCCTGGCCGAGGGAGTACAGCAGGACGCAGAGCATCACGGTGCTCGAGACGGTGAGCATGAGAGCAGACACCCTGTCGGCCACCAGATCGATGCCGACCGGGGCGGCCCAGCCGCCGATGTCCACGACGACGGCGCCGTTGTCAGCCAGGACGAGGAGGGCGGTCCCTGCGCAGACCATGAGGGTGAGCGCGACGACGCTGATGATGCGCTGAGCCACCGGGTGCCGGTACAGCGCGAGCGTCAGCCCCGCGGCGAACAGCGGCATCACCACCGGGAGCGGAACGAGCCACAAGAAGTCGCTCATGCGTCGTCCCGCCCGGTCTCGTCGCGGGCCTCTGCTGCTTGCTCGTCGATGCTCTCAGTGTCTTCCTGTGCGTCGAGGTCGTTGAAGGACGGAGCGTTCTTTGCCGCGAGGCGCACGATCCTGCGGTCTTCGAGGTCGTCCTGGACCTCGTCGTGCCCGTGCAGCTGCCACGAGCGGTAGGCCATCGCGAGGACGAACGCAGTGAGGGCGAGCGTGATGACGATCGCTGTGAGGACCATCGCCTGCGGCAACGGGTCGCTCATGTCCTCGCTCGCGGTCGTCCCGACGATCGGTGGCCCGCCCGCGGCACCGCCCGCGACGAGGAAGAGGAGGTTCACGCCGTTGCCGATGAGGATGAAGCCGACGAGCACTCGCGTGAGGCTCCGCTCGAGCAGCAGGTACACGCCCGAGATGAACAGCGCACCGATCGCGACGACGAGGACGAGGCTGGGGCTCATGTCGATCATGTCGTCGCCGGTCATGCGGTCACCTCCGCGTCGGCCCCGTGGTCGCGGGGATCGCTGGGATCGCTGGGATCGCTGGGGTCCCTCTGATCGCCTGCGGACCCAGGAACGTTGACGTCGACATGGCGGTCGATCTCCGCGCCGAGGGTGCGCAGGATGTCGAGGACGAGGCCGAGGACCACGAGGAACACCCCGAGGTCGAAGAAGAGAGACGTGACGAGCTTGACGTGCCCGAGCACCGGGACGGTGACCTCGACGATGACGCTCTGGAGCACCTCGCCGCCGAGGATGAGCGCGAAGAGACCGACGCCCGCGGAGAGGAACAGCCCGACGCCGAGGAGGACTCCCGGTTGGACGGGCAGCGCCTCACCGAGCTCGTAGCGGCCCCCGGCGAGATACCGCACGATGAGCGCGATCCCGACGACGATGCCGGCCGCGAACCCTCCGCCCGGGGCGTTGTGGCCCGAGAACAGCAGGAAGAGCGCGAAGACGATCATCGAGTGGAAGAGCAGCCGGGTGATGACCTCGAAGATCACCGAGCGGCGCAGCGGCGCGAGCGTGCGCCCGCCCGGCAGCCACACGCGGTGGCGCAGCGTCGTGCTGCTCGAGGAGGAGGCGGAGGCCCTGGGGGCTGCGCTCAGTGCGTGCGGGTCGAGCTCGGTGCGGCGCGCGAGGCTGCCGTCGGCTCCGGAGACCCCGCCCTCTCCTGAGGAGTATCCGGCCGAGGTCTCCTCGGTGACGTTCTGCGCCCGGAAGATCTCGCCGCCACGTCGGCGCAAGAAGACGAGGGACGCGACGCCGGTCGCGGCGACGAGAAGCACGGAGATCTCGCCCATCGTGTCCCACGCACGGATGTCCACGAGCGTGACGTTGACGATGTTCTTCCCGCCACCGAACTCGTACGCCTCCTCCGGGAACGCGACGGACACCCGCTCGTGGATCCTCGCGCCCGGGATGATGACCGCCATGCACATGACGACGACGCCCACTGCGGTCGCGATGCCCAGCCGCACCCACCGGGTCGAGGCGAGCGGCCGGTTCGAGAAGTACGGCGGGAGGCGACGCAGCACGAGCACCATGATCACGAGCGTCACCGTCTCGACGAGCACCTGCGTCAGCGCGAGGTCCGGGGCGCCGTGCAGGAGGAAGAGCAGCGCGACGCTGTAGCCGCAGAACCCGACGAGGAGCACCGCCTTGAGGCGACGGCGTGAGCGGGCGACGAGGACGGACGCGACGACGATGACGACCACGGGCAGGACCTGGGCCGGGGTGTCCCACATGCGCACCGACTCCGGCCAGGTCGTCTGGGTGAGCAGCACGCTCCCCGGACCGACGACGAGGACGATGAGGATGATGCCGAGATAGAACGGCAGCGAGCCACGCTGGGTGACGGCGGTGACGTCCGCGGCGAAGTCGTCGAGCCCGCGCATGAACCGCCGGTAGGCCCGGTCGGCCTCGACCACACGGGGCATCGCGGCCTGGAACCGCTCGACCGCCGTGCGGCCGACGAAGAGGAGCACGCCGCCACCGAGGACGACGAGCGTGAGGAAGAACGCCGGCCCGAGACCGGCCCACAGCGCCAGGTGGCCGGCCTCGCCCGTGGGGTACGTGTCAGCGTGCGGGCTGAGGAGAGACTCCCCCGTGCCCGGCACGAGCCCAGCCACAAGACCGAGGACCGCCAGCGCGAGCGCCGGACCGACGAGGAGCAGCGGCTGCCGCTCGATGGTCGACGGGTCGATCATCGCCGTCTCGACCGTCGCGCCCTCGGCGCTCACTCCCACGACCGGGATCGCCGGCGAGGAACGCTTCGTGGCGAACGCGCCCCAGAGGAAGCGCAGGCCGTACGCGACCGTGAAGATCGAACCGACGACGACGGCCGCCACGACGAGAGGCCCCACCCAGTCCGGCCCGGCGAGGACCCCGTCGTGCACCAGGGACTCGAGCGCTGCCTCCTTGGCGACGTAGCCCGCGAACGGCGGCAGACCGATCATCGAGAGGGTCGCGAGGGTGGCTGCCACCGCGGTCGTGGGAAGAGCCCGCCCCACGCCGGTGAGCCGGCGCAGGTCGCGGGTACCGGTCGCGGCGTCGACGACCCCGACCGTGAGGAACAGCGCCGCCTTGAACAGGGCGTGCGCCCCGATCATCGCGAGACCGGCGAGCGCCGCCGAGCGGCTGCCGAGCCCGACGAGCAGGATGATGAGCCCGAGCTGGGACACCGTGCCGAACGCGAGGACCAGCTTGAGGTCGTTCTGCCGCAGGGCCCGGTACCCGCCGAGCAGGAGGGTGCCGCAGCCGAGCACGACGACGATCGTCACCCAGACGGTCAGGTGCGAGTACGCCGGAGCGAACCGGGCGACGAGGTACACACCTGCTTTGACCATCGCGGCCGCGTGCAGGTACGCGCTCACCGGTGTGGGGGCGACCATCGCAGCCGGCAGCCAGAAGTGGGTCGGCACGAGGGCCGACTTCGTCGCAGCCCCGACGAGGAGACAGACCGCCGCGGCAGTCACCGCTGTCCCGGACGGCGGGTCGGCCAGGAGGCCAGAGAGGCTGTACCCGGTCGCGGACGTGGTTCCGAGGATGACGATGCCGCAGAGCATCGCGAGCCCGCCGGCGGTCGTGATGATGATCGCCTGCATCGCGGACCGACGGCTCGCCTTGCGGTCGTGGTAATGCCCGATGAGGAGATAGGAGAAGACCGTCGTCAGCTCCCAGAACATGAACATGATCATCATGTCGTCAGCGGTGACGAGACCGACCATCGCGCCCGCGAACGCGACGAGCACCCCTCCGAAGCGACCGAGCCCGGAGGCGCTCGCGGCGAAGTAGGCGGAGCAGTACACGAGGACGAGCGTGCCGACCACACCGACGAAGAGGAGCATGAGCCACGAGAGGGTGTCCATGCGGAACGAGAGGTTCACCCCGAGGGCGGGGATCCACGAGAGGCTCTCGGCTGGTCCGTCGCCGTGCACGACGCGGTCGGTCCAGCTGAGCGCGTAGACGGTCGCCGCTGCGGGCGCGAGGGCCATGACGAGGAATGCTCGCCGGCCCCACCACGAGACCAGCGCAGGCGCGGCTAGTGCCACGAGGGCATGTGCAACGAGCAGCAGCAGCACGTCCGCTCCGTCCTGTTGTGGGCGGGTGGTCGGTTCAGTTGTGAGGGATCTGCTGCGAGTTTACCAAGCGGAGAGGCGTGTTCTCGACGCAGCAGGGCGGTCCGGGAGCCGTCCGGACCGCCCTGGAGCTCGTCGGGAGACGCTCAGACGTCGTCAGGATCGAGGAGGAACTCGTCCTGGTCGGCGACCTCGCCGCCCACGGCCTGGAACAGGGCTCGCGTGAGCCCCGCGACGACGCCCGATGCGCGGGTCCGGGAGATCTTCAGGTCGAACGACGGGCGCTCGCGCTGCCAGTCCTCGAGGTTCTCGGGCGTCCAGCGCACGACATAGGTCACCGCACCGTTCTTCGCCCACTCGAGGCCCTTGATGGTGAGAGGGACCTGGTCCACACCGCTGATCTCGACCGACACGATGCCGTCCTTGCCGAGGTCGACCTCGACGCCGTACCCAGAGAGCGGAGGCGGCGAGGTGAGCGCGGCGATGTCGAAGGCGTCGGCGCGCTCGTGAAGACCCCGGAGCTGCTCGGGCGTGAGCGGGCTGTCGACGAGAGCCGGCACCGCACCCGTCGAGGCGGGCGGCCCGCCCCAAGACACACCGGTCATCGCGAGCTCGGACCGCCGGTCCGCCGTGCGGCACACCGAGAGCGCGGCGTCCGGGTCGAGCCACACGTCGGAGAAGATCGTCATGTCGACGGCGACGGCGGGGTCAGGGGTGACCGTCGTGTGCTCACCGTCTGCCACCTCGAAGCGGACGGACCCGCCGAGACGGCGACCGACCGCGACGAGCCACTGCGCGACCCGCCACTCCTCGCGGACCGGAGAACCCGCCGCGAAGATGCGAGCGAGGCCGTCACGGTCCCCGCCTCCGCGGAACGGTGCCGGGCCACGCTCGCGGGGGCACAGGACGTCGAAGACCATGCTGACCGTGTGGTCGAGGTCGAGGGCGGTGCCGTCGTCGACGGCCGGCGCGTACGGGCCCGAGATCAGGGTGTGGCGCGACAGACGCAGGACGCCCGGCGCGAGGCGGACACCCTCGGGGGTCTGCTCCTCGGCGGGGGCGATCTCCCACCGTGCGGCGGGGAAGCGGGCGAGCGCGAGCGTCTCCACCTCCGAGGTGTCGACGTCGTCGCTCACGCCGAGCAGGTGCCGGACGTAGAGATCCGCGATCGGGTGCGCCGACGTCGCGGGCATCGGGGAGAGGAGGGGGGTGGAGGAAGGGGTGCTCATGGTGTCAGATCTCGGTCCGGTGGAAGTTCTGGGAGGAACGCGATGCGGTCGGGCCGCGTTGGCCCTGGTATCTCGACCCGTAGCGCGCCGAGCCGTACGGGTGCTCGGCAGGGGACGAGAGCTGGAAGAAGCAGAGCTGGCCGATCTTCATGCCTGGCCACAGCTTGATCGGCAGGGTCGCGACGTTGCTCAGCTCGAGCGTCACGTGCCCGGAGAACCCCGGGTCGATGAACCCTGCCGTCGAGTGGGTCAGGAGCCCGAGCCGGCCGAGCGACGACTTGCCCTCGAGGCGTGCAGCGACGTCGTCGGGAAGAGTCACCGCCTCGTACGTCGAGCCGAGGACGAACTCTCCCGGGTGCAGGATGAACGGCTCACCAGGGGCGGCCTCGACGAGCCGGGTGAGGTCCGGCTGGTCCTGCGCCGGGTCGATGAACGGGTACTTGTGGTTGTCGAACAACCGGAAGTACCGGTCCAGCCGTACGTCGATGCTGGACGGCTGGACCATCTCCGGCTCGAACGGGTCGAGGTGTATGCGGCCGGTGTTCAGTTCAGCGCGGATGTCGCGGTCGGAGAGGAGCACGGTCCAACCGTAGCGGATCCGACATCCCGCCCACTGGCGCGGACGTCAGTCCCGCAGCGGCCTGCCCGACGCGTCCCGCGAGTAGGTCCCGGTCTTGTCCGTGAGGTAGAGGATGCCTTCGATGAGACCCCAGATGGCGCTCACCCAGATGAGGGTGCCGAACGAGATCACGGTGATGAGGAGCATGACGACACCGATGCCGGTGTGGCCGAGATAGAACCGGTGCACACCGAAGTACCCGAGGAAGATGCCGAGAAGGCCAGCAGCCATCCGCGACTTCGCGTTCGGGTCCTGCTGCGTCCACGGACCACCAGGGCCGCCGGGGTAGCCCTGGTAACCCTGCGGGGCTCCGTATCCCTGCGGGCCACCGGTGTATCCGGGCTGGTACGGCTGCCCAGCACCGTAGGGAGACTGCTCCCCTCCGGTGTACCCCTGAGGTGCCGGCGGCTGGGTGCCACCAGAGGGGTCCTGCTGCCATGCCGGCTGGCCGGACGGGGGCAGCTTGTCGTGGTCGGGCTGGTTCTCGTTCGAGGGGGTGCTCACGGTCGGCGCTCCTGTTAGGTATGCTCTTCATTGCGCGCACCACCTGCTGGACGTAGGAGCAGGCGGGAGCGTCGTGCGGATGTAGTTCAATGGTAGAACTTCAGCTTCCCAAGCTGATAGCGCGGGTTCGATTCCCGTCATCCGCTCCACAGACGAAGGGCCGGTCCTCACGGACCGGCCCTTCGTGCGTCTGCGGGGGCACGTGCCTCTGAGGGGCACGCTCGTGCGCCGGTCGTCGCGCTGGCGGGACGACAGAGGCCCTCCGGTACATGCACCGAAGGGCCTCAAGATGGCCGCTGGTCTCCAGAGGGGCGGCGACGTCCATTCCACCCCCTCGACACCGCGCAACGTGGCGGCTCGGTATCCCCTGTCGAACCTTGGCTGAGCCGGTCACCCCGGTGGTGCGTCGACTCGAAGCGGATACCTCTCACGGCCGTGTGACCATCCGGTCCAGACGCGTCCTGCGACGTTGCCCACAGCCCGCCGACCCCGACAGACCTAGCCGTGGGGCCGAAGAGAAGATGCGCCGTTCTCCGGAGGGTCCGGACATAGCCGGTGGTCGCTCGCGGGGTTGAAGCCGCTCCCGAGTCCGCCGGTTCTGTCTCTACCCCAGTTGTAGCCCCGCGTCACGAACGCCGCAAGAGGACCTTGTCCCCCATTCGCCGCGGATCTCTCCATGCACAGTTCTCCACAGGCTGTGCACCGAGAACGTCCACAGATCCACAGCCCTGTGGACAAGATCTGTGGATAACTTGGGTGAGAACGTCAGACCGACACGGAGTCGATGTCGTGGAGGTGGTGAACCACGTCGTGCAAGAAGTAGCGGCCGAACGTCAGGACGGTGAAGACCGAGCCGTTCGATCGCAGCCCGGTGCGCGCGAGCTGGCTCGGCATCACCTGGTCGAAGCGCTCAGCCACCGCGCGGCCTGCCTCCTCGAGCTCGACAGCGACGGTCATCGGGTTCAGCGACGCGTACCGTGCCTGCTCGGCGGCAGCGTCCTGGTCCCAGTCGTCGAACGTCGGGTCGTCCTCCCGGAGCATGAGGTCGAGACGCTCGGCGAACAACCGAAAGACGTCGCGCACGTGCGCCGCGTACTCGAGCGTCGACCATGTCGTCGCGTCCGGACGCACCCGGGCGTCGGGACGCATGAGCGCGGCGGTCCACCGTGGGATGCCTGCCCGGACCTCTGGACCGATCTGGCCGATCGAGATCTCGGTGGCCACGAACCCGCACTCCGGGCACGGAGCCGTGAGGACCCAGGTCCAGTCCTTGGTGTCCGGAGGAATGCTCTCGCCAACCATGAGACTCATGATAACGACGGCAGGGGGACTTCACGCGAGATATGAGGCATCCCTCATGAAGCCGTCCGCATCGACGACGATCCCGCCGATCGCGGTCTGCAGCGCCAGCGTCAGCCTGTTCACCACCGGTGCCATCCGGGTCCGCGCGATGGAGTACAGCTGCGACGACTGCTCGAGACCGAGGTCTCCTTCCGTCCCCGGCCCCCAGCCCACCCGGTAGGCGAACGGACCCGAGTCGCGCCACGGCACGGTGTTCAGCACGAGCGGCAGCATCTGGGTGCGATGGAACCGCACCGTCACCGTGCCGTCGTACGGCGTCTCGGCTCGCAGCGAGTACTCCTGGGGACCGTCGAGGGTCGCCGTCGACGTGACGAGCTGCGCCTGGACCAGGATGGTACGGGCGAGCGCCAGAGCCCTCTCCGCCTCGAGCGCGTTCGGGCTGAAGAGCGAGAGGTCGACCGCAGTCCGGGGGTCGGGGACGACGGGCGTCCCGCCACCGTCGACGAGCACGGCGCCGCGGGCGTGCCGCGCTGCCGCGACGAGCCACCGTGCGACGAGGAGCTCGTCTCCCACTGGCCTGCCGCCAGGGAAGGCCCGGACGAGGTCGTCGTGCGGGTCGACGTCCCCGGTCGGGGCGGCGCGCCTGGCCCGGCCCTCCACGTGAATCGCGTATGCGCTCGAGCGGCGTGACGGGAGGTCGAGCGCCTGCGTCTGGGCGGCGGTGAGCGGGTAGGGGCCGCGGAGCGTGACGCGGGGGGCGAGGAGCATCTCGCCCGGGATCGCCTCGGCCGGCACGTGGACCATGCCGCGCATGCGTGCGCCGCCGCGCGGCTGGGGACGTGCGGCGAGGTCGCCGTCGACAGGCTCGCGGACCCACCGTGCATCAGCGAACCAGGCGCGGGCGAGCGCGAGGACGTCGACGTCCGACGACACCGCGAGGACGTGGTCAGATGCGTGCGGCGCCGGGACCGCCGTGCCCAGGAGTGCCGTCATCCGGATGACGATACGTGGAAAATGATGCGGCGATATTTCATCCACACATCGTGGCCCCGCGCCAGGGAAGGGCAACCTTCGATGCGGGTGCTGACACAAGGTGGAACACTGTCACAATGCCGAAGATCATTGGTGGGTCGCTCCACGAGCACCGCGAGCAGACTCGCCAGCGCCTCTTCACCGCACTCTCCGCGCTCATGGCCGAGCGCGGCTTCGACGCGATCACGTTCGCCGAGATCGCAGCAGCCGCGGGGGTCGGGCGGACCGCCGTCTACAACCACTTCGCCGACAAAGAAGCCCTGCTCATGGGCTTCATCACGTTCGAGACCTCACGCTATGTCGAGACGCTCAGCCGCTCGCTCGACGGCGTTGACGACCCGGTCGAACGGCTCCGGACCTACGTGCAGGCGCAGGCGCGCCTCACCCGGGTGTTCCATGTCGCCCCCGGGCCCGACCTCCGGACGGTGCTGTCCCGCGGCACGCAGCAGCGCCTGCGCGAGCACGCTGTCCTCGTCGAGGACATCCTGCGAGAGATCCTCGCCGAGGGCATCCGCCGAGGAGAGTTCCCGGACCAGGACATCGCGACGTCCGTCATCCTCGTCAACGCCTGCCTGTCCGGCCGGTCCCTCCCCGAGGAGTCCGTCGCCCGCGCCCACGCGATCACCGCGACGGAGGCCTTCGTGCTGCGCGCCGTCGGTGCCGAGGTGCCTCAGAGCTCCGTCTCGGCGAGCACGATCATCGCGTCACGCACGAGCAGCGCGGTCCCTGTCCCGTTGCGGTCGTAGGTCGCGGCGAACCGAGGGTCGTCGGCATACAGGTGAGCGAGACCCACGACGTACTCCTTCGTCAGCGGCGCCCCCGTCGTCGCCTCGGCAGAGACCGCGAGCCATGCGACCTGACGACGCGCGAGAGCCTGGACCTCGGCGCTGTCCGCGGCGAGGCCTGCGGCGCACGCACGGCCGAAGTCCGTCCCGATGTCGTGCTGGGTCTGGAGAAAGGCCTCCTTCTCCGAGGCGCTGAGACTGCTCCACCAGCGGGTGCTCCGCTCGGACGTCTCGGCGCCCCAGCGCTCCTGGACCTCTCCTGCGTACCGGGTGTGGTCGAAACCGTCGAACATGCTGTGTGCCATGGGGGATGTTCCCTTCTCGAGTGCGGTGATCGTGGCCTGGACAGCGACGACCTGACGTGCCACGCGCTCCTGCTCGTCGCGGAGCCAGGCGAGGTGCGCGCCGAGCGCGCGGACCTCGTCGCGCTCGGAGTCGAGCGCCTCGGCGATGGCCGGGAGGCCCAGCCCAAGGTCGCGGAGCAGCAGGATGCGCTGCAGCCGGACGAGCGCCGGGGCGTCGTAGTACCGGTAGCCGTTGGTGCCGGTCCGGCTGGGGCGCAGGAGCCCCACGTCGTCGTAGTGACGCAGGGTGCGGCTCGTGGTCCCGGCTGTGCGGGCGATCTCCTGGATGGACCAGTCGTTCGTCGTCATGTCTGCCACGCTAGACCTTGACGTAACGTCAAGGTCAAGGGTCCACCAAACGTCTCCAAGGCCACATTCCGCCCACCGGACGACGCCCCGCAGCACACCCGGCGCGGACGCGCGAGCGGACACAGTTTTTTCACCCGCTGCTTTAGGGGCAAACTGTGCTCATGAACGTGTCGGAAGAGTTCCTCACCGACGGCGGATACGGCGCCGGCGCCGTGGTTCTCGTGCGTGACGACATCCTCGGAGCGACGGTGCGCAAACCCGCCACACCGGCGACCCCGTCCGTGCACGCCTTCCTCGCCCACCTCGCCAACGTCGGCTTCCGCGGCGCACCGCGGTCCTTCGGGATCGACGAGCAGGGTCGGCACGTCGTCGAGTACATCCCCGGAACCATGGCCGACACCATGGGGCCCATGTCTCACGACGAGCTTGCACGCCTCGGCGTCCTCGTCCGCGACCTGCACGACGCCGCGGCGACGTTCGCGCTCCCCCCAGACGCGCACTGGGAGGTAGGCATCCCCGCCCCCACGGACGACATCATCTGTCACCACGACCTCGCACCGTGGAACCTCGTCCGCGACGGCGACCGCTGGGTGTTCATCGACTGGGACGGCGCCGGGCCCGGATCACGCCTGTGGGACCTCGCCTACGTCGCCCACGCCTTCTTGCCGCTGAGCCCCGGCGGCGACCCGGCGGTGGACGGCCCGCGCCTGCGCAACCTCGTCGACGGCTACGGGCTCAGCTCCACCCACCGACCCGACCTCGTGCAGCTGACCGCCGACCACACCCGTGGCATGTACGACCTGCTCGTCGACGGTGCACGCACCGGCACCGAGCCCTGGGCGACCCTCCACGCCGCAGGGCACGCCGACCACTGGGGCCCTGCCGCCGACTACATCAGCCGTCACCGCGGCGATCTGCGAGCGGCTCTGCGGTGAACGCACGCACGTCTGGAGCAGCCCGCACCGCCGGGACGCGCTCCTCAGCCGGACACTGCGGCGACCAGGTCCTCCGGGGTGTCGACGACGGCCGCCGGCGCGGCCTCGGCCAGCTCGCCGGGCGCCGCGTAGCCCCAGCCGACCGCGATCGTCCCGATGCCGTGCTCCCGCGCCCCGAGGACGTCGTGCTCGCGGTCCCCGACCATGGTCACCCGTGCGCGCTCGGGCAGGCCGCGCTCCGATCCCTCGACAGTGGCCAGCGCATAGGCGACGACGTCGGCCTTCGTGGTGCGCGTGCCGTCGAGCGTCGAACCACAGATGTGCTCGAAGAGGTCGTCCAGACCGAAGTGCTCGAGGATCTGGCGCGCGTACACCTCCGGCTTCGAGGTGGCGACGACGCAGCGCACGCCCGCGGCCCGCAGCGCGACGAGCGCCTCGGCCATGCCCGGGTAGACGCTGTTGTCGAACAGGCCGGTCACGCTGTAGACGCTGCGGTAGGCGGAGACGAACTCGGCCACGCGGCCCGGCTCGATCCCGTGGCGCCGTGCGCTCTCCTCGATGGGCGGGCCCACGAACCGGCGGAGGTCGTCATCGCTCGGGCGAGGTACCCCTAGGGCGTCGTAGGCGAGCTCGATCGAGGAGACGATCCCCGGTGCCGAGTCCGTGATGGTGCCGTCGAGGTCGATCAGTGCGAGGTCGAAGATCATGCCATCGATCTTCCCACCAGGCCGGGGCGTTATGCTTTCGTAATCTTTCACCCGGTCTTGACCATCTAGAGACCATTTTGTACCGTTCCGCTCCAGCAGAACCAGCCGTCCAGAACCGCGTCGTCGCGCGAGAGAACGAGGAATGACATGACCCACCTGCCCGACTGGACCAGCGGAGACATGATCGACGTGTCCACGTTGGAGTTCGGCGAGGGGATCGCAGTGCTCGAGAAGACCCTCGAAGCCCTGGAGTCGATCTTGGCCTGACGTGGTCGTGCGCGCAGCACGCGAAAAATACTTCTGCTGAAGGTGCATCCGAGACTGCACCTCCAGCAGAAGTACGGGGTGTCAGCTCAGATCGGCCCGGTGAACGACCACCGGGCCCGCACACCCTGGAGAAACAATGCGAACCACGAAGCGCGCAGCAGGAATCCTCGCCACCGGTGCAGCGACAGCGATGGTCGGGCTCGGCGCACTCGCCGCCCCCGCCCAGGCCGCTGACGGCGACGCCCAGCTCTCTGTCCTCCACGCAGTCCCCGGGCTGACCGTCGACGTGTGGGTCAACGGCGAGCTCACGCTCGACGACTTCGCCCCTGGCGACCTCGCGGGCCCGCTCGACCTCCCGGCAGGTACCTACACGGTCGCGATCACCGCCGCCGACGCCGTCGACGCGAGCGACCCCGCGATCGGTCCGGTCGACCTTCCCCTCGAGGCCGGGACGAGCTACACCGCCGCAGCGCACCTCGACGCGGACGGGGCACCGACCGCCACCCTGTTCACGAACGACACCTCGACGACCGCGCCCGGCGAGGGACGACTCACCGTGCGCCACGTCGCAGCGGCCCCGGCCGTCGACGTCCTCGCAGGCGGCAGCGCTGTCGTCTCCGGTCTGACGAACCCCATGGAAGAGGTCCTCGACCTCCCGGCCGGCACCGTCTCGGCGTCCGTCGCCGCCGCCGGCACCACGGACCCGCTCATCGGCCCGGCCGACGTCACCGTGGCCGAGGGCGTCAACACGATCGTCTACGCGTGGGGCAGCCTCGAGGACGACAACCTCGCTCTCGCCACCCAGACCATCGACGGGCTCCACTCCACCCCGGCCGGCGTCCCGGCAGGCGAGGTCGGCCTCGCCGACACCTCGAGCTCCTCGGTGAGCCCGCTCGGCGTGGGCATCGGTGGCGCGATCCTCGCCGCCGTCCTCGGTGGAGCGTTCCTCGCACGCCGCGGGACCCGCGAGACCGTCAGCGCCGACCAGCGCTGAACCGCACCGACACGTCAGGTCACAAGCCATGAGTGCTGTTCTCCCTGACGAGCCGTCCCGTGCAGCACTCCTGGCGCCTCGACCCCTCTCCGGAGGCGGTCGGGGCGCCGGGCACGCTCGCACCACGACCCGGCTCGTCCTCACCGGTGTCGTCGCCGTCCTCACCCTGACGGCGTGCGGCGCCTCCGACCCGACGCGGACCGACGCAGCCACCGTCGCCCCGCAGCCCGACACGACGGCCACCCCTCCCGCGGCGCCCGCAGCCGTGGGCGCCGTCCCGGCCGTGACCGTCCGGCCCGCGAACGAACAACCCGCCGCGCCGTCCCCGCCTCCTGTGTCCCTCGAGATCGCCGACCTCTCCATCGCGATGCCGGTCGACCCCGTGGGCGTCGAGGCCGACGGCAGCATGTCCCTGCCCGAGACCGGGGAACGAGCCGGCTGGTACCAGTACGGCCCGGCGCCTGCCGGGGAGAGCGGCGCCGTCGTCGTGGCTGCGCACGTCGACACCCGGGCGACCGGGCTCGGCGAGTTCGCCAAGCTCGTCGACATCCAGCCCGGCGCGACGATCGTCGTCACCGACTCCACCGGCTCAGAGTTCAGCTACACGGTCAGCACGACAGAACGCATCGCCAAGGTCGACGTGCCGCTCGACCAGGTCTTCGACAGGGCCGGCGAACGACGGCTCGTGCTCGTGACCTGTGGTGGTAACTTCGACCGCGAGACAGGACACTATGTGGACAACGTCATCGTCACAGCGCTCCCGACGGCATGACGATGAGGCACACGACATCGCCCGGCACCCGAAGGAGAGCATGTGACCGTCCCCCCGGGGGTCGACGTCGACACCCAGCGCGAGCTCGGCGCGGCCTTCGCCAGCGGCGACGAGAGCGCGCTCGGCGAGGCGTACCGCCGGTGGTCCACGCTGGTCCACACGGTGGCGCTGCGCTCGCTCGGGAGCACGACGGACGCGGAGGACGTCACCCAGCAGGTCTTCGTCGCGGCATGGCGAGGCCGAGGCGGTTTCGACCCGCAGAAGGCCAAGCTCTCCACATGGATCATGGGGATCTGCCGGAACAAGATCGCCGACACCCACGAGGCGCGGACCCGCGCACGCAAGTCCGAGGCGGCCGCCGCGATCCTCGCCCCGGACATCGTCGGAGCCCACGAGTCGGACGCCGACACCGTCGCGAACCGCGTCCTCATCGCGGACGAGCTCGACCGGCTCGGTGACCCCGGCGGGACGATCCTGCGGCTGGCGTTCTTCCGCGACCTGACGCACGTCCAGATCGCCGACGAGCTGTCGCTCCCGCTCGGCACGGTGAAGAGCCACGTCAGGCGCAGCCTGACCCGTCTGCGAACACGATTGGAGGTGGATGGTGCAGCACATCGATCCTGATGTCTTGGCGCTCCTCGCGCTCGGCGAAGACGTCGAGAGCACGACGAGCGCCGACGAGCGCGACCACCTCTCCGCCTGCCCACGGTGCACGGAAGAGATGGCAGAGCTTGCCGTCGTCGCGCAGACCGGCCGCGCCCTCACGCCCGACGACGCGCTGGTGCCCCCGGCGCCCGCCGTCTGGGACCGCATCAGCGCCGAGCTCGGGCTCGGCGCGGACGCCGCGCGCCCGTTCGCGTCGACGGCCGCACCTGAACCTGTCGCTCCAGCGACCGTGACGAGCCTGTCGGAGCGGCGAGAGCGCCGCCGCGGCGGGATCGCGCAGATGCTCGTGGCGGCGTGCGTCGCGCTCGTCCTGGGCGTGAGCGTCGGGGTACTGTGGGAGCGACGCGTCCCCTCCGCCGACGAGACGCCTCTCGCCAGCGCGCAGCTCGACGCCCTGCCGGACTGGACCACCGCGAGCGGCGAGGCGCGCCTCGAGGAGAGCTCGGCGGGCGTCCGTCAGATCGTCGTAGACCTCGCAGCGCCCACGACCGAGGACGGGTACCGCGAGGTGTGGCTCATCGCCGACGACCTCAGCGGGCTCGTGAGCCTCGGGATCCTCGACGGCGCGCAAGGACGCTTCGACATCCCGGCAGGGCTCGACCTCACGGAGTTCTCGCTCGTCGACGTCTCCGAAGAGCACTTCGACGGCGACCCGTCGCACTCCGGCGACTCGATCGTGCGCGGCGCGCTGGAGGACCTCCCCGCCTAGCGCGCCCCGCGTGCGCGAAGCCCTCGAGGTCGCGAGACCGGCGGACGTGGACCGGCTGCCATCGAGCGTCAGCCGTGGAGCGGCAGCACGAGGGTCGACGGCGCACCCGCAAGGACCCGGACCGGTACGCCCCAGTCCTGCTGAGCCAGGTGACAGGCCGGGTACTCGTTCTCCGGGTCGTCGTCGCAGGAGGCTGCCTGAGCCGTCACGTGCAAGACCCCCTCGTGGACGTCCGGACTGATCCGCAGGGTCCGGGTCAGCTCGACGGCGTCGCCCGTCCCGTCGAGCAGCAGCTCGGGCGGGGTGGACGAGACCTGGAGCCGGGTCGAGGGGCCGTAGCGGTCGTCGTACTTCTGGCCTGCCGCGGGGGTGAAGACCACCTCGAGAGACAGCTCGCCCGACGACACCTCCGTGACCGGTCGCTGCGTGCGGTGCGCGCCCGTGTCGAGCACCTGCCCCGCGAGGCGGGCGGGGAGCGCGACGCGCGTGAGCCGGTGCGCGGCGGACTCGACGACGGTGAGCGTGATCGCGTCGCCGTCTACGTGGACGAGGACGCCGCTCGGCTCGGCGAGCCCGGTCGCCAGGGTCGTCACCTCGTCGGTCGCCGGGTCGAGACGCCGGATCGCACCGTTGTACGTGTCCGCGACGACCACCGAGCCGTCGGGGAGCGTCGCGACACCGAGCGGGTGCTGCAGGAGCGCCTGCGCGGCCGGTCCGTCGCGGTGGCCGAAGTCGAAGAGGCCCTCGCCGATCGCCGTCGTGACGGTTCCCGTCGAGATGCCCGGCTCGATCTCGACCCGTCGCAGCGCAGAGGTCTCGGAGTCCGCGAGCCACACGGCGCCGTCCGACCCTGCAGCGAGGCCGGACGTCTGCGCGAACCATGCCTCCGCGAGCGGGCCGTCGAGCAAGCCCTCGTTCATGGTGCCGCCGACCTGGGCGATCGAGCTGTCCTCGGCGTCGAACGCCCAGAGCGAGTGGTTGCCCGCCATCGCGACGAGGAATGCACCGAGCGGCTCGACCCACACGACGTCCCACGGAGACGAGAGCTTGTGCAGCTGTGCCGAGCCGTTGAAGGGCACGCCACCGACGCACAGGGACGCACCCGTCGCGGCGAGGTCCGGGAGCTCGAAGGTCAGGGTGTGCGCAGCCTCGAACGCTGCGTCCGCGGTCTCCCCCTGCAGCGCGTCGGGCAGAGCCTGTGCGGCGGTCTCGGGCTCGCTCTCGGGCGCGCGGTCCAGCTCGGGAGACGGCAGGACGTTGTCGCTCGCGCCCACCATGAGCTGTGCGCCGTTGCCGGCGACGGTCACGACCGTCCCGTCCTCGAGGTCGACCCCGCGCAGCGCGTGGTTGACCGTGTCCGCGACCAGCACGTCGTAGCCGACGAGCGACCGCAGCGCGTCCGGCACGAGGCACAGGCCGTTCGGCTCGCTGAACCGAGCCACCTCGGCGGGGCCGTCGACGAGGCCGCGCTCGCCAGAGCCGATGCGGCGCACGAGCGTCTCGCCGTCGGGGAGCAGCTCCGCGAGCGAGTGGTGCCCGGCATCGGCGACGAGAAGGTTGCCGTTCGCCAGCGTGATGGCCTTGGCAGGAAAGCGCAGGGTGCCCGACGTGGGCTCGGGCGGGACGTACGGGCCGTCGCCCCGGTGCAGCGTGCCCTTGGCCTCGTGCTCGACGACGAGGTCGCGGACGAGGATCTCGAGGTTGTGCGCGTGCCCCTCCCCGGCCATCTGCGCCACGATGTAGCCCTCGGGGTCGATGACGACGAGCGTCGGCCACGCCCGGGCGGTGTACGCCGACCACGTGACGAGCTCCGGGTCGTCGAGGACCGGGTGGTGCACCTCGTACCGCTCGACCGCTGCGGCGAGCGCGACCGGGTCGGCTTCGTGGACGAACTTGGGCGAGTGCACACCGATGATGACGAGCTCGTCCCGGTGGGCCGCCTCGAGCTCGCGGAGCTCGTCGAGGACGTGCAGGCAGTTGACGCAGCAGAACGTCCAGAAGTCGAGGACGACGATCTTGCCCTGCAGGTCCGCGAGGCTGACGTCCTTGCCCCCGGTGTTGAGCCAGCCGCGGCCGACGAGCTCGGAGGCGCGGACACGGGGCAGACGAGGATTGTTCGAGGTCACAGGACTAGTGAACACGATCGAGGACGATCTGTGGGCGCGCACCGGGCGAGCACGAGAGGTTCAGCCTCCTGCGTGGATCCGTCCGCACACGCGCACGAGGACGGGAACGCCCTCGACGGTCGCCGGGAGGTCCCGGTTGTCGGACGCGCTGAGGACGTTCACCTGCACGCGGTAGCCGTCGTCGCCCCGAGAGATGCCCACGCCACGGATGCCGTCACGGTCCGCAAGCTCAGATCGCAGGCGCAGCTTCGCGTGCCGCGCCTTGTCCAGGTCAGCCATGTGCACCTCGCGTCAGGAGCTCCCGGCCGGATCTCGGCCGGGAGGCCGCCTCAGCCCGCCAACGTCGCCCTCAGCTCGCGCAGGACGGTGTCGATCGGGTTGATGTACGTCAGCCCGGTCCCATTGTCGCCCCCGGTCTCGCTCCCTGCAAAGAGCAGACCGAGAGCAGTCCCGTCCGTCCGGTACACGAGAGACCCGCTGTCTCCCCCGCGAGAGAAGGAACCGGTGCCTGTGCTCTCGACCTCGATCTGGTCGTCGAAGCGCAGCTCGCCGAGCTCTTCGCCGTAGCCGACGACGACGTCGTCGAGCTCGATCGCGGTGACGCGGCCGCGCGTCAGGCCCGTGGTGCGTCCCACCTTGAGGACCTCCTCGTCGCCGAGAGCCTCGGCCGTCGTCGTGATCGGGCCCACCTCGGGGTAGTCGAGCTCGACCGACGGGTCCTCGAGGAGCGCGACCGCGGCGTCGACCCTGGCGACGGCGCCGCGCCGCAGCGCGACGAACCCTGCGAGCGCGCCGACCCGGTCCTGCGGGTCCTGCCCGCCGTCCGCGGGCCCGGGCTGGAGGACCGGGTCGCCCACCGACGCCGACGGCGACCCGACGAGCACGTGATAGTTCGACAGCACGTGGAGCGCACCGTCGACGTGGACGAACGCCCCGAGCGTCCCGGCGGTGACGTCACGGTGCGCGATCGACACCCCCGGGCGCAGCGGCCGGGTGCGCCCCGTCTCGCCGACGGCCAGCGCGGTCGCGACCGGTGTCCTGAGCCCGACAGCCCGCCGCGGCCCGGCGTAGATCCGACCCGTGCGCCGCACGTCGGCCATCGGGCCTACCTGCTCGGCGACCTTGCGGGCGACCATCCGTGCTTTCGGCACGCCGAGCCGGTACCGGACCGCGAGACCGTAGCCGCCGTCGCGCACGGGGGACAGGCCCAGCGCCACCCCGGCGCCGACGAGACCTGCGCCGCTCGCGGTGACGTCATTCCCGTACATCTCCGCGACGTAGTCCGCCAGCTGCCGCTTGATCTCTCGCGCTTCCTCGTGGTCCATCCGACGCCCCCGCATCTGCCGTCACCGGCATCCTGTGTATCTCGTGCTCATGACGGTCCGAGTATGGTCGCCACCCCCGACACCCACCCCGACCCCCGCTCCCGATCGGCAGGTGATCTCGTCCCGAGCTCGTCCGGTACTCGTCGCGTGCTCGTCCCGGTGTCGGATGAGAAACGTTTAGGTCGTTGACCCGTCCGTGATCTCGACGGACGCTGGGGAGCCATGGATATGACATCTCGCCCGAAACGGGCGTCCATCCACGACGGCAGGAGACCGACGACCATGACCACCCCACGTTCCCGCACGAGACGCTTCCTCATCAGCCTCGCCGCAGTCGGCCTCGTCGGAGCAGGCTCGGTGGTCGCCGGCACGCCGGAGAGCGCCGACGCTCACGGCGGACTCACCTTCCCCGCCACCCGCACGTACCAGTGCTACCTCGACGGCCTCGCCGGCGGGCAGGCTGCCGGGCAGGGCGGCAACATGCTCCCGACCAACGAGATGTGCAAAGACGCTCTCGCGGTCAGCTCCTACCCGTTCTACACCTGGTACGGGAACCTGCTCTCCTTTGTCGACGGCAAGCACGAAGAGACCATCCCGGACGGCGAGCTCTGCGGTCCGGGCGCCGAGTTCAAGGCCTTCAACGCGGCGAGCACCGAGTGGCCGACGACAGCTCTGACGTCCGGCGCCAACATCACCTTCCAGTACGCCGCGACAGTGCAACACCCTGGATCGTGGACGCAGTACATCACCAAAGACGGGTGGGACCCGACACAGCCGATCGGGTGGGACGACATCGAGGAGTTCGACAAGGCCGTCGACCCACCGGTGCGTTCCGGCGGTGCAACAGGCCCGGAGTACTACTGGGACGCGACCCTCCCGGAGAAGAGCGGCCAGCACATCATCTACTCCATCTGGGAGCGCTCGGACAGCCCCGAAGCGTTCTACAACTGCTCGGACGTCGTGTTCGGTGGCAGCACGAGCGAGCCGACCGACCCGCCGACCGACACACCCACCGACACCACGGCACCGACCGCACCCGGCGCACCGACGCTCGTCACCGCGTCCGGGTCCAGCGCCGGGATCTCCTTCGCCGCGTCGACCGACGACGTCGCCGTCACCAACCACACGGTGCACGACGCCACGACGGACGACGTCCTCGCGACCGTCCCCTACTCGGGGACCGGCACCGGGAGCGCCGCGCTCACGGGCCTCGCACCCGACACGGACTACTCCGTCTATGTCGTGGGCCACGACGCGGCAGGCAACTCCTCCCCGCAGTCACCGACCCTGATGTTCTCCTCCGGGGCCGCAGCCGCAGCGACCTGCTCGGTCGAGTACGACGCCACGAACTCCTGGGGCGCCGGCTTCCAGGGCAACGTGACGATCTCCAACGAGTCGATGACCATGATCAACGACTGGGACCTCACGTGGGACTTCGCCAACGGAGAGACCGTCTCGCAGGCATGGAACGCGACGCTCACCCAGACCGGGAGCACCGTCTCGGCCACAGGAGCGGCTTGGAACTCGACGATCGGCCACCACGGCGCGGTCTCGTTCGGGTTCATCGGTTCCGGGTCGCCGGGCGCTGCGCCGATCTTCTCCCTCGGGGGAACAGAGTGCACGACCGTCTGACCTAGCAGCAGCGGCGCCTCAGCCCGGTCGGGCTGGGGCGCCGCTGCCGTTCTGCACCACGACCGGTTCCTGCACGACGAGCACGCGGGCCGCACCGGTAGCACCGGTAGCACCGGTAGCACCGGTAGCACCGGTAGCACCGAACGATCAGAGCGCCCGGTCGTCCGCGTCGGAGAGCTTCTGGAGCATGTCGTTGTAGTCGTCCATCTCGACGTCCCCGTCGCGGTCGACCTTGCGGTCACGACGCTTCGCGAGGCGCTCGTCGGCTCTCGACCACGAGACGGCCACGATGACCGCCAGGCTGATCGTCGGCAGCTCGCCGACGCCCCAGGCGATGCCACCACCCTCCTGCTGGTCCGCGAGAGCCGACAGCCCCCACTCGCGGCCCATGAGGCCGAACCACTCGGGGACGAGGAGGATCTCGCCGGACATGAGCGTCACACCGAAGAAGGCGTGGAACGCCATCGTCGCGAGGAGCAGCAGGAGCCGCTGCGCGTACGGCGGACGCGACGGACCAGGGTCGATGCCGATGAGCGCGTTGGCGAAGAAGTAGCCCGCGAGCGTGAAGTGCACGGTCATCAGGATGTGACCCGTGTGGGTCGAGAGGGCGTACTCGAACGCCGGGGTGTAGTAGAAGACGATCAGCGAGCCGGCAAAGTTGATCGCTGCGACGATCGGGTGCGCGAAGAACCGCCCCAGGTGGGAGTGGACGATGACGAGCAGCCACTCGCGCGGCCCGCGCGTCCCGTCCTTGCGGATGGTCAGGCCGCGCAGCGCGAGAGTGATCGGTGCACCCGAGACGAGGAAGATCGGGATGACCATCGCCAGGACCATGTGCTGGAGCATGTGAGCGCTGAAGAGCACGGACCCGTAGACCGCCGGTCCACCGTTCGTCACCCAGAACATGATGACCGTCCCGGTCACCCAGGAGACGGTGCGCACCGGCGACCAGGCGTCGCCGCGCCGGTGCAGGCGCCGCACCCACCGGAGGTAGACGACGAGGGCGGCGACGCACGCGAAGCCGAGGAGCACGTCCCAGTTCCACTCGGTGAACCAGCGGGAGAAGGTCAGCTCCGGCGGGAGAGCCCTGCCCGTGATGATGAACGCGGGCGTGGGGTCAGGGGGCGGCGCGTTGTCGTCGGGCGGCGGGCTGCCACCGAGAGCGACGGCGACCCCCGACACGGCACCCATGACGAGCAGCTCGGCACCCGCCAGGCGCCAGAAGAGCGCGGTCGAGCCGCGAGCCGCAGACGCACCGAGCCGTCCGACCACCCAGGACCGGTGCGCCCAGCCGAACCCACCGAGCACCACGAACAGCCCCGCCTTGGCGAGGATGAGCACCCCGTAGTCCGTCGAGAGCCCTGCGACCCCGCCGAGACGGACGAGCGCGTTGACCACGCCGGAGAGCGCGACGACAACGAAGCACCAGGCCGCGACCGGCGAGAAGCGGGCGACGACGACAGCGAGCGCCTCGTCCGTGAGCGCGCGACGCGTCCGCAGAACCGCTATCACGAGCAGGCCGCCGATCCACACGGCAGCACCGACGAGGTGCATGAAGAGGGACGAGACCGCGATCTCGTGGCTCGTTGAGCCCGCCGCATGGCCCATGAGCGACTGGAGCACGAGCGGGAGGAACGTCAGGGCCGCCGACCACAGAGCGCCCGTCGCGGTCCGCGTGAGCATGGCCATCAGGCAGACGACCGCAGCCGTCACCGTGATGGCCAGGTAGGCGCGCCCGGCCGAGATCTGCGTGAGGTAGACGCCGAGCTGCTCACCGAAGGTGGGCGCGTCGAGCGGGACACCGACAGCGTTGGAGGCGGCGAGGACCATCCGCACGAGAGACGCGACCGTCCACGTGCCCGCACCGAGCGCCACGGTGCTCAGGGTCCGGTCGAGAGCGACGCCCGGCGGGACGACGAACGCCGCGAGGACGAGCCCCCCGAGCGTCACAGCGACCGCGAGCTCGCTCACGACGGTCGCGACAGGCAGCCCCCACCGCACGACGGCGCCCGGGTCGAGGAGCAGCTGCGTCGTGAACGCGTCCGAGAACGCGCCGCCCACGACGACGGCAAGAAGAGCGAGGAGGACGACCCCGACGGGGACCCCGACCCAAGAGCGTGGTGCGTCGGGCGGCGCCTGCGCAGGCCTGCGAGAGGCCACCGCGCCCCCGTCCTGCTGGCGTGTCTTCACGCCACCAGGGTACGTGGAGGGGAGTTGTGCACGGGTACCCGGAACCATCGGGCGCAAGGGCCGGAAGACCTGGGGCGCTGGCATACTGAAGCCCGACCCCGCGACGAAAGGCACGTCCCACCATGAGCGCAGGCCACGGCGGCATCACTCCCGAAGACCTCCAGAAGGCCAAAGAGCTCCTCGGTACGGTCACCCAGGTCTTCGAGCAGCGGGTCGTCGGGCAAGAGGCGCTGCGGACCGCGCTCGTGAGCTCCCTCCTCGCCGGCGGGCACATCCTGCTCGAGAGCGTCCCAGGCCTCGCGAAGACGACGGCTGCCGAGACGCTCGCCGCGTCCGTCAGCGGGACGTTCCACCGCATCCAGTGCACGCCCGACCTCATGCCGAACGACATCGTCGGCACGCAGATCTACAACTACGGGACCGGCTCGTTCACCACGCAGCTCGGCCCCGTGCACGCGAACCTCGTCCTGCTCGACGAGGTGAACCGGTCGAGCGCGAAGACCCAGTCGGCCATGCTCGAGGCGATGCAAGAGCGCCAGACGTCCATCGGTGGCGTCGAGTACCCGCTCCCCGACCCGTTCATGGTCCTCGCGACGCAGAACCCCATCGAGGAGGAGGGCACGTACGTGCTGCCCGAGGCGCAGATGGACCGGTTCCTCATGAAAGAGGTCCTCACGTACCCGGGCGCGGTCCACGAGGTCGAGATCCTCGAGCGGGTCTCGTCCGGTCGCCAGTCGGCTCCTCTCACGGTCCCGCCGATCTCCCTGGACGACGTCCGGTTCCTCCAAGGGCTCGTCGACGACGTGTACGTGGACACCTCGATCAAGCGGTACATCGTCGACGTCATCAACACGAGCCGCTTCTCCGGCCCTCGCCCCGTCCAGGGACTCTCCAACCACGTGCGCGTGGGCGCGAGCCCCCGCGGGTCGATCGCGCTCATGCGCGTGGCGCAGTCCCTCGCGATCCAGGCTGGTCGCGGCTTCGTCATCCCCGACGACATCAAGGCGATCCGCTACGCCGTGCTCCGGCACCGCATCGTCCGGACGTTCGACGCGCTCGCCAACAACGTGCAGCCCGAGCAGCTCATCGACGCGATCTTCGACGCCGTCCCCACGCCGTAGGGGCTGCCCGACGATGACAGAGATCTCACGGCTCGCCCAGGTCAGGGCTCGGCTCGAGCTCCCCGTGGCACGCCGTGCGGCCGGCCTGCTCGAGGGCCGGCACCGGTCGATCTTCAAAGGCCACGGCCAAGACTTCGACGACCTCTCCCTCTACTCCCCCGGTGACGACGTCGGCGACGTCGACTGGAAGTCCAGCGCGCGCGCCGGCATCCCCATCATCCGCAGGTTCGTGCGGCAGTCGAACCTCAACCTCGTGCTCGTCGTCGACACCGGGCGCAACATGGCAGCGGTCTCCGCCGGCGGGGAAGAGAAGTCGACGGTCGCCGTCTTCATGGCGTCGCTCGTCGCGTACCTGGCGCGCGACCGGGGTGACCGCGTCGCGCTCGTCGCTGGCGACGCCGAACGGCTCGTCCAGCGCCCGCCGCGCGCGAGCACGCGCGATCTCGAGGTCATGCTCCACCACCTGGCGGGCATGTTCGACGTCGACGCACCGGCGAGCGATCTCGACCGCCCGCTCGAGCGGGCGATGAACGCCTTCCAGCGCCGATCGCTCATGATCCTCATCACCGACGAGGCACGCCCCGAGCCCCAGCACGAGCGCCTCCTGCGCCAGCTGCGCGTGCGCCACGAGGTCATGGTCCTCGCTGTCGCCGACGCCTCGGCGCTGACGATCACCGGCGGGCCGACGAAGAGCCCGGTGCGCGACGTCGACGACGACCTCCACCTGCCGGCCTACCTCCAGCAGCGTCGCGGGCTCCAGCGTTCAGCCGACAAGGTGGTCCACGCGCGCCGCGCGCTCGTCGCCGACCTGCTCCGACGTCAGCAGGTCCACGGGATGGTCGTGGACAGCAGCGACGACGTCGTCGACCGGTTCGTCGAGCTCCTGGGGAGGCAGCGACGTGCCCATCGATGACATCGTCGACCCTGTCGCGTTCAGCGCGTGGTGGGCCTGGACGGGAGTCGCGCTCCTCGTGGCCGTCACCGTCTGGCTCGTCGTCTTGTTCGTCGTCACCCGCCGGCGCAGCGACGAGGACCAGGTGCGCGAGCCGCTGCCGCCTGCGACGTACGCGGCCGGGAGCGACCCCTTCGTCGACGTCCGGGTCCTCTGCCTCACGAAGATCGACGAGGTGGAACGTGCCTTCTACGCCGAGGAGATCGACGTCCGTGAGCTGCACCTGCGCCTCAGCACGATCGTCCGCGAGTTCGCCGGCAGACGCCGCGGGATCGACACGTCCGTCATGACGCTCACGGATCTCGAGCACCTCACCGGGGCCGGGCGTCTCGCCAACCTCATCGCCCGGTACTACCAGCCGGCGTTCGCGCGCACCACCCAGGAGACCGGGGTCGAAGGCCTCGACGGCGCACGGACGGTGGTCTCGTCATGGTGATCCTCGCAGCAGGGGAGGTCACGTCGTCCATCCGGTGGCCGTGGCTCGTCGCCGTCGTGCTCGTCGTCGTCGCGGCGGCCGCGCTCGTCGCCTGGTACACCGCCCGGCACCCGCGGTCCGCCCGGTCCGAGGAAGCCGTCTGGGTCGCGAACTCCGAGTACCTCCAGCAGATCCCGGAGCTCCGGGCGTGGGTCCGGCGCTACCGCGCGCTGCAGTGGCTCGGTGTTACCGGGCTCCTCGTCGCGACGGTCGGCACCGCCGTCATCGCCGCGCGCCCCGCCGACGTCTCGGTCGTCAACCAGAAGCTCGGCACGCGAGACATCGTCCTGTGCCTCGACGTCTCGGGGTCCATGCTCGAGTACGACAAGGAGATGGTCGAGGTGTTCTCCGGCCTCGTCGAGAGCTTCGAGGGCGAACGCATCGCCCTGTCGATCTTCAACTCCACCTCCCGGACCGTGTTCCCGCTCACCGACGACTACACGCTCGTCCAGGACCAGCTCGTCGAGGCGACCGCGGCGCTCGACCCCGTGGTCACGTACACCGACGACGCCGAGGCGCTCGACCGGTACATGCTCTTCACCGCGGGCACCACCGGCACGACGGACGGCTCGTCCCTCATCGGCGACGGGCTCGCGAGCTGCGTGCTGCAGTTCGACGAGGCCGAGACCGAGCGGTCGCGCTCGATCATCCTCGCCACCGACAACGACCTCATGGGAGCCCCCATCTACTCGCTGCAGGAGTCGGTGGACCTGGCCGCCTCGCGCGGCATCTCCCTCAACGGTCTCTACGGCGCGTCCGACTGGGGCGGCAGCGAGAACCTCGAGCGGGAGTACCGCGAGGCCATCGAAGGCGCGGGCGGCATGTACTTCTACAGCGACGACGCCGAGGCGGTCGAGACGATGGTCCGTGACGTCCAGGCACAGCAGGCGGTCGACCTCGACGCCTCGCCCGAGGTCACGTCAGCCGACAAGGCCGGTCCGTGGTTCCTCTGGGCGGTCCTCGGCGTGACGCTGCTCGTCGTCGTGCAGTGGAGGTTGCGCGAGTGATCCTCCAACCGCTCCTGCCCGTCGTCGTCCTCGCCGCGATCTTCGTGCCCTTGCTGGGGTTCACGGCCGTCCTCGCGGTCCGCGCAGCCCGCCGCCCGTCCGGGACCGGTCGCCGCGAGGCGTGGGCCTGGTTCCGGCGCTCCGGCATCGTCCTCGCCGTCGCGGTCGTCGGCCTCGCCCCCAGCGTGCCGCGGACCGGGACCGACACGACGATCACCGCGGTCGACGTGTTCTTCGTCGTCGACCGCACCGGCTCCATGGCCGCGGAGGACTACGACGGCACCGAGAAACGCCTGGACGGCGTGCGGGCCGACATGCAGAGCATCACCGCCGACATCCCCGGCGCGCGGTACTCGATCATCTCGTTCGACTCCCAGGCGAGCCGGCAGCTGCCGCTGACGACAGACGCCCGCTCCGTCACCGCCTGGGCCCAGACCCTCGAGCGGGAGGTGACGATCTACTCCCAGGGGTCCCTCGTCGACCGCCCGCTGACCGAGCTCACCCGGGCGCTCACCGGCGCGTCCGAGCAGGACCCCACGAATGTGCGCCTCGTGTTCTTCATGAGCGACGGCGAGAACACGGCCGACGGCGCGCGCCGGTCCTACGCCGACCTCGCACCTCTCGTCGACGGTGGCGCCGTCCTGGGCTACGGCACCACGCAGGGCGGGCGCATGAAGGAGTACGACCCCATCTTCAACAACGGCACAGACGCCGAGGGCGACTACATCAAGGACACGACGAAGGACGGCTCCCCCGACGCCCTCTCGGTCCTCGACCCCGTCCAGCTCCAGGCCGTCGCCGACGAGATGGGCATCCCCTACGTCCAGCGCACCGAGCCCACCGAGACCGCCGACCTCGTCGCGGACGTCGACCCCCGGCAGATCGCTGCCGACGGGCGGCGCACGCTCACGTCGTACCAGATGGTCGTGTGGCCGTTCGCGCTCGTCCTCGCGCTCCTGCTCACGCTCGAAGCCTGGGACGCCGGGCGCCGGCTCGGCCGAACCGTGGGGGTCCACCATGCCTGACCAGCCCGTCCCCCCGCTCCCGACCAAGGTCCGGACCGGCCCCGGCGCCCGTCCAGGCCGCCCGGCGACCCGCCGCGTCGAGCTCGAGCACCAGGCAGAAGAACGCCGCCGGGTGCTCGAGCACGACCGGGTCGCACGCATCCGCACGGCACGGCTGCGCAAGCGCAAGCGCCTGTTCTGGTGGACGTTCCCGCTCGTGCTCCTTGCGCTCCTCGGCGCAGCCAAGGCGCTGTCCGTCCCCCTGATCGCCAACGCGGCCGACGAGCTCTACGGTGACGAGGACTTCGCCGGAGCATCGTCGCGGTACCACTGGTTGCAGACCCTCGACGTGGCCGAGCAGTGGAAGGGACACTTCGACGAGGGGACGTCGCTGATGCGCGACGACAACCTCCAGGGCGGTATCGACGCCCTCTTCCGTGCTCACGACCTCGCCCCCGAGCCGCCAGCCGACCTCGCCGACCTCCCGGCGGGCACGTTCGTGCCGGTGTGCGCGATCCAGACGAACCTCGCAGTCGGCCACGAGCTCCAGGGCGACGTCGCGCAGGCCGTCGCCGACGGCCACGTCGAGCGCATGAAGCGTGAGCAGGGAGCGCTCGACGCTCTCGGGACCGACGTCCCCACCGACGGGACGGCGCCGGACCCCGACCTCTACAAGGACCTGGCGATCGAGTCCTACCTCGAGGCCGAGGGGCTCTACCAGGACGCCGACGAGATCCGGATCTGGAACGAGTGCCCGGACGACGACGAGGCGCGCGAACGCGTCGTCGAGAAGGAGACGTCCGCGCGCGAGAAACGCGAAGCGCTCGAGAACCCGCCCCCACCCGAGGACGAGAACAGCGGCGAGGGAGACCCTCAGGAGCCGGAGGATCCGCAGGACCCGCAGGACCCCCAAGACGCTCCGAGCACCGATCCGCAGGACCCGCAGACGGGCGAGCCGTCGACCCCCGAGACGGGCGAACCGTTGACCCCCGAAGAGCAGCGTCGCGAAGACCTCGAGCAGCGCAACCAGCAAGGTGAGGACGAGCGCCGGGACACCGAGGGCTGGTTGAACGACCAGGGCGGCGGCACCACGAAGAGCTGGTGACGGGCGCCGCTCCTCAGACGGAGCGCCCGAGGTGGACGACACCGTCCTCGACGAGCACCGGCCACGTCCGCAGGTCCTGCGGCTGCGCACCGACCGCCTCGAGGCAGCGGCCGTCGCGCAGGTCGAAGATCTGCTTGTACATCGGCGACGCGACGGTCGGGGCGTCGCCCCGGGTGCCGACGAGACCCCGCGCCATGACGTACGCCCCAGAGAAGGGGTCGAGCTGCTGGACGGCGTGGACGACGTCGTCGGCGAGACGGAAGACGGCGACCTGCTCACCGTCGACGAGGGCGGCCACACCACGCTCGCGGACCAGGTCGTCGAGCCGGCACACCGCCAGCCACCGCTGCGCGTCGACGGGACGGGGCACGATCGGGGTGTCGAGCGTCATGACCGGACCTCCAGGGTCGTTCCTGCGATGAGCACGGAGCCGTCCTCGCGCTCCGCGGCGGTCGCCGGGCGGCGCTGGCCGCGTTCGGCCACGTAGGCGAACGACGGGTCGGGCGTCTCGGGGGCGTTGATGAAGGAGCCGAAGCGACGGAGCTTCTCCGGGTCGTCGAGCGTCGCCTTCCACTCGTCCTGGTAGGTGCCCACGTGCGCAGCCATGGCCGCGTCGAGATCGGCGCAGATGCCGAGAGAGTCCTCGACGATCACCTGGCGGACACCCTCGAGGCCGCCCTCGACCTCCTCCATCCACGGCGCCGTACGCTGCAGCCTGTCGGCTGTGCGGATGTAGTACATGAGGTAGCGGTCGATCGTCTGCACGAGGGTCTCGGTGTCGAGGTCCTCCGCGAGGAGCTGGGCGTGGCGCGGGGTGAAGCCGCCGTTGCCACCGACATAGACGTTCCAGCCCTTGTCCGTCGCGATGACGCCGACGTCCTTGCCGCGAGCCTCCGCACACTCGCGCGCGCACCCCGAGACACCGAGCTTGAACTTGTGCGGCGACCGGAGCCCGCGGTACCGGTTCTCGAGCTCGATCGCGAGGCCCACGGAGTCCTGGACGCCGAAGCGGCACCACGTGGACCCGACGCAGGACTTCACGGTGCGCAACGACTTGCCGTACGCCTGGCCGGACTCGAAGCCCGCGTCGACGAGCCGGGTCCAGATGGCCGGGAGCTGGTCCATCCGCGCCCCGAACATGTCGATGCGCTGGCCACCGGTGATCTTCGTGTACAGACCGAACTCCTTGGCGACCGCACCGATGGCGATGAGCCCCTCGGGAGTGATCTCGCCACCAGCGATGCGCGGCACGACCGAGTACGAGCCGTCCTTCTGCATGTTCGCCATGACGTGGTCGTTCGTGTCCTGCAGCGTGGCCATCTCGCCGGCGAGGACGTGCTCCGGACCGGTCGAGCCGAGGATGTTCGCGATGACCGGCTTGCAGATGTCGCACCCGCGCCCACCCCGCCCGTGGCGGGCGATGATCTCGCTGAAGGTCCGCAGCCCGGTGACCCGGACGGCGTCGAAGAGCTGGGCGCGGGAGAGGTCGAAGTGCTCGCAGAGCGCCTTGCTCACCTCGACGCCCGACTTCTCGAGCTCGGTCGTGACGATCTTCTTCACGAGCGGGAGACAGGACCCGCAGCTCGTGCCCGCCTTGGTGCACGCCTTGACGGCCGCCAGGTCGGTGCAGCCGTGCTCGGTGACGGCGCCGCGGACCGTGCCTGCCGAGACGTTGTTGCAGGAGCAGACGTTGGCGTCGTCGGGAAGGTCACCGCCGGGCGCCGGTGCCGAGCCCTCGGGGAGGAGGTAGGCACCCGGGTCGCCGGACAGCTCGCGTCCCACGAGCGGTCGCAGACCGGCGAAGGCGGAGGCGTCGCCGACGAAGACGCCACCGAGGAGCGTGCGGGCGTCGTCGGACAGGACGAGCTTCTTGTAGACGCCGGCGACCGGGTCGGCGTAGACGAGCTCCATCGCGCCCTCGGTCCGGGCGAACGCATCGCCGAAGCTCGCGACGTCGACCCCCTGGAGCTTGAGCTTCGTCGCAGTGTCTGCGCCAGGGAACGTCGCCGCGCCGCCGAGGAGACGGTCCACGACGACCTCGGCCATCGCATAGCCCGGCGCGACGAGACCGATGCACTGCCCCTCGATGCACGCGACCTCACCGACCGCCCAGATGTGCGGGTCCGCCGTGTGGCAGGAGAGGTCGACGACGGCCCCGCCGCGCGGACCGATCTCGAGACCAGCGTCGCGGGCTAGGTCGTCGCGCGGCCGCACACCCGTCGCGACGACGACCACGTCGACGTCGAGCCTGCCTCCGTCGACGAAGTCGAGACGCCCGACGTCCCCCGTGCTGCGCGCCGCCTTCATCTGCTTCGTCGCGGTGCTCACACGGACCGCGATCCCCATGCCGTTGATGAGGCGCTTGAGCGCCTCGCCACCACCGAGGTCGATCTGCGCGTTCATGAGGTGCGTCCCGAACTGGATGACGGTCGCCTGGGCCTCCAGCGCCCGGAGCGCACCGGCCGCCTCGAGCCCGAGGAGCCCGCCGCCGATCACCGCGCCGCGCACCGGGCGGGCGAGCCGCGTGCGCCGCTCCTCGACCCAGCCGCGCAGCGCAGCCACGTCGTCGATCGTGCGGTAGACGAAGACGCCCGGGAGGTCGTTGCCCGGGATGGGCGGCATGGCCGCGTCCGACCCGGTCGCCAGCACGAGCTCGTCGTAGTCCCACGTGCGACCGAGACGGTCGGTCACCTGCTGGGCCTCGCGGTCGATCGTGTCGATGCGGCAGTCCCGGACGAGCGTCACCCGCTCGTCCGTCCACAGCTCCGGGTCGCCGAGGTTGAGCTCGTCCGCGTCCCGGGCAGAGAAGTACGACGTGAGCGCCACCCGGTCGTACGGGTAGCGCGGCTCCTCGGCGAAGACGGTCACGCGCCACGCGCCCGCCTCGTCACGGGCGCGCAGCGCCTCGACGAGGCGCTGCGCGACCATGCCGCCGCCGACGACCACCACGTGCTTGCTGGGTGCGAGGTTCTCTGCCATGGCGAGAACGCTACGAAACGGGAGTTTCCCCCGAGCGCGCGCGGAGTTTCTCTGCCGTAACACTCTTCTCACTCGTCGCACCGGGCCCCCGTGAGGTGTGAGCGGCACGCCGCGCACCGGTCGGTCGTCCGCGGCCGCGCTCACCAGCTGAGCGCGCTCACCAGATGGCATCCGCCCACTCCGGGTGGTCGACGAACGGGTTCCGGTTGCCCTGGTAGGTCTCGAAGATGATGTCGTTGCGGCGCTTCTCGAACGCATCCGGCGGGTCCTGCGCATTCCAGTCGAGGAGCACGGAGAGCCGCCCGACGTTCGGCGCCGAACCGTTGGACACGGCGTCGTTGACCTCGAGGTCCGGCCAGCCGTCCCCGCCCTCGTAGCGCACGGACATGTAGAGGATCATCCGTGCGACGTCGCCCTTGACCGCGTCCCGCGGCTCCCACGAGTTCGAGTCGGCGAAGTTGCCAGGAGCCTCGGTGTTCTGCGTACCGCCCTCGTCGAAGTCGAGGTTGCCTCGAGCCGAGTTCACAGTGACGTCGGTCGGCCGCAGGTGGTGCAGGTCCGTGCCCGGCCCCGCGGCCGTGCCGAAGCCACCGTGGGACTGTGGCCACACATGCTCCCGGTTCCACTGGTCCACACCGCCACCGTTGTTCGTCTTGCTCATGGAGAACCCGCCGTAGAGGGTGAGGACGTTCGCCGAGCTGGCCGGGTCCTGGTCGGTCACCTGCAGCGCGGTCCACACGGTGGCGTACGAGACCGTCCGTGTGCCCGTCGAGATGATCTCGTGGAGCTCGGCCTCGAGCTGCGGGCCGGACAGGCCCAGTGCCGACGCGTAGTACATCGCGTCGTGCTCGGTCGAACCACCCGTCCCGCCGCCCGGCGTGCCGCCACCGTCACCGGTCCCGACGAGCGCGAACGCGCTCGCACTCGTCACGCCGGGGCGGGCGAAGTAGGCGGAGAGCGACCCGGTGACGTCGATCTGGGTGCCGAGGAGGCCCGGGTTGGTCCGGAGGCCCCAGGCTGCGCGCGACGCGCTCGGGACCTGGACGTAGATCATCGTCGTCGTGTCCGTCTGCGTCGGCGTGTCCGCGAGCGCCAGCGCGTAGTCGGACGGGAAGCCGCTGCGCACGACCGTCGCCGAGGCCGTGGGCTGGCCGACGACGTAGCCACGGACGGTCGCTGTCGAGCCGTTCTGGGTCGTGCGCGCTGTCGCGACGGTGATGGGGGTGGCAGCCTGGGCTGCGGTCGGTCCGCCGATCGCCGCGCCGAGCGGGGTCGAGGGCAGCGCGACGGTGAGGAGCGCGACGAGAAGGGTGAGCGGGAGGAGAAGCGCGCGGTGGCGTCGCTGGCGGGTCGGCACGATCATCGGTGCTCCGGTCTGTCGTGGGACCGGCACGCACAGGCGACGGCGCTCCTCGGGGGCCTGACCGCTGTCCGGCCCTGCGACCACCTTTCCGGTCGCAGACGCTCCCGTCCAGGGGCGAAACGCACTGTTTGCCTGGTGGTAACCGCGGCGACGCTCAGGCGGTCGCCGCGGCCCCGCTGAGGCGTCCGGACTCTCGCTCGCGCGTGGAAGACAGGTCGGCTCCGGCCTCGTCAGCAGGGAGCTCGTCGACGCTCTGATCGTCGGCACCCTGTTCCTCGGCTCCCGGTGTGCTCGCCGAGAGCCAGTCGACGATGCCGCAGACCACCTGGGTGCACCCGCCGCACCCGGTGGTGGCACGCGTGGCCTTCGCGACGTCAGCCACCGTGGCGGCGCCGCCGTGGAAGCACTCGACGATGTCGCCCTTGCTCACGCCGTTGCAGCGGCAGACGGTCGTGCGGTCAGGCATGTGCGTGGGGTCGGTCGCGGCCGAGGCTGCGGACGCGACGGGCTGGAGCAGCAGGTAGGCCGGGTCGGCGGGGACGGGGGTCCGCCGCGTGTACGCGACTGTGAGATCAGCGCCGATCTGGGGTGCGCCGACGCATGTCGCGCCGACGACGACCCCGCCCGCGACAGTGACCTCGACGTGCCGGCCCGCATCCGGGTCGGAGAGCCGGACGGTCCGCTCCCCCGGCGACGGCCTGCGCCGTGCGCCGCAGACGCCCATGCTCACGACGTCGAGCCCGGCGGCCTTGAGGCGGACGACGTCCGTGCCGCGTGTCATGTCCCCGGCACCGCCGCCGGGAACAGCGTCGACCCGGCGGGAGAGGACGCTCGGGCCGTCGGTGCGGCCGGGGTCGAGGCTGAGCCGCAGCGCGAGGCTCGGCCGGTGCGGCGCGAGCCGTGCGCCACCGAGGCGCACGCGGCCGAACCGGCTCTCGTCGACGACCCGCGCGGCGAGGTGGCTCGCGAGCTGGCGCGACTGGTCCCAGCCCTGCGCGATGAGCCCGCTCGCGCCCTCAGGAGGTTGGGCGCAGTCACCGATGGCGAAGATCCGCGGGTCGGCCGGGCTGCTCAGGGCATCGGTGACGACGATGCCGCGGTCCACCGGGAGGCCTGCAGCCGTGGCGATGCCGGTCTCGGGGACAGTCCCGCACGCGAGGACCACGAGGTCTGCGGGGAGGGTCTCGCTCACCGGGTCGTCCGGTCTGCTCGTGGCCCCGACGCGGATGCCGGTGACCCGGCCGACGGACGTGAGGACCTCGTCGGTGCGCGCGTCGACCCGGTGGTCGACACCGAGCTGCGCGAGCGTGCTGGCGGCGACGAGCGCCGCGTCGACGCCGAGCTGACGGTCCATGAGGCTCGCGCCGCTGTGCACGACAGTCACGGCGAGGCCGCGCCGCGCGAGGCCGCACGCGGCCTCGAGGCCGAGGACCCCGGCGCCGACGACCACGGCACGCCGCGCGTTGACGGACGCGGCGACGATCTCCCGCGCGTCGTCGAGCGTCCGCAGGGCGTGGACCCCGGCGGGCAGTCCGTCGCCGAGCCCGCGGACGGCCGGGATGCGCGCTGCCGAGCCGGTGGCGAGGACGAGCACGTCGTACCGGTGCGCGGTGCCGTCGTCCGCGAGGACCTGCTGCGTGCGGCGGTCGATGTGCAGCACCTGTGCACCGCGCCGGACGGTAGACCGCTCGTGCGTGAGCGCCGGAAGCGCGAGGGACGCGACGTCGACCTTGCCCGCGACGACCTCGCTGAGGAGCACCCTGTTGTACGGCTCGTAGCCCTCCGCGCCGAGCACGGTGACCTCGAAGCGCGCGTCGCCGTCGCGGGAGAGCAGGTCGTCGACGAACCGCGAGCCCACCATCCCGTTGCCGACGACGACGACCCGGGTCCGAGGCGTGGCCCGGTCGGTGCGGTCGGTGGGGTCGGTGTGCTCAGCCCGGCCGGTGGGGTGGTCGTTGCTCATGTGCGGACCTCCGCGAGGTGGTGGGGGGCGCGCGCGACGCTGTCGGGCGGCGGGACGACGGTGCCCGCGAGGCTGACGTCGACCGCGCAGACCTTGAACTCGGGCATCCCCGAGATCGGGTCTGTCGCGTCTGTCGTGACGCGGTTGACGCTGCCGGTGCCTGCCCAGTGGAACGGCATGAAGACGGTGTCGAGGCGGGCCGTGGTCGTGAGGCGCGCCGGCGCGACGACAGCTCCTCTGCTCGATGCGACCCGCACGGACGCACCGTCCTCGATCCCGAGGCACTGTGCGAGGACGGGATGGATCTCGACGAAAGGCTCCGGCGCTGCCTTGACGAGCTCTGCGACCCGCCGGGTCTGCGCCCCGGACTGGTAGTGCTGGAGCACCCGCCCCGTGACGAGGTAGATCGGGGCGTCGGCGCGCACGTCGTCGCTCGGCCCCGCGTGGTCGACGGCAACCATCCGGGCCCGCCCGTCGGGCGTAGGAAACCTGTCAAGAAAGAGCCGAGGCGACCCCGGGTGCAGCGCCTCGACCGCCCCGTGCTCGGCCGCACCTCCGGAACGCCCAGCTCCGACTCCCGAGCCCCCCGACGCCCTGAGCATCGACCTCGAGCTGCCCGTCGAGCTCGGGCATTCGGCTCGATCTCGGGCGTTCGTAGGCCCGAGGTCGGGACGAATGCCCGAACTCGAGGACACGGCGGAGCTCCTTCCCAGCACCGTGGGGGCGCTCGCCGGGACCGGCCAGAAGAGGTTCGGGTCCTTGTCGAGACGGGCGTGGCTGAGGCCCGAGTAGTCGGCGGTCCCGCCTGCGCTGGCGCGGGCGAGCTCGTCGAACACCTCGGCCGGGTCCGTGCTGAAGTGGACCGAGGACCCGAGGCGGTCCGCGAGCGCGGCGAAGATCTCGAGCTCCGAGCGCACACCGTCGGGAGCGGCGACGGCGCGGCGTCGTCGGATGATCCTGCCTTCGAGGGACGTGAGGGTCCCTTCTTCTTCGGCCCACTGCGTGACGGGGAGGACCACGTCGGCGAGCCGGGCGGTCTCGGACGGGACGACATCGCACACGACGAGGAGGTCGAGGTCGTCGAGGTTGGCGGTGACGGTCTGAGAGTTCGGTGCGCTGACGACGATATTCGAGCCGTGGACCATGAGCATCCGGGGACCGGCAGGCGTGCCGGGGTGGCCGGGCGACGCAGGCTGCGCGGGCTGGCCGAGGCGCCTGAGCAGCTCGACGGCGGGCAGGCCCGGTCCGGGCAGCGAGTCGGGGTCGACTCCCCAGACGGCGGCGACGTGCGCTCGCGCGGCCGGGTCGTCGATCTTGCGGTAGCCGGGGAGCTGGTCGGCCTTCTGCCCGTGCTCGCGCCCGCCCTGCCCGTTGCCCTGGCCGGTGATGGTGCCGTAGCCGCTGCCTGGTCGGCCGGGGAGGCCGAGCGCGAGCGACAGGTTGATGGCTGCGGTGACGGTCGCGGTCCCTTGGGTGGACTGCTCGACGCCGCGGCCGGTGAGGACGTACGCCCCTGCACCGCCGTGGAGGGGGCTCGCGCCAGCGAGCAGCCGGGCGACGCGACGGAGCTCGTCGGCGGCGACGCCGCACACCTGCTCTGCGCGCTCGGGCCACCAGGCGGCGACCGACCGGCGGACGGCGTCGGACCCGGTCGTGCGGTCGGCGAGGTACGCGCTGTCGGCGAGGCCTTCCGCCCAGACGACGTGGAGGAGCGCGAGGAGCACGACGAGGTCGGTGCCGGGCACCACCTGGAGGTGGGCACCTGCGCCGTTCTCGGTGAGGGTGGCGGTGGCGCTGCGCCGCGGGTCGACGACGACGAGCCCGCCGCGGTCACGTGCTCCGGCGAGGTGCTGGACGGCCGGTGGCATGGTCTCGGCGAGGTTGGAGCCGAGCAGGAGGACGGCCTCGGCCCCTCCGACGTCGGCGAGCGGGAACGGCAGACCCCGGTCGATGCCGAATGCCCGGTTGGCGCCGGCGGCGGCGCTCGCCATGCAGAAGCGTCCGTTGTAGTCGATGTTCGCGGTCCGCAGGACGGTGCGCGCGAACTTGCCCAGCGCGTAGGCCTTCTCGTTCGTCAGGCCGCCGCCGCCGAACACGGCGACCGCGTCGGGCCCGTGGTCGGCGGCGGTCTGCCGGGCGTGGGCTGCGACGAGGTCGAGCGCGTCGTCCCACGTCGTTGCGTGCAGCTCGCCGTCCGCGCCCCGCACGAGCGGGGTGGTGAGGCGGTCCGGCGCGGTGAGGACGCTCGCGCTGGTCCAGCCTTTCTGGCACAGCCCGCCCCGGTTCGTCGGGAACTCTCGGCCCTGCACGACGACGCTCGGCAGTCCGAGCGCCACCGGACCGGCGGCTGCCTGCCCACCCGCGTCCTGCCTTGCCCCCGTCACGGCGGCGGGCTCGAGCGTCATCGCGCACTGCAGGGCGCAGTAGGGGCAGTGGGTCGACGTCGGTCCGGGCGCGACGGCCGGGACGGGCGTGGCAGGGGTGGCTGGCACGGGCTCGCTCAGATGCTCTCTGCGGCCATCGCCGAGCCGCGTCGCTGGTACACGGCCCAGACCGTGAGCGCCATGACGACGTACACGCCGATGAACGCCCACAGGGCGGGGACGAGGCTGCCTGCGAGCTCGGTGGAGAGCGCGAAGCCGCGCGGGATGAGGAACCCGCCGAAGGCGCCGATCGATCCGGCGATCCCGATGCACCCGGCGGCGGACTTGCGCGCCTTGGCCTTGGCCTCCGGGTCGACGACGCCTGCTTGGAAGACGGCTGGGATCATGCGGTACGTCGCGCCGTTCCCGACGCCTGACGCGATGAAGAGCAGGAGGAACGAGCCGAGGAAGACGGGGAAGCTGTGGCTGCCGAGCGCCTGCACGGCACCGAACGCCCCGACGGCCATGACGCCGAACGACGCGATGGTGACCCGTGCACCGCCGATCTTGTCGGCGAGGATCCCGCCGTAGGGCCGGGCGAGCGACCCGACGAGCGCACCGAGGAACGCGATGGAGAGCGTGACCTCGGGGAACTGGTTCTTGAGGAGCGTCGGGAACGCACCGGCGTAGCCGATGAACGAGCCGAACGTGCCGATGTAGAGGAAGGAGATGATCCACGTGTGGCGGTTGCGCGTCGCGGCGGCGAAGGTGCGGTAGTCGGCACGGGCGGAGGTGAGGTTGTCCATGTAGCGCCACGCGAGGAAGGCCGCGAGCAGGATGAACGGGATCATCATGAGGCCGGCGCGCTCGAGGGCGATGCCTGCGCCGGCGACGATGACGAGCGGCACCGCGAACTGCACCGCGGCCGTCCCGAGGTTTCCGCCGGCGGCGTTGAAGCCGAGCGCCCGCCCCTTCTCCTTCTCCGGGTAGAAGAACGAGATGTTCGCCATCGAGGACGCGAAGTTGCCGCCGCCGACGCCTGCGAGCATCGCGATGACGAGCAGCACGCCGAAGGAGGTCTCGGGCCGCTGCACGGCCCACGCGAGCGCCCCGGTGGGCAGCAGGAGCAGGAGTGCGGAGACGATCGTCCAGTTGCGGCCGCCGAACATCGGGACGGCGAACGTGTAGGGGATGCGCAGGGTCGCACCGACGAGGCTCGGTACCGCGATGAGCCAGAACTGCTGGTCGATGGAGAGCACGAACCCGGCGTTGCCGAGCTGCGGGACGACGATGCTCCAGGTCGCCCAGACCGCGAAGCCGAGGAACTCGGCGAACACGGAGATCCACAGGTTGCGCTTGGCGATGCGCTGGCCGCCGTCGTGCCAGAAGGTCGGGTCTTCTGGGTCCCAGTGGTCGATCCAGCGTCCGGTGCGCGGCGAGCGCGCCGGTGGTGCGGCGGGTGCAGAGGGGCTGAGCGCCTCGGTGTCGGTGGTCGTGCTCGGGGTGACTGTCGTCGGCGGAACGGTCATTGCGGCCTCCTCGGTAGCCGGCCCGGACGGTCGGGCGCTATCGAGAAGGCTAGGTATCGCGTGTTTCGCCCGGATGCGTCCGGGAGTTAATCGACCGTAACCGTCTCCGCACACGCCGTCGGCGGCGTCTGTGAGAACGGGACGCACGTGCCAGCGCGCGTCGGCGGCGTCGTCTGGGTGCTGGTCCTGGTCCAGGACGGCGCTGAGTTGGTATCGTCATGGCTCTCGGCATCGGTGCCGAGCCCGGCTCTCGGCCGTGATCTGAAGGACCGGTACATGTCCCTCATCGACCTCGTCGGCTGGGTCGGCTCTGCCATTCTCGTGTGGTCGTTGCTGCAGTCGCGCATCTTGCGCCTGCGGCTCTTCAACCTCCTGGGCTCGGCGATCTTGCTGGCGTTCAACGCGATCATCGGCGTGTGGCCCATGGTGGGCCTCAACGCTGTCCTGTGCGTCATCAATCTCGTGTATCTGCAGCGGATGCTGAGGTCGCGTCATTCTGCGACGTCGTACTCGGTGGTGGAGATCCGGCCCGACGACCCCTACCTGCGTCATCTGCTCGCTGAGCACGGCGCGGACATCGTGCGCTTCAACCCGGGGCTCGAGGTGGAGAAGCTCGTCGCGGAACGGTCGGGGTCCGGCGAGGCCTTTCTCGTGCTGCACGGCGACGAGACGGTCGGGTACGTCTTCTTGCACGACCTGGGGGCTGGGGTCGCGCAGATCGATCTCGACTACGTGACCGAGCGGTTCCGCGACTTCACGCCGGGCGAGTTCGTGTTCCGCCGGTCGCGGCTGCTCGCTGAGCACGGGTACACGTCGGTCGTGACCCGGCGCGGGGTGTCGGCGCCGTACTACGAGAAGATCGGTTTCACCGCGATGGGGGACGTGTTCGAGCTCGCGCTCACTCGGGATCTTCCCCGCGCAACCACCTGATGTAGCGGCGCAGCGACTGCTCTACGACGGTGTGACCGTCGGTCTCGATCACCCGGAACGCACCGTAGACGCGCTCGAACGCGAGCGGGAGCGTGACGTCGAGGATGCGTCGCACCATGCGTTCGGGCAGCGGGATGAAGTTGGGGAAGCTGCGCATGACGTGGGCTGAGCCGTCCGCGCCGACACCGATGGTGTCACCGGTGAGCAATGCCCCCTGTCCGTCGGAGCCTGCCGGCCAGTGGAGGACGCTGCTGCCGGCAAAGTGGCCGCCGGTCTGGTGCATCTGCACCCCGGGCACGAGGTCGACCTGACCTTCCCAGAGCTGGACGACGGGGCTGGGGCGCCGGATCCACCGTTCGTCCGCGGCGGCCACGTAGACGGGTGCGTCGTCGAAGGCGTGGCTCCACTGGATGGACGATCCGGTGAGGTGCGGATGGCTCGCGGTGATGGCGTGGACGCCACCGAGCGCGGCGACGGCCGCGACGCCTTCTGGGTCGATGAAGCCTGGAGGCTCCCAGAGGACGTTGCCAGCAGGGGTCCGCAGCAGGAGGCCGCGGTGCCCGATGCCGATCGAGGGCCCGCACTCGACGGCGTAGAGGTCGGGCTCCAGCTCGTGAACATGGATGCGATGTCCTGTCCGCGCCAGCTCTTCGCGGGTGGTCCACTGCTGCCCTGTGGGGGGAACCCACTGGCGCTCGTCGAGGCAGATCTCGCAGACGGGTGGTGGCTCTGGGGTGTCCGGGTGCTCGATCGCGCACGTGCTGCAGGTCCAGATGGTCATCGTCGGCTCCTCACGGGAGACGGGTGCGCTCCGTGCAGCACCCCTCATCGAGCCTAGTTGTTCTGTGTCATGACGTTGGTGACACCTGCTCGGAGGCGTGAGGCTGGGGGTTGGTTTCCGGTTGCAGTGTGGGGTCGATGGTAGTTGTAGTGGATGTTCCAGACGTCGAGTGCGGCGGCGCGTTGAGCTTCTGAGGTCCATTCGCGGGCGTAGAGAAGCTCTTCGGCCAGGGTCCGGTTGTAGCGCTCGACCTTGCCGTTGTGTTTGGGGGTGTGGGGCCGGATGCGCTGGTGCCTGGCCGCAGAAGCCAGGATCGAGCGCGTGAAGTCCTTCGCGCGGTAGTTCGACCCGTTGTCCGTCACGACCCGGGTGATCCGGTCGATGCCATGGGCGGCGAAGAAGATCCTCGCCCGGGCCCAGAACCCGATCGTCGTGGCGGCCTTCTCGTCGGGCAGGGCCTCGGTGTAGGCCAGGCGGGAGAACCCATCGACCGCCGAGTGCAGATAGACGTAGCCGGCGCGGGCGCCTTTCGTCTTGGCCCGGTCCACCGCCTTCGCGGCTTCGGATCCGCGCCCGTGGGCTCGCCAGCCGCCACCGTCGGGGATGCGCCCCACCTTCTTGACGTCTAGGTGGACCATGTGACCGGGATAGCGTGCCACGATCCGCCGGATCACGCGGTTGGAGGCGCCGGTGGGGTCGATGTCCCGGCGCCTGGAGATGCCCAACCGGCGCAACCAGCGGGCGACCGTCACCGGCGCGATCTGATGACCCTCACGGACCAGCTCGAGATGAATCTGTCGGGCCGTCCACTTGTGGGTGCGGCGCAGTTCCTCGATCCGTACGACCACCTCGGGCGGGGTCTGGGTCGGGGACGAGTGCGGGGCGCTGGACCGGTCGACCAGACCGACCTCCCCGACGGCTTCGTAGCGGCGCAACCACTTCGTCACCGTCTGGCGGGCGACGCCCGCCTCGGCCGCGACGTGAGCGATCGGACGGTACTCGCAGCGCTGCACCAGGCGCAGTCTTCCGGCAGGGGTCAACGGGGCATTAGCGTGGGTCATGAGGGGTAGGTCCTTCAAGCAGGCGGATGTAGGAGTACTTCCATCCTGCAAGACCGGGACCTACCCCTTCCTCACGCCCACCCCCCGGCGTGTCACCAACGTCATGACCCACAACACCTAGTCGGGTTCGTCCTGAGCATCCCGGTGAGGTTCCCGACCCCGACCACAGCCCCGTTGACACAGTGTCAACGGGAGTCTACGGTCAGGTATCGATGCTGGTCACACCCACAGCAGCACCACCGGGGCACGCAGCCCCGAGGACGAGCGCAGGGACACGATGGCGAACCACGACGGCCGCACCGACAGCCCGGACGAGGCGCTCCCCCCACCGGCCCCGCGCACGTCGAAGCATCCCGACGAACGCAAAGACGAGATCCTCGTCGCCGCCCGCGCACTCTTCGCCGAGAAGGGCATCGCCCGCACGTCGATCTCCGACGTCGCCGAACGCGTGAGCATCACGCGCGGCCTCGTCTACCACTACTTCACCGACAAGGACACGCTCGTCGACGTGGTGCTCGAGCAGCACATCGACGAGTTCGTCGCGAGCATCCGCGAGTGGGACGCCCAGCGCGAGGTCGGCAACATCGAGCAGGCGCTGACCGACTGCATCGCGATGTTCCGCCGGCACGTCCGCTCGGCGACCAACCCCGTGGGCGGCCTCCCCCGGATCGAGGACGCCCGGCTCTACAACCGCTTCATCGACCGAGCCGTCGGCGCGATGGTCGACTGCTTCCGCACGACGACCGTCGAGGCGTACGCACGGCACCACAAGATCCAGATCGAGAACGTCTACGAGACGTTCTACGTCCTCATCTACGGGCTCATCGGCCTCACGAGGTCGCACCCGACCATCTCCGACGACCGCCTCAAAGACCTCGTGCGCCAGACGCTGCGCCTCGAGCAGGGAGGCAGCGACAGCATCCCTTCCTGATGCCCCGCCTCGGGGACACACCAGCAGGGGGTCTGCGCTACCGCTCGTCCACGTCTGAGGAGACAACCGATGTTCCTGTTCGAATCCGTCCCGTGGTACTCCGCGCTCATGTGGGTCGCGGTCGTCGCCGCGCTCATGCTCGCCAACGAGATCGCCCGCCAGAGCAAGTGGGCCGGGCTGTGCCTGTTCGTGGCGCTGCCGCTCATGCTCACCATCTTCGTGTGGCCCACCACCGCCGGGGCAGGATCGAGCACCGGCACATGGTTCCACTGGGTCAAGGTGTACTCGGCGCTCGCCGGGTGCCTCGGCTTCATGGCGCTGCGCTACGTCCCGCGCATCGCGAAGAACAAGTACGCGCTGATGTTCCCGGCCGCGATCCTCGCGCTGAACATCTTCGAGGCCGTCATCCGTGACTTCCAGGTGTACTCGATGAACGGGCTCATCGACGGCGTCATGATGGTCGGCGGCTCGTGGAACATCATGAACGGCATCGCCGGGCTGCTCAACCTCCTGACGATCTGCGGATGGGCCGGGATCTACATCACGCGAGGCCGGACCAAGGACATGATCTGGCCCGACATGCTCTGGTTCTGGATCATCGCGTACGACCTGTGGAACTTCGCGTACGTGTACAACTGCGTCGGCGACCACTCGTTCTATGCCGGCGCCGCGCTCCTCGTCTCGTGCACCATCCCGGCGTTCTTCCTCCGCAAGGGGGCCTGGCTCCAGCACCGCGCGCAGACCCTCGCGTTCTGGATGATGTTCACGATGGCCTTCCCGGCGTTCGTCACCGACTCGACCTTCGCGGTGCAGTCCTCGCACAACACGACCGCGCTGTTCCTCGTGAGCCTCGTCGCCCTCCTCGCGAACGTCGCCGTGGCCGCGTACCAGGTGCACCGGATCGTCACGCGCAAGAAGAACCCGCTCACCGACGAGCTCTACACGGACCTGGCCGCCTACGCGAAGCTCGACGCAGACCGCCCGACCGACGACGGGTCCCCGATCAGCGCTCCTGCGCTGACCTCCTGAGCTCGGCGCCCGTCGGGGACCGTCGGGGACCGTCCGCGACCTCCCGCGACCGTCTGTGCCTCTCGGCACCTGTCTGCCTCGTGATCCCTGAGTCCACGCCAAGCACAGAGCCCTGACCTCCAGGCGACAGAGCCTCAAGTCTGTGGCTCCGAGAGCACTGACCTTTTCGCTCCGCGAGCGCTGACTTCGGGCACTTGTCGCGATCTCGGGCCTTTGAATGCCCGAGATCGCAACAAGCGCCCGAGCTGGACAAACGAGCGGGCAGGCGCACCCGGCAGGCGCACCCGGCAGGCGTGCCGGCAGGCGCACCTTGCAGGCGTGCCGGTACGCGCACCTGGTAGGGGGCGGGAGCGTCTGGTCTGGAGGTCTGGTCCGGTGACGGGGCCGACGGTGGGCTGGGCTCAGCCCCAGACGAGTCCGTGGGCCGGGTCCTGGAGGACTGCGGCGACGTCGGAGAGCAGGCGGGCGCCGAGGGCTCCGTCGACGAGACGGTGGTCGACGCTCAGCGCGAGCTGCGTGACCCAGCGCTTCTTGATCTTGCCCTTGTGCACCCACGGCTGCTCACGGATGGCACCGAACGCGAGGATCGCCGCTTCGCCAGGGTTGAGGATCGGTGTCCCGGTGTCGATCCCGAAGACACCGACGTTGGTGATCGTGATGGTGCCGTCGGACATGTCGGACGGGCTCGTCTTGCCGGCACGGGCCGTGGCGGTGAGCGCCGCGATCCCCTGCGCGAGGCCCTTGAGCCCGAGGCGGTGAGCGTCCTTGATGTTCGGGACCACGAGCCCACGGGGGGTCGATGCCGCGATGCCGAGGTTGATGTAGTGCTTGTAGACGATCTCCTGAGTCGTGTCGTCCCAGCTCGCGTTGACCTCGGGGTGGCGGTTCACCGCGACGAGGAGCGCCTTGGCCGTGATGAGGAGCGGCGTGACGCGCACGTCGGCGAACTCGCGGTCCTCGCGCAGCCGGGCCACGAGGCGCATCGTCTTCGTCACGTCGACGGTCTGGAACACGGTCACGTGCGGGGCGGTGAACGCGCTCGAGACCATCGCCTCGGCCGTGCGCTTGCGGACGCTCTTCACCGGGACCCGCGTCTGACGACCGTCGGAGGACACCTGACCGGAGGCGAGCCACGGGGTGTCGTCGTCGATGTACGTCGCCAGCGTGCGCGGCTGGGCCTGCGCACTGTAGGCGAGGACGTCCTCGCGGGTGACGATCCCGCCCGGCCCGGTCGCGTGGACGCTCGAGAGGTCGACGCCCATGTCCCGTGCCAGCTTGCGGACCGGCGGCTTCGCGCGGACGGCGAGCGTGCCGGGCCGCGGTGCGACCTGCGTGACCGACTGGACCACGGGGATCTTCGCGGCGCTCGGGGCACCGACGGTCGCGACGGGTGCGAGCGCGGGCGCAGGCGTCTTCACCGGCGTCGGCTCTGTCTCGGCAGCGACCTGCACGGGCGATCGGCCGGGCGCGACGGACCGCGCCGGTGTGGCCGGCGCAGGCGCAGGCGTGGCGGGCGCCGCAGGTTCCTGGGCGCGACGCGCACGGCGCGTGGTGCTGCCCGCGGCGATCCCGTACCCGACGAGCACAGCGCCGCTCTCGGCGCTGTCCGTGCTACCGGTGGTCCCGGCGTTCGCGACGACGTTCTCAGCCGTGCTCTCAGACGTGCTCCCGGCCTCGGCTCCGTCCGGTGCGCTCGGCGCCGTGGCGGCCCCCGTCGGGTCGGTGTCGATGACGATGATGGCGACACCGACCTCGACCATCGTGCCGATCGGCTGGAGGATCTCGGTGACGACCCCCGCGTACGGAGAGGGCAGCTCGACGAGCGACTTGGCGGTCTCGATCTCGACGATCGCCTGGTTCACCGTCACGGTGTCCCCCACGCCGACGTGCCACGTGACGATCTCGGCCTCCGTGAGGCCCTCGCCGGCATCCGGCAGGTTGAAGCGCTCAAAGGTCGGCATGGTGCTCCTTCGGCAAAGCGGGTCGTCGTGAGGTCGGGTGCGGGGCGGTGCTCGTCAGAACGCTAGTGCTCGATCGACGGCGTCGAGCACCCTGTCCAGGCCGGGGAGGTACTCGTGCTCGATCTTCGCGACCGGGTACGGCGTGTGGAATCCGCCGACGCGCAGGACGGGCGCCTCGAGCTCGTAGAAGCACTGCTCGGTGACGCGCGCCGCGATCTCCGCGCCGGACCCGAGAAAGGTCGGGGCCTCGTGGACGACGACGCAGCGGTGAGTCCGGCGCACGGACTCCACGACGGTGGTGGTGTCCAGCGGCGAGATGGACCGGAGGTCGATGACCTCGATGCTCGTCCCCTCGGACGCTGCAGAGGCTGCGACCTTGAGCGCGGTGGCGACCGTCGCGCCGTACGCGACGAGGGTGAGGTCCGTGCCCGGCCGCGCGACGACGGCCTTGTTGAGCGTGTCGAAGGCGTCCGCCTCCGCGGGCGCCTGCGCGCTCGTCCCGCCTGAGGCGTACGGCCCGGTGGACAGGTCCACCGCGCCCTTCTCCCAGTAGCGCCCCTTCGGCTCGAAGAAGAGCACCGGGTCCGGCGAGGCGATCGCCTCCTGGATCATGACGAACGCGTCCTGGGGCGAGCCCGGAGACACGACACGGAGCCCGGGTGTGTGCGCGAAGAGCACCTCGGGGCTCTCGCTGTGGTGCTCGACGGCACCGATGCCGCCGCCGTACGGGACACGGATGACGACAGGCACCGTGAGGCGGCCGCTGGAGCGGTAGTGCATCTTTGCGAGCTGCGTGGTGATCTGGTCGAAGCCGGGGAAGATGAACCCGTCGAACTGGATCTCGCACACCGGTCGGTAGCCGCGCAGCGCGAGGCCGATCGCCGTGCCGATTATGCCGGACTCCGCGAGCGGGGTGTCGACGACACGGTCCTCGCCGTACGTGGCCTGCAGGCCGTCCGTCACACGGAAGACACCACCGAGGGGACCGATGTCCTCGCCCATGAGGAGGACCTTCGGGTCTCCCGCGAGCGCGGCGTCGAGCCCCGCGTTGATGGCCTTCGCGAACGGCAGCTGCGTGGCCGTCGACGCGGGCGTGGTGGTCTGGGCGGTCATCGAGCGCCTCCCTGGTCGGTGAAGGACGCCTCGTAGTCGGCGAACCAGGTGCGGTCCTCCGTGACGAGCGAGTTCTCGGTCGCGTAGACGTGGTCGAACATCGACGAGGCCGCCGGGCGTCCGAGGCCTCGGACGTAGGTGCGGACGCGTTCGCCGAGCGCGTCGGCCTCGACGGCGAGCGCTGCTTCGGCCTCGTCGTCCCAGAGGCCTTCGGTGCGCAGGAGGATGCGGAGGCGGTCGATGGGGTCGCGGTCGCGCCAGTAGTCCTCTTCGGCGGAGGTGCGGTAGCGGGTGGGGTCGTCGGACGTGGTGTGTGCGCCCATCCGGTAGGTGACGGCCTCGATGAAGGTGGGGCCGCCGCCGGTGCGGGCGCGCTCGAGCGCTTCGGTCGTCGCGGCGTAGCAGGCGAGCACGTCGTTGCCGTCGACGCGGACGCTCGGCACGCCGAAGCCGTGGCCGCGTCGGTAGAGCGGGACGCGGGACTGCTTCGAGGTCGGTACGGAGATGGCCCACTGGTTGTTCTGGCAGAACAGCACCACGGGTGCGTTGTTCACAGCGGCAAATCCGAGGGCTTCGCTCACGTCGCCCTGCGAGGTGGCTCCGTCGCCGAAGTATGCGATGACGGCGGTGTCCTGGGTGGTGTCGCCGGTGCCGACGAGCCCGTCGCGCTGCACGCCCATGGCGTAGCCGGTCGCGTGGAGGGTGTGTGAGCCGATGACGAGCGTGTAGAGGTGGAAGCGGTGTGCCTCGGAGTCCCACCCGCCGTGGTCGACGCCGCGGAAGAGCTGGAGGAGGTGCGGGAGCTCGACGCCGCGCGTGTACGCCACGCCGTGCTCGCGGTACGACGGGAACGCCATGTCCTGGGGTGACAGCGCGCGGCCTGACCCGATCTGGGCGGCCTCCTGGCCGAGGAGGGGCGCGTAGAGAGCGAGCTCTCCTTGCCGCTGGAGCGCTGTGGCTTCGGTGTCGAAGCGGCGGACGAGCATCATGTCGCGGTAAAAGCCGCGCAGGTCGTCGTCGTCGAGCCCGGCGAGGCGCGCCCGGTACGGAGCGTTGCGCTCAGACGTGACCCGACGACCGTCTGGTGCGACGATCTGCATGGGGGTGTCGTCGGTGGTCTCTGGTGCCTGCGTCGACTGCATCAGATCGGTCACTCGCTCTCCTCCGGTCTCGGCACCCAGGTGGGGGCACCCTGCGACGGTACCTGTGACGCCGGGGCTCCCAGCACCACTAACCTACGTTCCCGTAGGCTACGCCAGCGTAGGCTACGGAACCGTAGGTTGCCCACCACCGAAGACGGCAGATCGCACCGGACGATTCAGAGGAATCCTCCAAAGAGCTCTGTCAGACGAGGGTCACGACTTCGGGCTGTACGGGTTGTCCGACGGCGGCTGCGGTGTGTACCCGCCCTGGCCGTACCCGCCGGTCGTCCCCTGGCCGTAGCCGCTCACGGACCCGCCCTGGTCGTAGCCGCCCACGTATCCGCCCGGTTCAGAGCCGCCCGGCTGGCCGGTGTACGACCCGCCGAACTGGCCGGTAGACGACCCGCCGAACTGCCCTGCAGACTGCCCGCCGAACTGGCCTCGGGGGTATCCGCTGCCGGTCGCGGCCTGGAGCGCGGCGCGCGTCGCAGCGAGCTCGCGCTCGATGGGCCACGGCTTGAAGGCGAAGAGGCAGACGAACACGATGTTCGCGATGGGCACGAGCAGGATGAAGACCCACGGCCACGGGTACCCCGCCTTGGCCGGGATCCGGGAGTACACCCAGAACGTGGCGACGATGATCGCCAGGTACAGAGCGATGAAGAACACCGCAAGCCCGACGGGGAGATCGTCGGCCTGGGTCGCAGCGGTCAAGAAGTCCATGAGGCCTCGATCGTCGAACGGATAAGAGTGTCACTGCACGCTACCGAGAGGCACAGGACACAAGCCAGCATCCACGACGAGAAAGGGCCGAACTCCGCCCGGGTTCACCCGCTGACGCAGTGGTGAGGTTCAGCGCCACCCGGCAGCGACGGCGAGGAAGATGTCGGTCGCCTCGGTCTCGCCCACGCTCACACGGATCCCCTCGCCGGCGAAAGGCCGCACGATGACACCGGCGTCCGACGCCTCCACCGCACAGGCTGCGGTCCGCTCGCCGAGCGGCAGCCACACGAAGTTGGCCTCGGTGTCGACCAGGTCCCAGCCCTGGGCACGCAGTCCGTCGAGCATCCGGGCCCGCTCCTCCACGAGGGAGTCGACCCGGCGCAGGAGCTCGTCCTTGGCGCGGATCGAGGCGAGCGCGGCCTGCTGAGCGACGTGGGAGACGCCGAAGGGTGTGGACGCTGCGCGGATGCCTGCAGCCAGCCGGGGACGGGCGACCGCGTAGCCGACCCGCAGGCCGGCGAGCCCGTAGGCCTTGGAGAACGTCCGCAGCACCACGACGTTCGAGTGCGCGGCGAGCGCTGCCAGGCCGTCGACCGCGTCGTCGGACCGGACGAACTCGAGGTAGGCCTCGTCGACGATGACGAGGACGTCTGAGGGCACCTTCGCGAGGAACGCGAGGAGGTCGGTCTGCGTGACGGACGTGCCGGTGGGGTTGTTCGGGGTGCAGACCATGACGACCCGGGTCCGCTCGGTGACCGCCGCAGCCATGGCGTCGAGGTCGAGGCGCCCGTGCTCAGCGAGCGGCACCTGCACGGAGATCCCGCCGGCGACGCTCACGACGATGGGATAGGCCTCGAACGAGCGCCACGGGTAGACGACCTCGTCACCGGCGTCGACGACGGCCTCGAGGACGTGCGAGAGGACGGCGACCGACCCGTTGCCGACGACGACCTGGGCCGCAGTGATGTCGCCCTTGGCGTCGTGCGCCTCGGGGCTGAGAGTCTGGGTCAGCTCGGCCCCGATCGTCTCGGTGAGCTCGGTGGCGAACATGTCCGGGTAGCGGTTGACGTCCGAGGCGGCGTCGATGATCGCAGCCAGCACGGACGGCAGGGGCGGGTACGGGTTCTCGTTCGACGAGAGCTTGTAGGCAGCTGCTCCCACCTTGGGTCGGGCTCCTGGTACGTAGACCGGGAGGGCGCTGATGGCAGGGCGGAGGGGGACGCGTCGCGAGCTCACGCGGACAGTCTCCCACCTCCCGCGCGCACGGCGACGAGACCTTGGGCCGTCACGGACCTCGGTCCCGAGAAAGAGGACAGGAGCACGGGCGCGGTGGGAGGATTCAGCGATGAGCTTCTTCGTGCGCATCCTCGTCAATGCCGTGGCCATCTGGTTGACCACACTCTTGCTGGGCGATCACTTCGAGGTGGTCAGCGAGAGCACCACGGGCGGCAGGGTGGTCGTCTTCCTCGCGGTCGCTCTCGTCTTCGGGCTGGTCAACGCTGTCGTCAAACCTGTTCTGAAGTTCTTCTCCTTCCCGCTCTACATCCTCACGCTCGGGCTGTTCACGCTCGTCGTCAACGCCCTGATGGTCTTGCTCACCGCGTGGATCACCGAGCAGACCGACTGGGGCCTGCGGGTGGACGGGTTCGGGTGGGCTCTCGTCGGGGCGCTCGTCGTGTCGGTCCTGAGCATGATCATCTCGCTCGTGGTGCCCGAACGCTCCGAGCGACGCTGACCTTGCCCCGCCGGCGGGCGGCCCGCGAGTCGTACCGCGTCGTACCGCGGGCGCACGCCTGGTCAGAAGCCGGAGAAGTCCGGGGCACGCCGTTCGACGAAGGCGGAGAGCGCCTCGACGGCCTCTGGTGAGCGCAGGCGCTCCGCGAAGACCGCACCTTCGTCGACGATGACCTGACGCAGCTCCTCGCGGCCGGGCGAGCGCGCGAGCCGCTTGCTGTCGGTGACGGCGCCCGGGGCGAGCGCCGCCAGCGCCCGGGCTGCCTCCTGGGCGCGGGCCAGGGCTGTGGGCCCGTTCGGGAGCGCTTCGCTCGCGATCCCCCAGTCCGCGGCCTGCTGGCCGGTGAACGCCTCGCTCAGCAGGAGCAGCCGCGAGGCGCGGGCGTGCCCGACGAGCCGCGGGACGATGAGGCTCGCGCCGTACTCGGGGCAGAGCCCGAGGTTGACGAACGGCATGCGCAGGGTCGCGTCCTGTGCCACGTACACGAGGTCGCAGTGCAGCAGCAGGGTGGTCCCGATGCCGACAGCCGGGCCCGCGACGGCTGCAACGACGGGCTTGCGACAGTCGAAGAGCGCCCACATGAACAGGAAGACCGGGCTGCTCTGATCGACGGGCGGGGTATGGAGGAAGTCGTCGATGTCGTTGCCGCTCGTGAAGCAGTCGGGTCCTCCGGTGATGACGACGACCCGGACCTGCGGGTCTGTGCCTGCGTGCACGAGCGCGTCCGCGAGCGCCGAGTACATGGCCGGCGTCAGGGCGTTCTTCTTGTCCGGCCGGTCGAGGCGGAGCGTGAGGACGCCCGCCTCCCGGTCGACGAGCACGTGCTCGGTCATCGCGACCACTCCTCTGTGTCCGTCTGCTCGGCTCTGAGCGAGGCCAACGTAGCGCTCGGCGTCGGCGTGCGACAAGCGGCTCACCTGCTGGCCTGCGCTGGGGCGTTCCCCGGCAGGGAACGACGGGTGGCCTCCGCCCAGTCGATCTCGCCTGATGCGGTCCGTGGCAGCTCCGGGGTCCGGAGCGGTTCGGGTGCTGCCCAGAGGTCGGTCAGAACACTGGGCCCATCGGTGGGAGCGACGAGCGCGGGCGGGGTCGCGATCGGGCCTGGTGCTGCTCCGGGGCTGAAGACAGTGATCTCAACATCGGGCAGAGGGAGGGTCGTCGAGCCTGCGTAGGCCGGCCCGCCGAGCACGGCTTGCTGCTGCTCGACCGCGACGGCCACCGCGGGGTCTCCGCTCCGGATCGCTGCGTCGAGGACCTGCCGGTGGGTGCCCATGCTGTGGGCCGAGCCGTCGTGGCCGTCCGGCAGGTCTGCGCTCACCGTGACGCGCTGGGTGCTTCCCGGCGAGACGGAGGCGTCGGCGCTCGAGACGAGCTCCTGGTTGTTCTCGACGTGGAGCGTGGGGACAGGCGTGGACTGCGTGAGCGTCGCGACGGGGCTCCCGAAGGTCGTGACGGACCGCAGGTCGTAGCGGCGCCGGAACGCCGGGTCGTCGGACAGGCGCATGGCGACGATCCCGCCCTGGCTGTGCCCGTACAGCCCGACCGCGGCGCCTACGGGTGCGCCCGCCTGCTGGAGCGCCGACTCGACGAGCGCCATGCCGTCGCTCGGTGCGCCCGACAAGAGGTCGAGGTTCGCTGCCCCTGAGAAGGGGCTGGTGGAGCCGGGTGCCCAGTCGTCTGTCCCACGGACGAACACAGCCCACGTCTCGGTGCCGTCGAGATGGGTCGTGCGCAGCACGCTCACGCTGCGCTCGGGGAGGTCGGCGACCGCGTCGGCTGCGTCGAGGACCGAGGTGATCGGTGCGACCGTCGTCGTCGTCTCGACGAGGTGGCCCGGGCGGTAGTCGAGCCTGGGTTGTGGCGTCAGCGGGAGCCCGCGGAGATTCTTGAGCCGCAGCGACGCCAGTCCGGTGTTCTGCGCGAGCAGGCCGTACCCCGCACCGAGGACGGCGGAGGCGTCGTCGACCCCGGGCGTCGAGAACGGGTCCCGGAGCAGCCGTGCGGAACCCAGGACGGCGCTCGCGCCCCCTGCCGCACGATCCCACCAGGAGGTGCCCGCCGACTGTGCCGTGCCGATCGCGAGCGTCGCGACGAGGCCCACGGGTGCGAGCACGAACCAGCTCGCCAGTCCCCCGGCGACGTCGAGCATCTGCTCCCCCGCGGACGCCTCCGCCTCGCTGTAGAGGTCGGCGGCACCGAGAGTGCTCGCCGCGAGCTCGTCGAGGTCCGCGATCTGGAGCGCGAGGGCCGCTGCGGCGAGGTTCGCGCTCGACTGCGCCAGGTCGAGGTGGACCATGGCAGCAGATCCGGGCGCCTCGTCGCCCATGCTTCCCCACCCGAACCAGCGCAGCGCCTCGATGTCCGCGATGCGCGCAGCCAGCTGGAGACAGTGCAGCCGCGCGGACGCGAGCCGGCTCGCAGCGGTCGACACGAGGAGGGCGGCCTGCGCCATGTCGGTGGTGTCGGCGCTCATCGGGGAGACGCCACCGGTCACGGTGATCCGGGTGATGTCGCTCGTCGCGTGCCCGGTGTCGGAGCCGTCGCTGCTCATGCGGTGGCGCTCGCGGCGGCGCTCGTGAGCGACGTCCGAGCGTTGTCGAGCACGGTGTCGAGGCTCGTCAGCTGGAGGGCCGCTGCGGCCAGGACCTCCTGATAGAGGCTCGCGGACGTCGAGACCCAGTCGACGAGGCTCGCGCTGCTCAGCGCGGCCGCCGCGTCGGCCACGTCCAGCTCGACGAGGGTCAGGGTGGCCGTGAGGCTGCTGATGTCGTGGGTCAGGGGCATGCCGCGACGGTAGGGGCCTCCGAGCAGGCTGGGGAGCCGACCGACCTTCCGCTGGGGAGCAGCACAGACGCACCCTGCCCTGTGCACAGCACCTTCCGGACGTTCCGGCATCGTGGCGGCCTCCCGTGGGAGGATGACGCCCATGCCGAACAGCTCCCAGCACCCCGTCTCGACGCGCGCCAGCCTTGCGGACGTCACGCCCCACATCGCCCTCGGGCCGCTCGACGGTCGCTACCGTTCGACCGTCGCACCGCTCGTGGACCACCTGTCGGAGGCGGCGCTCAACAGGGAACGCCTGCACGTCGAGGTCGAGTGGCTCATCGCGCTCACGGACGGCACGCCCGAGGGCCCCGTCGTGCCCGGTGCGCCGCGCCTGAGCGACGCGGACAAGACGTACCTGCGCACGGTCGTCGACGACTTCGGCGCGGTCGGGATCGCGGAGATGGCCGAGATCGAGCGCGAGACCGTCCACGACGTCAAGGCCGTCGAGTACTTCCTCAAGCGACGCCTGGCCGCGGCGCCGGGGATGGTCGGAGCCGACACGGTGCTGCCCGGTGTCGGCGAGCTCGTCCACTTCGCGTGCACGAGCGAAGATGTCAACAACCTCTCCTATGCCCTCATGGTGCAGGGCGCGGTCCAGGACGTGTGGCTCCCGGCCGCGCGCAACCTCGTCGAGCAGATCTCGGCGATGGCGCACGAGCACGCGGGCGTCCCGATGCTCAGCCGCACCCACGGCCAGCCCGCGACCCCGACCACGGTCGGCAAGGAGCTCGCGGTCCTCGCGCACCGCCTCGGCCGTCAGGTCCGCCGCGTCGAGGGCGCCGAGTACCTCGGCAAGCTCAACGGAGCGACCGGCACCTACGGCGCGCACGTCGTCGCCGTCCCCGGGACGGACTGGCCCGCGGTCTCGAAGGCGTTCGTCGAAGGCCTCGGCCTCACGTGGAACCCGCTCACCACCCAGATCGAGAGCCACGACTGGCAGTCCGAGCTCTACGCGGACGTCGCCCGGTTCAACCGGATCCTCCACAACCTCGCGACCGACGTGTGGACGTACATCTCGCTCGGGTTCTTCCAGCAGATCCCCGTCCCGGGCGCGACCGGCTCCTCGACGATGCCGCACAAGGTCAACCCCATCCGCTTCGAGAACGCCGAGGCCAACCTCGAGATCTCCTGCGCGCTGCTCGACACGCTCTCCGCGACGCTCGTCACGAGCAGGATGCAGCGCGACCTCACGGACTCCACGACGCAGCGCAACATCGGTCCGGCGTTCGGCCACTCGCTCCTCGCGATCGACAACGTGCGCCGCGGTCTCACCGCGCTCGCCGTCAACCACGAGCTGCTCGCGGTCGACCTCGACGGCAACTGGGAGGTCCTGGGGGAGGCGATCCAGTCGGCTATGCGCGCTGCGTCCGTCGCCGGCGTCACCGGCATGGAGAACCCGTACGAGCGCCTCAAGGACCTCACCCGCGGTCACCGCATCGACGGCGACGACCTCCGGACGTTCATCGCGGGCCTCAGCCTGCCCGACGACCTCGCCGCACGCCTCGCCGCAATGTCGCCCGGGTCCTACGTGGGCCTCGCCGAGCAGCTGGTGGCCGACTACCTCTAGCCCGCACGCGACGAAGGGCCCCCAGCAGACCGGGGGCCCTTCGTCGTTCACGGGTGCGACGCTGTCGCGTCAGCCCTTCGAGGGATCGACGACGTCGTAGCCGTCTTCTCCGTTGAACCAGGAGACGTTGTCGTAGTAGACGATCCGCTCCTCGCCGCTCACGTACTCAGAGTCCGTGTGGTCGTACTGTCCGATCTTGAACTCGGTGTACGAGACATCGGCCTGCTCGTCGTCGTCCGTGAAGGTCCCCATACCGACGTTGGCGTCGTACCGGCTGTACTTCAGGTCTCCGTCGACGTACACCTCGACCGTGCCCTTGTCGGCCTTCGACAGCTCGACGTGGATGATGATCTGCAGGTCCTGGTCCCGGGGGACGTCCTCCATGATGACGGCGTTCTGCCGGTTCATGCCCATGTCGATCCTGTCGACCCAGGTCAGGTCACCGTCGGTGTACTCCAGCAGCGCAGTCCAGCTCGACATGCCCAGGCTGTCGTCGAACCCGAAGACCTGCGCGAGCCCGGCCTGCGTGTAGGGGTTCTCAGCCACGAAACCCTCGTCGAGGTTCAGGGTGAAGCCCATCCACGCGTGCTTGTACGTCAGGTAGCCGACGTCGTTCCCGACGACCTCCGGGTCACCGCAGGCCTCAGCTCCCTTCGTCATCCTGCTGCCGTCGTAGGACGTCTCGTACCAGTGGGTCTCCAAGCGCCCGTCGACAGCCTTCGCGTAGTTCGGGCTCTTCGTCGTGCAGCTGACGAACGGGCCCATGTCGTCGTCGTCGAAGTCGTGCGAGAGGAGGAACCCGTCAGTGAAGTCCTGTTCCGCAGGGTCGACCGTCTCGAGCTCCGCAGAGGAGAGCCAGTTCAGGTTCATGTCGCCGTCCAGGAACGTCACCCGGACGACGTGGCTCCCGGAGCTCGTCTCGACCCCGGAGATGGTCTCGGTGGTCCACGACTGCCAGCCCTCGCCGCTCGCGGTGACGACGCCTGCGACGGTCCCGTCGATGGAGACCTGCGCGCGCTTGCCATCATTCTTGGCTGCCACGCGGAGCGCGAGGTCCACGGTCCCGGCGTTCGCCGTCGTGATGTCGTACTCGAGCCACTCTCCGGCCTTCGTCCACCCGACGTTGCAGCCGCCGCCCGTGTCCGAGGTGACCTGCATGTCGACCGGGCCAGAGCCGCAGTCTCCCGAGTGCCAGCTCGAGCTGTCTTCGTAGTCGGTGAAGTCTTCTGCCTCGACCTGCGTGGCTACAGCGACGGCGTCGGCGGTCGGGAGGACGGCGGCGGTCGCCGGCGCGGGGCCGACGAAGCCCAGAGCCGCTGCTGCGGTGAGGACGGCGCCTGTGCGCCGATTGATCCGATATACCACGATGGTCCTCTCGGTAGGTGTGCTCCCGCAATCGTGCGGGAGGCCTGTGCCGTCGAGAGTCTAGGCGTCAACCGGACATATCGATAGGGTGGTGAAACGATTCACCAGCGGACCCTGGATTCGAGCCCGAGGTCCTCGGCAGAGCCTCCGCCGAGCCGGCGTCGGACCGCGTCGGCAGTCCGAGCGCCGGACACGAGGGCTCCCTGCAGCGACGCGGTGTCCCGGTGGTCGCCGCAGACGTACACCCCACCACCGAGGTCGACCTCCTGGCGCGCGACGAGCGGCGACGGCTGGACCGGCAGAGCCCCGGGGACGACGTGGCGCGCGATCTCGTGCCACCTCGACGTGCTCGCCCCGAACATCTCGCCGGCCTGGCGCCGCACCTCACTCTCCGCGGGCGGCTCCGCACCAAGCAGGCACGTGACCTGGACGAGGTGCTGCCCGGGCGGCGCATACGTGGGTGCGGCGTTGCTCATGACGGCGGCGTTGACGACAGGGCCAGGCCGGGACCCGCCGCGCCGACGCCCGTCCACGACGATGGCCGCATCTGTGCGCGGAGCCTCGTCCGTGACATACCAGTGCGTCACGAGGCCCTTCGTCGCCGGCGCGCGCACACCGACGAGAGCCTCGGCCGTCGCCGGGTCCGTCGCGACGACGGCGGCGCGCGCCGTGATCTCACCACCGACGGTCCGCACCCGCACGCCCCCTCGCCCCGTGCCGCTCCCGGTCCGCTCGACCGACAAGACCCGGGTGCCGAGCACTACGTCGGGCAGGTCGCGGGCCAGCTGGGCAGGGAGCTCGCACATCCCACCTGCTGGGACGCCCGGCGTACCGAGCAGGAACATCCGCACGAGAAGACGCACGAACGCGGCCGACGTCGTGCCGTCGTCCTCAGCGAGGACACCGGCGAGGAACGGCGCGAGAACCTCGTGGCGGATCCGCCCGTCGACGCCCGCGCGGTCGAGCGAGCTCGCGAGCGTCTCGTCGGCTCCGTCGACGAGACGGCTCGCCCGGCCGAGCGCGGGCGCGGCCCAGCGGGCGAGCGCCGCGAGCTCGAGCGGGCGCACGTAGCCGCTGCGCAGCGTCTGGCCGAGGAGGCGTGGCGCGCGGCGTGGGTCGGAGAGGAGCGCGAGCCGGTCGTCGCGCCGCACCGCGACCCCAGGGAGGAGCGGGCGCAGGTCGAGCGCACCGACGTCGACGCGCGCACGGACCGCCGGGTAGGCAGGATTGAGCAGCTGGAAGCCCCGGTCGACCGTGAAACCGTCGACGGCATCCGAGCGCACCCGGCCGCCGACCGCGTCCCCAGACTCGACCACGCGCACCGCGGCACCGTGCTCGTGCAGGCTCCTCGCGCACTCCAGACCGGCGATGCCGGCCCCCACCACCACGACGTCGCAGTCCATGGATCCATCGTAGGGACGACGGCGTCCTGTGCCCGGCGAGAAGGTCACGGCTCGTCGAGCGGACCGCCGTTCATCTCGTCCCAGACATGGTTGGGGTCGGAGAAAGCCGAAGAATCGCCGAAGAACGCGTCGTACCGCGCCCGAGACCGGTCCGCGCTCTGCACCCTGCGCGTCACGGACTCCACCTGGTCGACCTGTTGATCGTCTGACTCGCTCATGCCACCCCAGTTCCCGACAGCCAGCCCCTAGCCAGCCGCCCTGCACCGGATGGAGGGAGATCTCCATCCGGTGGTCAAGATACCCACGATGCATGAAGACGAGACGATAGTTAAACGATTCACATGCACAGCCGTGACCTCACGGCAACAGCACCGTCCGGACGGCCCACGTCGGTGTTCTCATTCCGTGGGATCCTCACGCTATGCGTTTTCCCCTCCGCTCGCGCCCCGTGGCGACATCGCGTACCGGACCGGCCCGCCGCACGAGGACGCACACCGCAGCGCTGCTGCTCGTGCTCGCTGTCGTAGCAGGGTGCGCTGACCCCATCGAGGGCGAGCCGGTCGCCGGGGTCAAGAACTCCCAGATCGGCCCACCCATCGAGTCGGACACCGTCTCGTTGCGCCACGACTACGACGACTCGTCACAGGACATCAACGACTACTGGACCGACGATCGTCGTAAGGACGCGAAACCGAAAGAGACCACACCGTCGGACACCGACGACACCGGCGTCGGCACCGCTCCCGACGCCGCGACGGGCGTCCTCGTGGACCCGAGCACCGGCCCCGTGAACCCTGTCGGTGCACAGCTGCCGAACACGACCGCAGGGGACGAGTTCGCGGCCACCGGCCTTGCCGAGTCGACGCTCGGGCGCCTGTACATCACCTTCGACGACGGCGACTACGTCTGCTCGGCGACGGTCGTGTCCTCCGCGTCCAAGAACACCGTGATCACCGCCGCCCACTGCCTCTGGGACTTCGCCGGCGACACGGGGTGGGGCACCAACGTCATGTTCGTGCCCCACGACTCCGACGACAGCGCGGTGGCTCCCTACGGCCGCTGGTTCGCGCTCTCCGCCCACGGCCCGCAAGAGTTCGCCGACACCGCTTCGGTCGACGCGGACGGGGCGATCAGCGGCGCCGGCTGGGCGTACGACTTCGCGTTCCTCACCATGGCGCCCGACGAGGACTCGGGCCTCGACATCCAGGACGTCACCGGCGGACAGGGCATCTCGTTCGGGACGCCCGCCGAGGAGATCGTGGTCGTCGGCTACCCGTCGGCCGAGCCGTTCGACGGCACCTCCGAGAGGTACTGCGCGAGCGAGGACTGGTTCACCTCCGTGCGCGGCGCGTACGGGATCGAGTGCGACATGACGCAAGGCGCCTCCGGTGGAGCGTGGTTGACCAACTACGACCCCGCGACAGGCTCTGGATACCTCGTCGCCACGACCTCCTTCCGCGGCGAGCACGACCTCGGCGGGATGCCGCTCGGCGCCAGCGCCCTCGACATCTTCACCGCGGCAGGCGGGCTGTGATGCGCGGCCGGTCCGTCGCCCGGGCGCTGCTCGCGACATGCTTGGTCGCCGTGCTCGGTGGGTGCGCGAGCGAACCCGTGGACGGCGACGCGTTCCCGGACTGGGACGTGGTCGACGCCCGCGCCGCAGAACGCTTCGACGCCCAGCTGGCCCTGCTCGACTCCGCGATCGAAGGGTCGAGCCCGTTCCGGTCTGACTCCTCGACGGACAGCACCGGGATCTCCTACCTCCACGCCACCTACGGGGAGGAGAGCACGGGGTCGCAGTCGGTCGTCGCGATCCGCGGCAACCCGGCGTCCGTCTTCATCCAGCAGACCGACGCCGACGACGGCTACACCGTCGACACGCTCCACATCGGCGGAGAGGCGGTCGACTATCTCCTGCTCGGCGACGGCTACGCCGGGCTCGCACCGACCCCGTGGGTCGAGGTCCCGACCGTCTACGGAGACCCGGGCGAAGGCGACCTGACCGCCGGCCTGCGCACCATGTGCTTCGTCGACGGCTTCCAGACCGTCTGCGAGGTCCGCGACGCGATCACGAGCACCGCGGACTCGGAGCGAGGCGCCGAGATGCGCCGGTCCGTGCACACCGAGGACGACGGGAGCGTGTTCTCCGAGACGGAGGTGACGCTGGCCGCCGTGCTGGAGGACGCCAGGATCCTCAACCTGCCGCCCGAGACCGTCGCCGAGATGAGCGCCGAGATGCTCGAGTCCTTCATCCCGGTCAGCCTCTGGCAGGACGCCGACGGACAGCTCCTCAAGATGGAGCTCAACGGCACGGTCCGGGGGACCGCCGGGGCTCACGACCTCGTCATCCAGTCGGGCTTCGAGATCACCGGCAAGGCCACCCGCAAGGACTTTCCGACAGCACCCGCATCCGCCGACGTCACCGTCGTCCCGGCGGACGAGGTCGACGCGTTCTACATCGAGATGGGAAACCTGACATGAGCACGCCCACGCCGTACGGTCAGGTCCCCGAGGACTCCCCGGCGTACGGCTATCCCGAGCCGGACTACCCGGAGACGGCCTACCCCGAGCCGGTCTATCCTCCGCCGCCGCCTGTGGAACCGCACTACGCGGCCCCCGCCCGGACGTCCTGGGTGCCGCAACCTCCTCTCATGAAGCCTCCTGCTGGACCGGCGGTACGCCTTCCCGCACCTCAGCCCCCGCCGCCACCGCGGTCTGCGCCACCCCAGCAGGTGCCGCCGCAGCGCCGCGCTGTGTGGGCGTCCACCTCCGCAGAGGCCTACGGCGTGCCTGCTCCGTCAGCGCCGCCGCACGTCATGCCGGCCAGCTTCGCCCCGGCGCCCGCCTCGCCGAAGAAACGACGCCCCGGCAGGTCCGCGCGCTCGGGTCGGGACGCACGCTCGGGTGGAGACGCACGCGCCGGCCTCGGGACGACGATCGCGGTGACGGCACTCATGACGGTCGCGGTGTCGGTGCCTGCGACCCTCGCCGCGACGGGGACCTTCACGGCCGCGCCGCTGTTCGCCGAGGGGGCTCTCGACTCGGGTGTCCGCGAGGTCCTCACGGACGACTTCGAGCTGACGGACGTCGCCGCCGTCGAGTGCCCGGACGAGATCTCGGCGCAGGCGGGCGAACGGTTCGAGTGCACGTTCACGTCGGGCGGCGAGGCGTTGTCCGTGCCGGTCGAGGTCCTCAACGACCAAGGCCAGTACCGGGTCGGCGGGCCGCTCACGGGAGAGGACTGATCCCTAGAGCTGGTCGAGCCTGCGCAGGAGCACGCCCTCGCGCAGCGCCCACGGGCACACCTCGACCTCGTCGACGCCGAGCGCCTTCATGGTCTGGTGAGCGACGAGCGCTCCGGCGACGATCTGGTGGGTCCGCTCGGCTGTGATCCCGGGCAACGACTCGCGCTGCTCCGCAGGGATCGCTGCCAGTCGACCGACCCAGCCCTTGAGGTCGGCGCGCCGCATGCGCCACGTGTCGGCCGGGCCCACAGCGTCGACCTCGGCGCCGGCAAGGCGCGCGAGCGACCGGAACGTCTTCGAGGTCACGACCACGTGGTCGGGCGCCGGCTGGTCGGCGAACGCGTCACGGACGCTCTCGAGCTCGTGCTGGACCACCTCGCGCAACGTGCTCATCTCGGTCGCCAGCGGCGGGTCGTGGCGCAGGTGGGCACGGGTCAGCCGACCAGCGCCGAGGGGCAGGGACATCGCGACCTCGGGTTCCTCGTCCGACCCCGCAGCGACCTCGAGCGAGCCACCACCGATGTCGAGGACGAGGAGCCGACCCGCGCCCCAGCCGTACCAGCGGCGCACGGCGAGGAACGTCAGCCGGGCCTCGGACTCTCCGGACAGGACCCGCAGGGGCGACCCGATGGTCTGCTCGAGGACCGCGAGCACTTCGGGCCCGTTCGTGGCGTCGCGCACGGCTGAGGTCGCGATCGCGAGTACCTCGTCGACAGCGTGGGACCGGGCGGCCTCGACCGCGGTCGCCACGGCGTCGGTGAGCGCCTCGACGCCCTCGGGGCTGATCGCTCCGTCGTCGTCGAGATAGCGCATGAGGCGCACGACAGTGCGCTGCGAGGCGGCCGGCACCGGGCGGGCGCCACGGACCGCATCCACGACCGCGAGGTGGATGGTGTTGGAACCGATGTCGATGACGCCCAGACGCACGGTCCGAAGACTAGCGCGGAACGTCGACGTCAGACGATGACGACCTCGATACCTGCGTCCCGGAGGACGTTGAGGGGCAGGTCCGCCGTCACGGCGTCGGTCACCACGACGTCGACGTCCTCGAGCAGGGCGAAGCTCACCGTCGCGTCGAGGCCGAACTTCGTCGAGTCCGCGAGCACCACGACGCGCCGTGCAGCGCGCACGATCGCGCGCTTCACGGCCGCCTCTTCGGGGTCCGGGGTCGAGAACCCGTGCTCGACGCTGATGCCGTTGGCGCCGAGGAAGGCGACGTCGACCCGGAGGTTCTCGACCGCCTGGACGGTCTCGGAGCCGACGGCGGCCTGCGTGGTAGTGCGGACCCGCCCCGGCAGCAGGTGGAGCTCGACCCCGGGGAGGGCCGCGAGGCGGGACGCGATCGGGACACCGTGCGTGAACGCGGCCAGCCGCGTGTCGAGGGGCAGCAGGTCGGCGAACCGCCCTGTGCTGCTGCCGGCGTCGATGAGGACGCTGCCCCCGTCGGCCGGCAGCAGGCCCAGGGCGGCACGCGCGATGCGTTCCTTCTCCCGGGCCTGCGTGGCGTCACGCTCGTCCAGACCGCGCTCCGTGACGACCACCGAGGCGGCTCGGACCGCGCCACCGTGCACACGGCGCACGATCCGTGCCACCTCGAGGACGCTGAGGTCCCGTCGAACGGTCTCCGTCGTGACGGCGAAGTCCTTCGCCAGCTCGTTGACGGACGCTCGGCCTCGTGCTTGCACGAGCTCCGCGATCGCCTGCTGGCGCTCTTCTGCGTACACCCTGTTCCCTCGCTCGCTCCCCCACGCTGTTCTGCTGTCGACAAGCGATGCTACGCGTCGCTGCTGGTCAGGGTTCGACAGTCACCTTGATGGCCTCGCCGCTGCGGACGAGGTCGAAGGCGCTGAGCACGTCGCTGAGCGGGATGTGGTGCGTGATGAGGTCCTTGACCGGCACCTGTCCTGTCGAGATGTACTGGAGAGCGCGCTTGTTGTGCTCCGGTGCTGAGCCGTTGGCACCGTGGATGTGGAGCTGGCGGTAGTGCACGACGTTGGAGTCGCACGCGATGACCGGGTCGGTCTTGGGCAGTCCGCCGAAGAACGAGATGCGACCGTTGCGGGCGGCCATGGCGATCGCCTGCTCCTGAGCGACCTTGGCTGCGGTGGCCGTGATGATGACGTCCGCTCCGCGGCCGCCGGTGAGCTCCATGACGCGGGCGACCACGTCTTCCTTGGAGCCGTCGATGACGGCGTCGGGCTTGGCGACGTCAGCGGACATCTTCAGGCGGTCGGCGTTGACGTCGACGAGGTAGACGGCGCCGACCTTGTGGACGCCGCGGGCGACGCGGATGTGCATGCACCCGATGGGGCCGGCGCCGAAGACGACGACGACGTCGCCCTCCTCGATCCCGAGCTGCTCCTGGGCGTTGATCGCGCAGGCGAGCGGCTCAGCGGCGGAGGCCTCGTCGAAGCCGACGTTGTCGGGGACGCGGTTGAGGCCGTCGACCTTGAGCACCTGGCTCGGGACGATCATGTACTCGGCGAACCCGCCCTCGTACTGGTAGCCGACCGAGGTCTGGTTCTCGCAGACGGCCATCCAGCCCTTGCGGCACTCGTAGCACTCTCCGCACGGCACGGCGGCGATGACCTGGACGCGGTCGCCGACGGACCACTCCTGGTTGTACGTGCTGGAGACGTCGGCACCGACCTCGACGACCTCGCCGGCGATCTCGTGGCCGATGGTGCGAGGAGGGCTGAGGTTCTGGTGGCCGTTGTGGAAGATCTTCACGTCGGTACCGCAGGTGGAGCAGTTGCGGACGCGCAGCTTGACCTCGTTCGGGCCACACTCGGGCTCCGGTCGGTCTTCTAGACGGACGTCCTCGGGCGCATAGAAACGCAGAACCTTCATTGGTCCTCCTCGTGTAGGTGTCACGACGTGCGTCGCCGTCGACTCTTGCATCATAACCACATCATCGGGCAGATACGAAGTTGGAAGTAGTTGGCAACCGACCCGTATCTGAGGTTTACTAGAGCCAGTCGTGATGTCGGTCACTGAGCTCACAGGTGAGAGCAGGGCCGGTCACCCATCTCAAGGAGGAGATATGTCAGAAGCCACCGATGCGCGCCCGGCTCGGGGGGGCCTGCGCGTCGCTGTGCAGAAGCTCGGAACCGCGCTGTCGAACATGGTGCTGCCCAACATCGGCGCATTCATCGCCTGGGGTCTGATCACCGCCCTCTTCATCGAGGCTGGATGGATCACGCTCGTCGGCGGCTGGTTCGGGTACGAGGGCAGCTACGGCATGGTCGAGCAGTTCGGCGCCTGGGGAGCAGGAGCAGACGGCACCGGCATCGTCGGACCGATGATCACCTACCTCCTGCCGATCCTCATCGGCTACACCGGCGGTCGGATGATGTACGACGACACCGTCCGCGGCGGCGTCGTCGGAGCGATCGCCACGATCGGTGCCATCACCGGCGCCTCCGTGCCGATGTTCCTCGGCGCCATGGTCATGGGCCCGCTCGGCGGCTGGTCGATGAAGCGCCTCGACGCCCTGTGGGAGCACAAGATCCGCCCCGGGTTCGAGATGCTCGTCAACAACTTCTCCGCCGGGATCTGGGGAATGATCCTCGCCATCGTCGGCTTCGTGGTCGCCGGTCCGTTCGTGACCGCGTTCTCCGCGACCGCCGAGAAGGTCGTCGACTTCCTCGTCTCGAACAGCCTCCTTCCCCTCACCTCGATCTTCGTCGAGCCGGCGAAGATCCTCTTCCTCAACAACGCGATCAACCACGGCGTCTTCACGCCGCTCGGCGCCGCAGAGGCCACGACCAACGGGAAGTCGATCCTCTTCCTCATCGAGGCCAACCCTGGCCCCGGCCTCGGGCTGCTCCTCGCGTTCGCCGTCTTCGGAGTCGGCATCGCCCGGGCCTCCGCACCCGGTGCCATCCTCATCCAGTTCGTCGGCGGTATCCACGAGATCTACTTCCCGTACGTGCTCATGAAGCCGAAGATGATCCTCGCGGTCATCCTCGGAGGCATGACCGGCGTCGCCACGAACCTCGTCTTCGACTCCGGTCTGCGCGCCCCGGCCGCACCCGGATCGATCATCGCGGTCCTCATCCAGGCTCCGATCTCGAGCCTCGTCGGCGTCATCCTCTCGGTCGTCTTCTCTGCTGCGGTGACGTTCGTCGTGGCAGCGGTCCTGCTCCGGTTCGACAAGTCCGACACCGGCGACCTCGCCGGTGCCACCTCGGACATGGAGAAGATGAAGGGCAAGCGCTCGCTCGCCTCATCCGCACTCGCCGGCGACCGTCGCCAGGCCGGTCCGATCACCAGCATCGTGTTCGCCTGCGACGCCGGCATGGGATCGTCCGCCATGGGCGCGTCCGTCCTGCGCAAGAAGGTCCGGGCAGCCGGGTTCGCCGACGTCACCGTCGTGAACAAGGCCATCTCCAGCCTCACGGACACGTACGACGTCGTCGTCACGCACCAGGACCTCACCGAGCGCGCCAAGCAGAAGACGCCCGGCGCCGTGCACGTCTCGGTGGACAACTTCATGGCCAGCCCGCGCTATGACGAGGTCGTCGAGATGCTCCAGCAGTCGAACACCCCGGGTGCCGGAGGGACTGCAGCCCCGAGCGAAACGGCTCAGGCCCACACCGGTTCGATCCTCGACATCGGGTCCATCGTGCTCTCCGGGCGTGCGTCGTCACGGGACGAGGCGATCTCCCAGGCCGGACAGCTCCTCGTCTCCTCTGGTGCGGTCCCCCGGTCCTACGTGGACTTCATGCACGAGCGCGAGCTGTCCGTCTCCACCCACATCGGCAGCGGCCTCGCGATCCCGCACGGCACCAACGAGGCGAAGGACCTCGTCCGCCGGACCGCGATCTCGTTCATCCGCTACCCCGACGGCGTGAGCTGGAACGGCAAGCCCACCGAGTTCGTGGTCGGGATCGCCGGGAAGGGCAACGACCACCTCGAGGTGCTCTCACGGCTGGCCCAGATCTTCGTCGACCCGGCGCAGGTCGAACAGCTGCGGGCAGCAAGCACCCCGGAGGAGGTGCAGCACCTGCTCGAGGGCGTCGACGCCAGCGTCAGCCAGGACTGACCGAGCACAGCACGCACCAGCACGCCCGCAGCGGGCCGCACACGACGACGTGTGCGGCCCGCTGTGCTGTCTGGAACGACGTCGCCGTCTGGAGCGACGTCAGCCGGCGCGGGAGAGCTCCGACAGGTCGGTGACGACCTCGTCGAGCGACTCCCCGCTGCGTGCCGCCTCACGGATCCGGACGATACCTCGGTGCAAGAGGGCCCCGGCCAGCCGTCGCAGAGAGCGTGCGTGCGCAGCGAGGTCCGCCGGCGTGGAGAACTCCTTGGCCGAGCGTTCCAGCTCCAGCTCCAGCTCCGACTCGATCCGCGTCCGCAGCGCCACGACGACCGCGTCCGCCGAGCGCATCGCCTCGCGGTCCATGTAGTCCACGACAGCGTCACGGACGATCTCGCGCGCCTTCTGCACGGGCTCCGAGGAGGTCGATGGCGCGTGCGCACGGATCGTGGCGAGGTCCATGAGCAGGACGTTGTCGATGTCGCCGACACGCGGGTCCACGTCGTGGTGGAGAGCGAGGTCGAGCACGACCAGGGGACGCTGCGCGCCTTCTTCTCCGGCCCTCTCGCTCGCCTGTTCGCGGGCGGTGACCACGGCGACGCTCTGCAAGACGTAGTCGATCGCGGACGAGTCGGTCGAGGCGCTCGCGTGCGGGTCGGCTGCGTCACCTGAGTGCGTGACGGCGTGCGGCCCCGCGCCGGCCTGCCCCGCCCGACGGCCGCCGGCGCCGCTGCACGAGACCACGAGATCGGCCGCGCCCAGCGCCTCGACGAGGTCGGTAACGGCAGCGACGCCGCGATCGGTGGCGAACTGGGGTGCGCGCCCGGATGCGGAGTAGACGGAGACGTCGGTGCAGCCGCGCGCTCGCAAGGCAGCGATGCTCGCGCCGGCGTACGCACCGGTGCCGACGATGACGGCGCTCGTCTGGCGCCACGGCGGGATGCTCGGTTCTGCGAGGTCCAGCCCTACCGACACGACAGACCGGCCGTCGGCACCGAGCTGCGTCTCGTGGCTGGTCCGCTTCGACGTGCGCGACGCCCGCTGGAAGAGTCGCTCGAGCCGCGCGCTGGTGGTGTGCTCGGCGTGGGCCGCGTCGAGGGCCCTGCGCACCTGGCCGGCGATCTCGCGCTCGCCCACGACCATCGAGTCGAGGCCCGCTGCAACAGAGAACAGGTGCGTGGCGACGTCAGCGCCGCTGCGGACCGTGAAGGCCGACCGCGCTGCCTCTTGGTTGGCACCGGAACGCTCCGCGATGAGGTTGGCGATCTCGAGGGCAGCGTGCTGGAGGTCGCGCTCGGTCACCGGCGGGATGCTGTTCGGCGGGTCAGCAACATCCAGGTACACCTCGAACCGGTTGCACGTCGCGAGCACGACGGCACCGGTGATCATCTCGCAAGCCTGCACGGCCGACCGACCCATCGAGTGCGCGCCGGTTGACAGCTGCTCAAGCGCCTCGAGGTCAAGCTCATGGTGGCTGGCGGTCATCGACATGAGAACCACAGCGGTTCGATTTAATCATTTCCGGGTTCGAAAGGCAGAATCGAGGGGTGAATCTCCCCGACACCCACCCGCTCGTCGACGGCCGCACCACAAATGCTCCGTTGATCCAGGCTTTTCGAGGCGAACGCCCCGGGATCACGCCGATCTGGTTTATGCGCCAGGCCGGCCGGTCGCTCCCGGAGTACCGCGACCTGCGCCAGGGCGTCGGCATGCTGGAGTCCTGCCTGAGGCCTGATCTTGCGAGCGAGATCACACTCCAGCCGGTGCGCAGGCACGGCGTCGACGCCGGGATCTTCTTCTCCGACATCGTCGTGCCGCTCCGGCTCGCCGGTGTCGACGTCGACATCGCGCCTGGCGTGGGCCCCGTCCTCGGTGCTGCGGTCCGCACGTCGCAGGACGTTGACAGACTCCTCGAGAAGGAGCTCACGGACGAAGCGATGGCGCCCGTCCGCGAGGCCGTCGCGCTCACGGTGGACCAGCTCGGGACCACGCCGCTCATCGGCTTCGCCGGTGCACCGTTCACGCTCGCGGCCTACATGGTCGAAGGGCGTCCGTCCCGCGACCACCTCGCCGCTCGCACGATGATGCACGCAGACCCCGAGTCGTGGTCGCGCCTGACGGGCTGGGCCGCCGACGTCACCGGCCGGTTCCTACGCGGTCAGGTCCTCGCCGGCGCGAGCGCGACCCAGCTCTTCGACTCCTGGGCAGGGAGCCTGAGCCTCGCGGACTACGAGACGCACGTCGGACCGTCGTCTGCGCGCGCGCTCTCCCACGTGCACGGCCTGCCCGTGTCTGTCGTCCACTTCGGCACCGGCACCGTCCACCTCCTGCCGGCGATGCGCAGTGTCGGAGCGGACGTCATCGGCGTCGACTACCGGACGCCCCTCGACGAGGCGAACACCCTCCTCGGCGGGACCACGCCGCTCCAGGGCAACATCGACCCTGCCTACCTCGGCGCTCCGTGGCCGGTGCTCGAGGCCCACGTCCGTGACGTGGTCGAGCGCGGACGCAGCGCGCCCGCCCACGTGGTCAACCTCGGTCATGGCGTCCCGCCGGAGACGGACCCGACGGTCCTCACCCGCATCGTCGAGCTCGTGCACTCCATCTCCTGATGACCGACGTCCGGACCGGCGCCGTGCCCGGGGAGGATGCGGGCTCCGCGGTCCGTGACGCTGTCGTCGTGGGCGGCGGGGTCGCCGGCCTCACCGCGGCGCACACCCTCGTCCAGCACGGGCTGCACCCCCTCGTGCTGGAGGCGTCCGACCGGTGCGGCGGCTACCTCGTCCCCGGGGTGCTGCGGTCCGGGGACGCCTCGGTGACGGTCGACGTCGGCGCCGAGTCGTTCGCCGTGCGCAGCCGTCCGGTGATCGACCTCGTCGCGGACCTCGGGCTCGAGACGGCCGAGCCGAGCGGCCGGAGCGCCTGGGCCGGCGGACCCGCGGGCGTGTTCCCGCTGCCGGCCACCGGGGTCCTGGGGATCCCGGGCCACCCGTGGGCGCCAGACACGAGGCGTGCGATCGGGCTGGTCGGCGCGCTGCGCGCTGGCGCCGACGCCCTGCTCCCCCGCGGCTGGACCGACACGACGAACCTTGCGACGTTCGTCCGCTCGCGCCTCGGCAGCCGGGTGCTCGACCGCCTCGTCACCCCGGTCGCAGGTGGTGTCCACTCGAGCGACCCCGCGCTGCTCTCGGTCGACGCGGTCGCCCCGGGCCTCCGGGCAGCGTTCGAGCGCACCGGGTCGCTCACAGCAGCCGTCCGGGCACTGCGGTCGCAGGCTCCGGCCGGCTCCGCCGTGCGCGGGATCACCGGCGGCATGAACCGGCTCGTCGGCGCGCTCCACGACGCTGTCGCAGCTCACGGCGAGGTGCGGACGGGGACCGGAGTCGAGTCCGTCACCGCAGGCACCGGCGCAGACGCTGGCACCTGGGTGGTCCGGACCTCGTCCGGCGACGTCGTGCGCACGCGACGGGTCGTCGTCGCCACGACGGCGCACGACGCCCTGCGCATCCTCGGCCTCGGCGCCACCGTCGAACTGCCGCGCGGCACAGACATCCGGCTCGTCACGCTGCTCCTGCGCACGGCTGCGCTCGACGGCGCTCCCCGCGGCACGGGCATCCTCGTGGCACCGGGCTCGGCCGCGGTCGCGAAGGCCTCGACGCACGCGACGGCGAAGTGGCCGTGGCTGCAGGACGCTGTCGACGAGGCGTTCGGTGACGGTCACCACGTGGTCCGTCTCAGCTACGGACGCGGCGGGAGCGACCCCGTCCCCGCGTCGGACGACGCCCTCGTCGAGCAGGCGCTGCAGGACGTCCAGGCGCTCTACGGTGTTGCGCTCGAGCACTCAGGGCTCGTGTCCTCGCTCGTCACGCGCTGGGACGACGCGCTGCCGCCGCCGACACCGGAGCACCGGCTGCAGGTCGCGGCGCTGCTCGCCGAGACGGAGCAGCTCGACGGCCTCGCGCTCACGGGCGCGTGGGTCGCGGGCACAGGGCTGGCAGCGGTGGTGCCCCACGCGCAAGAAAGTGCGACGCGCGTCACTCGAATTCACAGGGAAAGCACCGACGTGGCATGAGAAACACATTGCCTGGATGCATTCCCGCGCCCTAGGTGACCGGCTGTCAGAACGATGGTCAGGTCAAAAGATCGGACATCTTTCTTTCGTGCTACTTTCGGAGAAACTGACCTGAGAGGACACGTGACGTCGTGGCCACCACACCCGCACTGCGCATCGGCACCCGATCCAGCCCCCTGGCGCTCACCCAGACCCGCATGGTCGCCGACAGGCTGCGAGAGCTGACCGGTCGCGACATCGAGATCGTCCCCATCAAGACGGACGGTGACGTCCTCACCGGTTCCTTGTCCCAGATGGGCGGCACCGGCGTGTTCGTCACCGCGCTGCGCGACGCGCTCCTCGACGGTCGCTGCGACGTGGCCGTCCACTCGCTCAAGGACCTCCCGACAGCCGACGTCGACGGGCTCACGTACGTCACGCCCGTCCGCGAGGACCCCCGGGACGCGCTCTGCTCCCGGGACGGTCACCGGCTCGCGGACCTGCCCCACGGAGCCAAGGTCGGCACCGGGTCGCCACGCCGTGCCGCACAGCTGCGCCTCGTCCGCCCCGACCTCGAGATCGTCGACATCCGCGGGAACGTCGACACCCGCCTCGGCCGCGTGGCCGCTGCGTCGGCGACGACCGACGCCGGCGACCTCGACGCCGTCGTGCTCGCCGCGGCAGGGCTCAACCGGATGGGGCGCTCCGCCGCCATCACCGAGCTCATCGACATGTCGGTCATGGCACCGGCTCCCGGGCAGGGCGCCCTCGCCGTCGAGTGCCGTACCGCCGACCTCGCACCGGAGGACGCCGAGACGAACCTCCACGCGGCCTTCACCGAGCTGGACGACGCCGGTACCCACCTCGCCGTCGCCGCCGAACGTGCGCTGCTCGCCCGGCTCGAGGCCGGGTGCGCCGCGCCGGTCGGCACCTACGCGCGCGTCGTCGACGACGTCCTCACCCTCCAGGTGATCGTCGCGCGTCCCGACGGCTCGGAGCAGCTGACCCACTCTGCCGAGACCGAGGTCACGCTCAACTCTCGCGACGAGGCCCGCCGGCTCGGCACCGACATCGCGGACCACCTCCTCACGCTCGGCGCAGCCGACTTCGTCTAGCGCCGGGCGCCGCGAGCAGGCGGTGCGGCCTACGAGACGCTCGGCACCTGCTGGCGCGCGTGCAGCTGCGTGATGAACTCGTCCGCCATCTCGAGCGTGCGCGCCAGTCCTGCGCGACGCTCGTGCGCGCTCGTGACGTACGCATCGAGCCTCGCGTGCAGCTCCGGCGACGGCGAGGCCGTCGCTGCGAGGCCGTCGATGACGGCGAGCAGGTCGTCCATCTCCTCGAGGGCGAAGCCCAGCGGCTTCATCCGGCGCACGAGGAGCAGCCGCGACAGGTCCGCCTCGGAGTAGAGGCGGAAGCCGCCCTCGGAGCGCATCGACGGGGAGACGAGGCCGATCTCGTCGTAGTGGCGCAAGGTCCGCAAGGAGAGCCCGGTGGCCTCCGCGACCGCGCCGATGTGCAGGTGTGACTGAGACATGCCCGTAACCCTACCCTCACGTTAGGGTAGGGTTGGTCGGAGTCGAGCGCGGCGCGTGACCACGCGGCCCCTCCCCCTTCACTCGCACCACGCCACAGATGGAGCCCCCATGACCACCCCACCGCCCGTGCACGTCTCACCGCCGGAAGCCGACGAGGTGAACTCCGTCATGGCCGCGCTGCGCTCCCCCAAACGGCTGCGCACCGAGGTTCTCGCAGGTCTCGTCGTCGCCCTCGCCCTCATCCCCGAGGCGATCTCCTTCTCGATCATCGCGGGCGTCGACCCCCGCCTGGGGCTCTTCGCCTCCTTCACGATGGCCGTCTCCATCGCCTTCCTCGGCGGACGCCCCGCCATGATCTCCGCCGCCACCGGCGCGGTCGCCCTCGTCATCGCGCCCGTGGCCCGCGACTACGGCATCGAGTACTTCCTCGCCACCGTCATCCTCGCCGGGTTCTTCCAGGTCGTCCTCGGCGTCATCGGCGTCGCCAAGCTCATGCGGTTCATCCCGCGCTCCGTCATGGTCGGGTTCGTCAACGCCCTCGCCATCCTCATCTTCCTCGCCCAGGTCCCGCACATGACCGGCGTCCCGATGCTCGTCTACCCGCTCATCGCCGTCGGCCTCGCGATCATGGTCTACCTGCCACGGCTGACGAGCGTCGTGCCTGCCCCGCTCGTCGCGATCGTGCTCCTCACCATCGTCACGGTGACCTTCGCGCTCAACGTCCCGACCGTCGGCGACGAGGGCGAGCTTCCCGAGTCCCTGCCGTCGCTCCTCTTCCCCGACGTCCCGCTCACCCTCGAGACGCTGCAGATCATCGCGCCCTACGCGCTCGCGATGGCCTTCGTCGGGCTGCTCGAGTCCCTCATGACCGCCAAGCTCGTCGACGACGTCACCGACACCCACTCGAACAAGAGCCGTGAGGCCTGGGGACAGGGCGCCGCGAACATCATCACCGGGTTCTTCGGCGGCATGGGTGGCTGCGCGATGATCGGCCAGACGATGATCAACGTCAAGGCGTCCGGTGCCCGCACCCGCATCTCGACGTTCCTCGCCGGGGTATTCCTCCTCGCCCTCGTGGTCGGCCTCGGCGACGTCGTCGCACTCATCCCCATGGCCGCCCTCGTGGCCGTCATGATCATCGTGGCCGTCTCGACCTTCGACTGGCACTCCGTGCGCATCGATACCCTGCGCCGCATGCCCAAGAGCGAGACGACCGTCATGGTCGGCACGGTCGCCGTCGTCGTCATCACGCACAACCTCGCCATCGGGGTCGTCGTCGGCGTCATCGTCGCCACGCTGCTCTTCGCCCGACGCGTCGCGCACCTCACCGAGGTCACCCGCCTGGACTCGTCCGACTCCGACAACGAGCGCGTCTACGCCGTGACCGGGGCGCTGTTCTTCGCGTCGTCCAACGACCTCGTCTACCAGTTCGACTACACGGGAGACCCCGAGAACGTCGTCATCGACATGTCGGGCGCACACATCTGGGACGCCTCCACCGTCGCGACCCTCGACGCGATCACGACCAAGTACGCCCGCAAGGGCAAGACCGTGCGGATCATCGGGCTCAACGAGCAGAGCGCCGAGCGGCACACCCGCCTCGCCGGAAAGCTCGGCGGCGGGCACTGACCTGCGCGGCACCGAGCCGCGCGGCGCGCGGGCCGTTCAACCCGCGTAGGGCAGGACCGGCTTGCCCGGGACCTCGACGCGCGCGCGGAAGAGGGCGCCGGCCTCAGGCTCGGGGTCGTCGAGGTTCTCCCGCGACGTCGTGATGTAGAGGTCGCGCAGGTCCGGGCCGCCGAGCGTGCACGCGGTGACGAGGCGGACGGGCAGCTCGACCTCAGCGAGGACCACCCCGTCGGGCGAGCAGCACCGGACGCGCCCGCCGTGGTTGAGCGCGACCCAGACGTTGCCGGCCGAGTCCACCGTGAGCCCGTCCGCGTTGGCGCCGTCCGCAGAACGGAACGGACGACGGCCGGTGAGGACGCCGTCGACGACGTCGAACACGTCGGTGCCGCCCGTGCGGGTGTCGTTGTAGTAGGCGAGGCGCCCGTCAGGGGAGAAGTCGATGCCGTTGGAGACGGTCACGTCGTCCAGGACGACGCTCACCGCGCCGTCGGCGTCTATCCGGTAGAGCGACGCGGCGCCGGCGACCTTCTCGTAGCCCATCGAGCCCGCATACAGGACGCCCGACGGGTCGCACCCGCCCTCGTTCATGCGCACGCCCGGGTCCGTCCACAGCGGAGCCGACGGCACCGGGACCGCGTCCGCAGAGTCCGCGAGGGCGATCCCGCGCTCGACACCGACGACGTACCCGCCGCGTGTGCGTGGGCGCACGAACGCGGCCACGTCCCCGACGTGGAGGCGGTCGATGCTCGCGTCGTCCCGGAGGGTGAGGAGGTCGCCGGCGAGCATGTCGACCCAGCGCAGGCCGCCCCACGTCTCAGACCACACCGGTCCTTCGGCGTGGTACGCGACGGCGTCCGTGACCTGCTCGACCGGGTACGACGCGACGGTGGTCATACCTGTGCAGGCTTGGGGATCCGGCGCGAGATGTCCGCGCAGTCGAGGCAGACCTCCTCGGGCACGAGCCCGGCGCGCATGAGGACCGAGAACAGGGCGCACCCGACGCAGTACCCGACGATCGACTCGAGCGCCGGGAACGCGACCATGATGACGCCGATGACGACCACGGCCGTGAGCGCCCCGGACGAGCCGGTCGCGAGGGACACGACCCACAGCGCCGTCGCAGCCACCGTGAGGACGGCGCCGATGCTCGCCGCGAAACGCTTGGGCGCCCCTGCGGTCGGGACGGGCAGCGCCCGCACCCGTGGCCGGACCCAGCGCTGGACCAGGCGCGCGACCGGGCTCCACCGTGGACCGAGGACCGCGCGGAGGGTGAAGTCGACGGCGAGGAGGGCGTAGAGCCACCACTGCTGGGTGCCGAGGGTCACCAGCGCGACGACGAGGACGACACCGGCGATGAGACGGACGGTGATGTCGTCGACCGTGGACGGAAAACGTGAGGAGGCCATGCGTGGATTATTCACGACTGTCGATGTCTTCGCCCCCACCGAGATCAGTGCAGTCGATCACGTCCGCACCGTGGGCCCGGAGGTAGTCGCGCGCGCCCGTGTCACCGCCGAGGGTGGCACGCAGCCGCGCCCAGTGCGCACGGCCGACGAGGACAGGGTGTCCGGGCCTGCCGTCGTAGGAGGCCTGGCGCAGCGCATCGCGACGGCCCTCGGCGGAGCCCAGGACGCGCGCGACCGCGCCGTCGCGCAGCGCAGGCAGGTCGACGAGCGTGATGACCACGGCGTCGGTCTCCGGGCCGAGCCGCTCTGCGGCGTCGAGCCCCTGGCGCAAAGACTCGCTCATCCCGCGCTCCCACCCGGCCACCTCCACGACGCGAGCCGTAGGCGGCACGAGCAGGCGCGCCGCGTCCGCCTCGGCGCCGAGCGTGACGAGCACCGGCCCGCAGCCGGCCCTCTCGAGCAGCGAGACGGCGAGACCGAGCCAGCTCTCGCCGTCGGAGTCGAGCAACGCCTTCGGGCGCCCCATCCGCCGCCCGCCGCCCGCGGCGAGCACGAGGCCGACGACGCTCATGCAGCGCTCACGACGAGCGGCCGTCGGACGGTCCGCCCGAGAACCGTGCCAGGAAGGCCAGCGACCGTCGACATCTCTCGGCTCCCTGCTCGTAGCGTGCCCGTGATCTGAGCGTGGTCTCCTCGTGGTGATCCCCAGACAGACCACGCTAGCGCGCAGCTCCCACATCGCGTCACTATGATGGGCACCGGTGCGCCGGGAAGTCTGGTCGGCAACAATGTTGTCGACCCTCGACGAAAATGGACCCACATGACCTCTGCACGACGAACGACGACCCTGCTCAGCCGGGGCACATGGCCCGAGACTGCGCGCATCGCCGAGATCCTCCGCAAGGAGACCGTCGGCGGGATCCTTCTGCTCGTCGCGACGGTCCTCGCTCTCACCTGGGCCAACTCACCGTGGTCGGACTCCTACGACGCCTTGCGCGACGTCGAGATCGGGCCGGAGGCGCTGCACCTGCACCTCACGCTCGGCACCTGGGCAGCCGACGGGCTCCTCGCGATCTTCTTCTTCGTCGTCGGGCTCGAGCTCAAGCGCGAGTTCGTCGCCGGCGACCTCCGCGACCCACGCCGCGCCGCCCTGCCGATCCTCGCCGCCGTCGGCGGCATGATCGTCCCCGCGCTCGTCTACGTCGCGGTGAACTTCACCACCGGCGACGGCGCGCTCGACGGCTGGGCGATCCCCACCGCGACCGACATCGCGTTCGCGCTCGCCGTCCTCGCGGTCGTGAGCACGCACCTGCCGATCGCGCTGCGGACGTTCCTGCTCACGCTCGCGGTGGTCGACGACCTCCTCGCGGTGACGATCATCGCGCTCTTCTACACGGCTGACCTCCAGGTCGGCCCGCTGCTCCTCGCGGCGATCCCCTTCGCGCTGTTCACCGTCGCTGTCCAGCGACGGATCAGCTCGTGGTGGATCCTCGTGCCGCTCGCCGTCACGACGTGGGCCCTCGTGCACGCGTCGGGCATCCACGCGACGGTCGCCGGTGTGCTCCTCGGCTTCGCGGTCCCGGTCGTCCGGAGCCTCGCCGCGGGCGGCCCGGAAGCGGGTCCTGGTCTCGCCGAGCACTTCGAGCACCGCATCCGGCCGATCTCTGCAGGCTTCGCCGTCCCGGTCTTCGCGTTCTTCGCTGCGGGCGTCACCGTCGGTGGCCTGGACGGTTTCGTCGAGGCGCTGAGCGACCCGATCGCGCTCGGGATCGTCAGCGGCCTCGTCGTCGGCAAGGCTGTCGGGATCTTCGGGTTCACGTACCTCGTCGCACGCTTCACCAAGGCCCAGCTCGACTCAGACCTCCGATGGCTCGACGTCCTCGCGGTCGCCGTGCTCGGTGGGATCGGCTTCACGGTGTCGCTCCTCATCGGCGACCTGGCGTTCAGCGACGAGCTGCGCGACGAGCACGTCAAGGTCGGTGTGCTCGCCGGCTCGGTCATCGCGAGCGTCCTCGCAGCAGTCCTGCTGCGTTCTCGCAACCGCGCCTACCGGCGCATCGAGGCCATGGAAGAGCGCGACGCCGACGGCGACGGCGTCCCCGACGTCTACGACGAGACCACGGACTGATCCGTCTCGGGCTGCAGTGCCGCACGCCTGTGGTCGGCCCGCTGGGCCGACCACAGCGCCAGCCCGACCCCGACCGCGGTGAAGAAGGCGAGCACCGCCCCGATCGTCGACGTGACGTCGACCCCGTCGGCGAACGCCGCACGGGCCGCCTCGACGAGGACCTCGCCCTCCGCCGATGGCAGGGACGACGCTGCGTCGACGGCTCCTCCGAGCGTCGCTCGCGACTGCTCGACCAGCGCCGGGTCCAGACCAGCGGGGAGCACGAGGCTCGTGCGGTAGACCGCCGCGAGGACGCTGCCGAGCACCGCCACCCCGAGGGACGCACCGAGCTCGTAGGCGGTCTCCGAGATCCCTGACGCCGCCCCGGCACGCTCAGGAGGCACGGAGGAGAGGATCGCGTCGTTGGTGAGAGTCTCCGCCAGGCCCGCGCCGCTGCCGACGAGCACGAAGACGACGACGATGACCCCGACGGACGAGGTCCCGCTGAGCGTCGTGCCGACGACGTAGCCCGCGGACGCGAGGAGCAGGCCCGCCGGGACGAGCAGCCAGATGGGCGCCACCCGGGCGAGCGCGACGGCCAGCAGCCCCATGAGCACCGAGGCGACCGCCCCCGGCAGGAGGTAGGCGCCGGCGTCGAGCGGGGAGATCTCCAGGACGAGCTGCAGGTACTGCGAGACGAAGAAGACGAGGCCGGCGAGCGAGAACACCGCCATGAAGTTGGCGAGCACCGATGCCGAGAACGTCCGGCTCCGGAACAGCCCGACGTCGAGCAGAGGGTCTTTCAGGCGCATCTGGCGGCGGACGAACACGACGCCGAGCACGATCCCGACCGCGAGGGAGACGACGCCGAGCGTGTCGGCACCTTCGCTCGCGAGCCGCTTGATGCCGAGCACGAACGGCAGCATCGCGACGACGGAGAGCCCCACGCTCAGCGCGTCGAGCCGCACGGCACGAGGGTTGCGCGACTCGGGGAGGAGGACGGGCGCGGCGACGAGCAGGACGAGGAGCACGGGGACGTTGATGAGGAAGATGGAGCCCCACCAGAAGTGCTCGAGCAGCCAGCCGCCGACGATCGGGCCGAGCGCGGTGCCTGCCGAGAACCCGGACGCCCAGACGGCGATCGCGAGCCGGCGCTGGTTGCCGTCGAGGAAGAGGTTGCGCAGCAGCGCGAGGGTCGAGGGCATGAGCGTGGCACCGAAGAGCCCGAGGAGGGCCCGGGCGAGGATGAGGTGCGAGGCGTCTGTCGCGAAGGACGCGAGGACGCTGACGATCCCGAACCCGGTCGCCCCGACGAGCAGGAGCCAGCGCCGCCCGACGCGGTCGCCGAGGGTCCCCATGGTGACGAGCAGCCCGGCGAGCACGAGCGGGTAGATGTCGACGATCCAGAGCATCTGGGCGGCGCTCGGTGAGAGCGCGACGCTCAGCTGCGGGATCGCGAAGGACAGCACGGTGTTGTCGATGCTCACGAGCAGGACGGGGAGCATGAGGGCGACGAGCCCGAGCCAGGCACGACGGCCGGCTCGCGGGGGTGCCAGTGCTGCGGGCGGTGCGGTCGGTGCGGTCGTCACGCCGCCACGACCCGGTCGAGTCGTGGTGTCGCGGTACAGGTCGTCGGTCATGGTCTCGCTCTCTCGTCAGTACTTCCTGACGTACTGTACCGGCTGGACGGTATAGAGACGGTAGGGTGTGATCATGTCGACCCGGCCCGCTCACGCCCAGCCCACCCGGGAGCTCCTCCTCGACTCCCTCGAGACGCTCCTCCTGAGCGGCGGGTCCTCCGCAGCCACGCTCGAGGCCGTCGCCTCGACCGCCGGGGTCTCCAAGGGCGGCCTGCTCTACCACTTCGGCTCCAAAGAGGCCCTCTACCAGGGGTTCCTCGACCGGATGGTCGTCCGCTCCCGCGCCGAGGCAGCGCAGATCCTCGACGCACCGCAGGGCGTCGTCGCCGCCTACCTCGATGCGTCGTCGGTCGCCGACGACCCCTCGACCCGAACCGTGCTCGCAGCACTACGGCTCGCCGGCGTCCCCGAGGTCGACGTCGAGGCGGCTCTCGCCGAGTCGTTCAGCTTCTGGTACGAGACCATCGCGCGCCGCATCGACGACCCCGTGCTCGCGCGGATGGTCCAGCTCGTCGGCGACGGCTTCTACCTGCACGCGCTCATCGGCTCGGGCAGCGACCACGACACGGCCGTCGTCGAGAGAGTCGTCTCGCTCGTGGCCGACTGGCAGCGCGACGCGTCCTGACGCGCCAGCGCGACGGGCTCGGGCGCGTCAGTAGTCGGTGCGGGTGCTCGACGCGAGCCACGCGTCGAACGGGGCAGCCGAGTGCTCGACCCGCAGGCCCTCGACGGGCGCCGGCCACGTGCTGCGGTCACGCGCGAAGAGCTCGTAGAACTCCAGGTCGTCGAACCCGCCGCGAGCCGCGTCGTGACGGTCGGCGCTGAAGACGACACGGTCCAGCCGGGCCCACAGGGCGGCAGACAGGCACAGCGGGCACGGCTCGCAGGACGTGTAGAGGGTCGCGCCCGCGAGGGAGTAGGTGTCGAGCTCACGGCACGCCGTGCGGATCGCGGTGACCTCGGCGTGCGCGGTCGGGTCGTTGTCCCGCGTGACGCGGTTCTGGCCCGACGCGACGAGCTCGTCCTCGCGCACGATGACCGCGCCGAACGGTCCGCCGCCCTGCGCCACGTTGGCGACGGCGAGCTTGATGGTCCACGCGAGCCACCGCTCGTCGGCCCGGAGCGGGTCCGGAACCGAGCCGGGTGGCGTGGACAGTGCGACCGGCACGGACAGCGCGGCACGGGACGCGACGAGGTCGGTCATGCGACACCTCCGGACGGACGCCACGCCGAGCCCGCGTCGGGGGCTCCGTCACGGGCGATCGTCGCCTCGATGAGGCCGTACGGACGGTCGGCAGCGATGAAGACCTCGCCGGGGTTCTCGAGACCGAACGGGGACAGATCGACGAGGAAGTGGTGCTTGTTGGGCGCGGTCAGGCGGATCTCGGCGATGTCCTCGAACGCCTCGAGGACCGCGGTCCCCATGTGCCACAGGGTCTGCTGGAGCGCGAGCGAGTGCACGGTCGCGAACTCGCGCAGGAGGATCGCCTTGACGCCCGCATAGGTCGCGTCCCAGTCGACGTCCGTCGACGACATCCTCCACTGCGCGACGAGCGACGTCGCCATCACGCGGTCTGTCGTCTCCTGGAGCGTCGTGTACGGGTCCGTGAGGAACCCGTGGAACTCGGATCCGGTCGACTTGAGCACCACGAGATCCTTGAGGCCAGCCACGACGTGCGCGCGCTGCCCGGCCTCGTCCGACTCCACCGTGACGGCGGCGGTCCGGACCTCGGCCCCTGACCTCACCCACGTGTGGTCGTGCTCCACGCCATCGACGACGACGCGGTCCCACGCGTACTGCTCGATCTCGATCCGCGCGGCCTGCACCGGCCCGACGTCGTCGACGAAGTGGCGGGCGAGCGCGAGACCGTAGGCCTCGATCGACGAGATCCCGACCTCTTTGGCGTACGCGAAGGCGGTGTTCTTCTGGGTGTCGGTCGGCAGCACGTCGGACTGGTCCCCGACGAGGTATGCGGCAGAGAAGTCACCACGCAGGGCCGTCGTCACGTTGAGGTCGGTGATCTCGTGGCGAGGTGTGTCGCGCGTGATCCGGACGACACGGCTCTCGGCCTTGCCGTACTGGGAGTCTGTGAGGCGAAGCGTCATCTGCGCATGCTGCCACCGCTGTGTGACCGGGGTGTCAGGCGCGTGTGACTGCGATGTTTCCGGCGATCTCGGCCACCCACGGCTCTGTCGGGCGCCCCAGCCGTGCGTCGGTCACCTGCCGTCCGCGCGCCGCGAGGACCTGGACGCGCGAGACGGGTACCGCTGTCCCCAGCGGGACGACACCCGGCTCGACGAGCACCTCGCCCCATGCCGCGTCGACGATCTCGAGCTCCTCAGCGTGCGCGAGGCCGCTGCGGGCGAGGAGCGTGAGGGTGCGGACACCGATCTCCTGCCGCTCCGCACGCGGGTCGAGGAGCAGGTCGCTCGCCCAGGCGAACCTCGTCCACCACTCGGACTTCGCGTCGGCGACCCGACGCTGGCGCAGGCTGAGGACGGCGATCGTCCCCGCGACGGCTGCGGCGAGGAGCGTGAAGAACGGTGCGAGGGCGGAGACCCACTCCACCCACGTCGGGAGGGACGAGGCCTGGCTCGCGTCGACGACCATCTCTGAAGGATCCCACCGATCGGCGCGACGCGCGGTGGCAGCACGGTCAGCCGACGGCTAGACGAAGTAGGCCTGCCGGAGGAGGACGAGCACGACGGCGAGCGCGAGCGACGCCAAGGCCTTGAGCATCAGCATCCGCTCGGCGTGGGCGTCTCGGCGCAGCTCGCGCTCGGCCTCGCGCGTGGGCGCCACGAGGTCAGACCTCAGCGGGCGGCGCTCCAGCCCTGAGGCGGACCGGCGGACCGGGCGGTACCGCTTCTCCCGACGTCGAGGAGTCGTCTTCTGCACGCTCATGTAGTCCGCACCCGCCCTGTCTTCTCTGTCTTGTCCCACACCTGCGCGGCTCCGCGGTACTCCTTGATGTAGGCGTCGAACGTGATCGCGCAGAGGATCGGGCCGTACCCGACGAGGTAGACGAGCGGCGGCGTGAGCCACCGGCCGAGGCGGGTGGTCTCGACGCGCTTGGCGATCCATGCGCCGACCATGGACAACGAGATCCACGAGTACACGAAGAGCGTCCACAGGGTCGTCGTGAACGGGTCGAACCCCAGCAGGCCCACCGCGTAGGTGTCGATGACCTCCGGGGCGAACGCGACCGTCATGACGAGCAGGGACACGAGCCCGGGGAAGACGACCGCCTCGCGCCATGCCCGACGCCCGGTCGCCGGGTCGATCATGATCGTGAAGGCCGTCAGGAAGACGTACGTGGACCCGGCGAGGAACCACGTCGCCTGGAACGCGGTCCTCGCGTAGTCGCTGTCGAGCAGGTAGAGGCCGACGAGCCCGGCGGTGTTGAGCACCATCGTCGCCGGGAGCAGGAGGATGGCGAACCAGATGAGGCCGAAGGGGATCGACCCGAGGTTGTGCTGGCGACGTGGACGGAACCACAGGTGCTTGAACACGCGGCTGATCTGGACGTTGCCGCGCGACCATCGCAGCCGCTGCTTCCACAGGGCGCCGACGGTCCCGGGTTCTTCCGCCAGGACGATCGCGTGCGGCTCGAAGACGACCCGGCGGCCGGCGATCTGGGTGCGCAGGGTGGTGAAGGTGTCCTCGGCGAGGGAGGTCGTGTCGATCTCGCCGCCGATCGCGAGGAGGTTCTCCCGCGAGTGGAGCTGTGCGCCGCCGGCGAGGCACGCGACCGCGCCCATGACGTTCTGCGCACGGCGTGCGGCCGCCTGCGCGGCGATGTACTCGTAGCCGATGAACCGCGTCATGTAGTTGGGGTCGTCGCTGCCCTCGGTGATGTACGCGGTCACCGCGCCCACCTCGGGGTCCGCCAGGTGCCGCGTCATGAGGCGCAACGAGTCTGGCTGGTAGATGACGTCGGCGTCCATGATGAGCAGCGCCTGCATCCAGTCGTCCGCGAGGATCGTCCGCAGGCCGTGGTTGAGCGTGTGCGCCTTGCCCTCGCCGCCCTTCTCGCGTCGCAGGTGCACGACCCGGCCGGGGTACTCGACCTCCTTGGCCCGGGCGACGTCCGGGGTGTCGTCGGTGCTCGCGTCGTCCACGAGATACACGCGCAACGACTCGGGCGGGTACTCCAGGCGCATGAGCCGGTCGATCGACGCCGCGATGACGGCCCCCTCGTTCCAGGCGGGCACCACGACGGCCACGCGCGGGAAGTAGGGGGCGGTGCGCCCGTAGTGGTTGCGGAGCCCGTGGAACGGGATGACGAGAAACTGGTAGGCCCCCGCGACGACAGGGACCGCGCCGGTCGCCACGAAGACGACGCACAGCCAGGTCACGATGGTCTCGAGGGTGTCCATCAGGAGCTGTCCGCCACCCGGAGGATCTCGCTCACGCGTGCGTAGCGACCCACGTCTGAGGCGACGTGGCTGTCGGTGCTGACGACGAGCTCGACACCTGCTGCGAGGAGCGCGCGGACGACGCGGGGGCCCGGGCAGGCCCACTTCTCGTTCACCTCGATGGTCGTGCCGGTCGCGGCCGCCGCGGCGCCGAGCGCGGCGACGTGCTCGTCGGTGACCTGGTCCTCGCTCACACCGATCTTCGGCAGCAGGGAGAAGAGGTGCGCGATCTGGGCACGGTCCACCTGGTGCATCGCGGCGACGGTCGCGGTGACCACGACGTCGAGAGCGTCGGCCGCGTCCTGGGGTGTGAGGATGCCGTCCCGGACGACGCGCGGGCTCACCGGGCCGTCGGCTCCGGGGAACTGGTGGTCGGCGACGAGCACGCGGTCCACGCCCGGGTGCGTCCCCAGTCCGTCGGGGAGGTCGAGACGGCCTGCGGAGTCGAGGATCTTCGCCTCGACTCCCGTGCAGACCTCGAGACCGTCGGGCACGTCGAGCGCGGCGACGGCCGCGAGGAAGTCGGGCACCCACGTGGTGCTGAGCCGCACGTGGTCGACGAGCCGGAGCACGCGCAGACCGCGGTCGGACGCCGCCGCGACGTTCTCGTCGAGCGTGCTCACCGCGTCGTCGGAGAAGGTCGAGTGGACGTGGTGGTCCTGGCGCTCGTCCACCCTTGTGCCCTCGCTGGTCATGCGAGGTCGAGGACGTCGCTGGGGGCGAGGTCCGGAAGGATCTCGGCCGGGTCGAGGAAGACGTCCTCGAGGTAGCGGACGTTCGCCAGCTCCCGGAACGGCAGGGACGCAGGGAGCGGTCTGCCGAGGACCATGTCGAGGCAGAGCCGCGGCATGTCGACACCGGCAGCGATCGTCAGCGGCATCGCCCCCGGGAAGCGGGGGTTCACCTCGAGGAGCGCGGCCGTGCCGTCGGCCCGGCGGCGCAGCTGGACGTTCGCGACCGTCGTCAGGCCCACGCGCGCCGCGACCGCGGTCGCTGTCCGCTGGAGCTCGTCGTCCTTGATCGTGCGGCCGGCGACCGAGACCCCCGAGTCGACCCGGAGCCGGGACCTCGGGACCGCCGCGAGGACGCGCCCGTCGAGGTCCGCGAGGACGTCGACGGAATACTCCTCGCCGGGCAGGTTCTCCTGGACGATCTGGCTCGCGTCCGTGCCGAGCGCCCGCAGCGCGGCCTCGTCCTCGACGAGGTGCACGCCGCGCGAGCCGCTCCCGGAGCGTGGCTTGACGATGACGGGGTACTCCCAGTCGTACGCGACGCCGAGCAGCTCGGTGCGGGGCACGGGGAGGTCGGGTCCCGCGCACCGCTGGGCCAGGAGGTACTTGTCGAGCGTGTGCTCCAGGGTGTCGAGCGACGGGCTGGCGACCGCGACCCCGATCGCGGCGAACTCGTCGCGCCGACGAGCGACCGGCACGAGCTCGACGTCGACCGTCGGGAAGAGGACGTCGACGCCGGTGTCGCGGCACAGCGCCAGGAGATGGTCGACGAAGTCCGGGGCCAGCCCGGGGCGCACGAGGTGGCGGCGGCCTGCGGGGACGAGGTAGAGACCGCTCGCGAACGCGTCCATGTCGGAGGCGAGGACCGTCACGTCAGGGACCGCGAGGAGCGAGCGGACGATGCTCACGCCCGCAGGGCCGCCCGCACCGGTGACGAGGACGGTGCACCCGGGCTCGGGGGTGGCGGGGCTGTGCTCGGTACGGGTCATGAGCGGTCGTGCCTCTCTGCATCAGGTCGGAACGTCAGGTCAGGACGGAACGTGGTGTCCGGTCCGAGCGCCACCCCGGGGAGCGCCCCCGGGTCGCCGACGAGCGCCGTGTCGTGGCTCACCGGAACCACGGTGGCTCCGGTAGACGTCCCGCCGGTGGCACGTCGCACGGCGGACGTGTCCCGGATGACCTCGAGCGGCTCCGCGTACGTGCCGCCGCCGTAGCGGGACCAGTAGCGCGCCGTCGCGAGGACGAAGTCGGGCATGAGGTAGTCCCGGATGCCCGACTGAGAGCCGAACGCGCGCAGCAGCGCGAGCTTCGAGTCGGTGAAGCCGTCGATGGAGACGAAGCGGTTGGGCCGGTAGTCGACCGTCGCGGACGGGCTCTGGTAGCAGGCGAGCATGGGGACGCGCCGGGTCGCGACCGAGACGGCACGATGGACAGCCACGTGGTCCTGGTGACGGTCGTTCGCCGAGTGCGTGTAGACGATCGACGGCCCCGTCTCGGCGACGACCTGCTCGATGATGCCGACCGTCGGGTCGCCCGCGCTGATCCGGGTGTCCTCGAGATCCTTGAGGAACAGCCGGGCGCCGAGCAGCTCGGCCGCAGCGAGAGACTCGCCCTGCCGGTCGTCGGCCTCGCCGCCACGGGCACCGCGGCTCATCGTGAGGATCACCACGGCGTCGCCCGCAGCCCGGTGAGCGGCGAGGGTGCCGCCGATCCCGATCTCGATGTCGTCTGGGTGCGCCCCGATCGCGAGGACCACGGTGGCCGGTGTCGCTGCGGCGCGGGCCTTCGTGACGAGCCGCTCGATGACCTCGACGAGCTGGGGCTTGCGGATCGGCTTGAAGAGGAACTCGTCGGCCTCGGCCCGCAAGGCGTCGACCGCGTAGCTGACGGTGGCATGGGCCGTCATGACGACGATCGGCACCGTCGGGCACGTCAGCTTGATCTGCCCGATCATCTCCAGCCCCGTCATGCCCGGCAGCTCGATGTCCGTGAGGATGAGGTCCACCGTGGTCGACGCCAAGAGCTCGAGCGCCTCGCGCGGGCTCCCCGTCACGTGCGGCCGCATCCCGACGCGCTGGAGGATGGTGCGCATGTAGACAGCGGCATCCGGATCGTCTTCGACGACCAAGACCACATAACCAGTGCTCACAGATCTCCCTCCGCTGTCATTCCTACCGGAATGGATCCGTCGTGCAGTCTCCGTACCGTATGCCCGGAGCCTGGACCCGACTGCGTTCTTTTATCTGTCACCCTCGTCAGAGCCATTGCTCTCGAGCGTAACCTCGCGGGTAATTCGCGGCGAGCCGTCTTTGCTCGGCGCACGGCCGGTCACCCCCTCGGTGTCCGCACAGTTCCGGGCGTCCCGAGCGCGAAGGGTACCGAAGAGTTTCGCGTTCTGAGAGTTTTTTCACCCGCTCCACCAAGAATTCAGATACCTCCGATCACCTCTTTCTCGACCGTCCGGTGCACCGTTCTTTTTTCACCCGGCGAGCCGGCTCCGTGCCCTGGTGCCGCGCACCGCCACGTGCGACGGTCGACGAGCGCGACAGCAGACGGCTGGACCGCGCAGTCGCGACCATGCACCGCACGGGCGAGACCCGTGCCACGGGTGCGCCGGTGTCGACAACGCCAAGGACGGCACCATGACCTTCACCGCACCGGACCGCACGACGACCAGCGACGGCCCCGGAGGAGCACTCCTCGGGCCTGGTCGGCGGACCATCCTGAGGATCGCCGGGATCGCCGTGCTCGTGCCCATCGCCGTCTCGTGCGGGATTGGCGCCGGCCCTGCGTCCGCGCGAGAGAACCGCCGCGGTGCACAGACTCGGACACGCACGCCTGTCGACCCCGTCGCAGCCCTGGCGAACGCCTTCGAGTTTCTCGACGAACGGACACCGCTCGACCCCGGGACCGAGGGCTACCTCCCGCGCAGCTACACCGGCGGGCACCTCGGCGATATCGGCTACGACTCCGCGTCCGTCTACGACTGCGCCCTCGTCGTCCTCGCCTACCTGGCCCGCGGGACACCCGACGACGTCGCCCGAGCGACGAAGATCGGCGACGTCCTCGTCGCGGTCCAGCTCGCCGACCCGGCCGGCGACAGCCGGCTGCGCAGCTCGTACACCTCGGTGCCGGAGGCTGGGGTCGGCCGCCCGCGCATCGCCAGCACCGCGACGATGACCGGCAACCAGGCGTGGGTCGGCATGGCGTTCGTGCGGCTCTTCGAGCACACCGGCGCGCCCCAGTTCCGCGACGCAGCGCTCCGCACCGCGACCTTCGTCGTCACCACCGCGTACGACGCCCGCGGCGTCGGTGGATTCTCCGGCGGGTCGACGGGTACCGGCACACCCCTGACGTGGCGCTCCACGGAGCACAACGCCGACTGCGTCGGCTTCTTCACGCAGCTGGCGCGCGCCACGGGCGACCAGGCGTGGGCAGCCCACGCCGAGACCGCCCGCGTCTTCGTCCGCTCGATGTGGCAGGGCGACCACTTCCATGTGGGTACCGTCAACGACGGCATCACGCCGAACGTCTCCCCGATCTTCGAAGACGTCCAGACATGGACGTACCTCGCGCTGCGCGAGCCCGCCTACGCGACGTCGCTCGACTACACGCTGGCGAACCTCGTGACCACCGACGGTCCGGTGCGTGGCACCCGCGTGTTCGTCACCGACGAGAAGAAGGTCTGGCTGGAAGGCACCGGGCACCTCGCCTGCGCGCTCAGCACCCGGGCCTCCCGTGGCGACGCCGCCCGTGCGAGCGCCCTGCGGACCTCGATCTGGAGAGCGCAGGTCTCCGTCGAGACCTCCGACGGCCGCGGCATCCCCGCCGCGTCGTCCGACGGGCTCTCGAGCGGCGAGGGCGACGAGATCTACACGTCCCTGCACACGGGCGCGACCGCCTGGGCGGCGCTCGCCGCGCTCGAGGTCAACCCGTTCGCGTGACCACGACGACGCGCCACGCCCGGGCCTGCCGTGCCAGGCCGTCACCGGCAGGCGCACGGTCGTAACCTTCGGGATACACGGACGCCCTAGCGTGAGAGCGCCCGCAGGTGCCGTGTCGTGCAACGACGCACGGCACCGTCGCCACCAGGAGAGGACCGCCCATGTTCGACGTCGCCGGCACCCTCCTGGATGTCGTGGCGACCGGGCGGCGAGCAGCGGTCGCGACGGTCGTCGGCGTCCGTGGCAGCGCCCCGCGCCCTGCCGGCGCATCGATGGTGGTGCTCGACGACGGCAGCGTCGTCGGCAGCGTCTCCGGCGGCTGCGTCGAGGGCGCGGTCTACGAGGCTGCCCTCGACATCCTCGACGGTGGCCCTCCGGTCCGTGAGACCTACGGCATCAGCGACGCCGACGCGATCGGCGTCGGCCTCACGTGCGGCGGCGAGATCGAGGTGTTCGTCGCGCTGCTGCCCCCGGCCGGAGCGTGGCTCGGCCCGCTGCGCGCGGCGCGCGAAGGCCTCGCCGCATCGCTCTCGCTCGTCGTCGACGGGCCACCCGCGATGCTCGGGACGTTCGTCGGAGACGACGCGTGCGACGCTCTCGGCGCCCCCGGCGCCCCCGTCAAGGTCTTCCGCGAGCTGTCCCGCCCGCCCGCACGCCTCATCGTCTGCGGCGCCAACGACTTCGGGGTCGCCCTCACCGAGGCCGCCGCCTTCGTCGGCTACAGCGTCACCGTGTGCGACGCGCGCCCCGTGTTCGCGACACCCGACCGGTTCCCTCGGGCCCGGGACGTCGTCGTGTCGTGGCCCCACGCGTACCTCGCAGGCGAGCTAGCGGCGGAGACGATCGACGACCGGACGGTCGTGTGCGTGCTCACGCACGACCCGAAGTTCGACGTGCCGCTCCTCGCGGCAGCGCTGCGCATGCCCGTCGCCTTCGTCGGCGCGATGGGCTCACGACGCACCCACACGGACCGGGTGGCAGCTCTCGTCGAGGCTGGCGTGACCGAGGACGAGCTCGGCCGGCTGCACTCACCGATCGGGCTCGACATCGGTGGCAGCACCCCGCAGGAGACCGCCGTGGCGATCCTCGCCGAGATCCTGGCGGTCCGCGCCGGGGCGAGCGGCGTCCCGCTGCGAGCGCTCGACGGGCCCGTCCACCGCACCTCCTCCCGCGCCCGGCCGATCGTCGCCTGATACCTTTGCTGACAGCAGGCGCACCGATCGACGGCGCGCCGTAAGTCTCGTCAACGTGTATCTACCGGCTGTCGGCCTCCTGCCGACCAGACGACGGCGGCACCAGAGCTGTCGCAGCCCCGGCTGCGACCGTGCGCAGAGGTCATGAACACCACCCCAGAACCACAGCCCGAAGAACTCCGCCCCACCCAGCCCCACCGCACCGCGTCCCCGCGCACCGCATCTCCCCGCGCGTCCGAGCCCGGCTCCGCGCTCGTGCACCACACAGGACGGCTCTACTTCCCCGTCGCGTTCGTCGCACGTCTCCCGTTCGCGATGATGGTCGTCGGGGTCCTCACCCTCGTCGTCTCCGCCCGCGGGTCGCTCTCGTTCGCCGGCCTGAGCTCCGCGATGGTGGGCCTCGGCACCGCGTGCGTCGGCCCGCTGCTCGGCGCCGCCGCCGACCGGTACGGCCAGCGCGTCGTCCTCCTCGTCGCCGGGACGGCCAACGGCCTCATGCTCGCTGGGTTCGCCTGGGCCGTGTACTCCACGCTGCCGGACGCGGCGGTCCTCGTCGCGGCCTTCCTCATCGGGACGACGGCGCCCCAGGTCGGCCCCATGTCACGGACCCGCCTCGTGCGCATCATCTCCGACCGGCTCGCCCCGAACCTCCGGGTCCGGAGCTTCAACTCGACGATGGCCTACGAGTCCGCCGCCGACGAGACCGTCTTCGTCGTCGGGCCGTTCCTCGTCGGGATCCTCGCGTCCGGCGTCGCCCCGTGGCTCCCCCTCGTCGCCGCCGGGGCGATCACCCTCGTGTTCGTCACCGCGTTCGCACTGCACCCCACGAGCACGGTCCAGCGCACGCACGACAGGGACGCAGCCGAGGCCGCCCCGCTGCGGGACCTGTGGCACCCCGGTCTCGTGAGCGTGATCGTCGGCATCCTCGGTGTCGGGCTCTTCTTCGGCACGATGCTCACCTCGCTCACCGCATTCATGAACGACCAGGGCGACCCCGAGCGCGCCGGCCTCGTCTACGGCGTCATGGGCGTCGGGTCGGCTGCGCTCGCTCTCGCCGTCGCGCTCTTCCCCGTCGGGTTCACGCTCCGTGCACGGTGGCTCACCTTCGCCGGCGTCGTCCTCGCCGGGACGCTCACCCTGCCGTTCGCAGGCTCGGTGCTGCACCTCGTCGTCGCTCTCGCCGTCATCGGCATCGGGGTAGGGCCCACCCTCGTCACGCAGTACAGCATCGGCTCGACCCTCAGCCCCCGCGGCCGGTCGACGACCGTCATGACGATCCTCGGCTCTGCCGTCATCGTCGGGCAGTCGATCGGCTCCGCCGTCACCGGCGAGGTCGGTGAGCGCTTCGGTGCGTCGGCCGCGCTGGCGCTCCCGTCGATCGCTGCGTCGATCGTCGTGCTCGCCGGAGTCGCGTACTGGTTCGTCGCGCACCGGACGCTCACCGACGGCGACTCCCTCGTCGGCGACGGACCTAGCGAGCCATCGCCCGCCACACCCGTTCTCGAGACATCGGGAGCTCCGTCAGCCTGACCCCGGTCGCATCGTCGATCGCGTTGGCGAGCGCCGCGGCGACGGGGTTGAACGGGGCCTCGCTCATCGACTTCGCCCCGAGCGGGCCGATGCTGTCGACCGTGTCCGCGAAGTACACCTCGGTGCGCGGGAGGTCGGCGATCTGCGGCACGTGGTACTCGCGGAACGTGCGCGTGAGGACGTGGCCTGCGCCGTCGAGCCGCACCTCCTCGTAGAGCGCAGCGCCGATCGCCTGACCCACCCCGCCCTCGATCTGGCCGCGGAGCTGCTCGGGGTTGATGACCACGCCGGCGTCGGCCGACTGCACGCTCTGGAGGATGCGGACCTCCCCGGTATCGCGGTTCACCGCGACCCGGAAGCCCTGGACGTTGTAGGCCACCGACCGCGGCGTGCCGTCGTGACTCCCGTGCGCGACGAGCTCGGTCAACGGTTCGCCGGTGCCCGGACGACGCGCGTCGGCCTCGGTGATCATCGCCTTGAGGCGCTCGGCTGCGAGGACGACCGCCTTGCCGGCGACGACCGAGCCCGTCGACCCGAACGCGCCCGTGTCGTAACGGACCACGTCGGTGTCCGACTGCCGCACCCGGACCTGGCTCACAGGAACACCGAGGACCTGGGCGGCGAACTGCTGGTGCACGGTGGTGGTGCCGTTGCCGAACTCCGCGGTCCCGACACAGACCTCGATGGTCCCGTCCGCCAGCCGGGCGACACTCGTGTCAGCGAAGTGCCCGCGCGGCGGCATCGTCGCGATCATCGCGAGCGCCGTGCCGCTACCGTGCGACCACTGCGGACCGCTCGGCACGCCCGGCCCGTCGGCTGCGCCTCGAGCAAGCGCGGCCTCCGTGAGGTCGAGGCACTGGTCGAGGCCATAGCTGCCGTGGCGCAGGTCGCTCACCTCGTCCGGGTCCGTGACGACCATCACTTCCCCGGGCCCGACGACGTTGCGCCGGCGCAGCTCGACCGGCGCGATGCCGAGCTCGCGGGCGAGCTCGTCCATCGCCGACTCGACGGCGAAGACGACCTGACCGAGCCCGTAGCCCCGGAACGCACCCGAGGGCGGGTTGTTCGTGTAGACCACCTCGGCGTCGACCCGCGTGGCCGGGCAGCGGTAGACGGCGAGCGACTCGTTGAGGCTGTGGAACATGACGCCGCGGCTGTGGTTGCCGTAGGCGCCGGTGTCGCTGAGCATCTCGACGGTCATCGCGGTGAGCGTGCCGTCCGCGTCGGCACCGAGGCGCACGGTGACGGCCATCGGGTGGCGGACCGTCGCGATCGTGAAGACGTCCTCGCGCGTCATCTCGTACTGGACCGGCCGCCCGGTCCGCAGGACCGCGAGCGCGACGAGGTCTTCCGTGAGGATCTCCTGCTTGCCGCCGAAGCCACCGCCGACGCGGGCGGTGAAGACGCGGACCTGGTCCTGCTCGAGGCCGAGGACGTGGCAGAGCTCGTCGCGGACGAGGTAGGGAACCTGGGTGCTCGTGCGGATGACGAGCCGACCGGTCGCGTCGAGCCAGCCGCGTGCGGCGTGGGTCTCGAGCGCGGCGTGGGAGACGCGCTGCGAGCGCCACGTGCCGGAGACGGTCGCGTGGGCGTCCGCGAGAGCAGTCGTGGTGTCGCCCATCTCGTCGTGGAGGGTGACGATGACGTTGCGGTGGGCTTCGTCGACGCGGTCCGCGGGTGTGCGGTCGGGGTGGATGAGGGGGGCGCCGGGCGCGCGGGCCTCCTCGGGGTCGAAGACGGCGGGCAGCACCTCGTACTCGACGCGCACGAGGTCGCGGGCACGCTGGGCGGTGGCGACGTCGTCGGCGATGACAGCCGCGACCCGCTGGCCCTGGAACCGGACGATCGTGTCGATGATGCGGGTGTCGTCCGGGTCGTCGAGCCGGTTCTCGTGGCGGCCCGTGGAGAAGAGGACGTCCGGGGAGTCGGCTGCGGTGAGGACTGCGCGGACCCCCGGGAGAGCCTGTGCCACGGTCGTGTCGACCGAGAGGACGCGTGCGTGGGCGTACGGGCTGCCGAGGACGGCGAGGTGGAGCACCCCCGTGGTCGTGAGGTCGAGCGTGTACGGCTCACGGCCGGTGACGACGCGCATCGCTGCCGGGGCGCCGACGGAGGTGCCCATGGGGCCGGTCGGCGCTGCGGGGGCTGCGAGCGCTGCGGGCGCGGTATGCGCGGTGGGCGCGATGGGCGCGATGGGAACCGTCGGTGTGGCCGGAGCGCTGGTCGAGGCGTCTGCGCCTGCTGTCGTGGCGCTGCCGCAGGTCGGCTCGACGTTGCGGACCCCGTTGACCGCGTCCTCGATCGCGCGGTACCCGGTGCAGCGGCAGAGGTTGCCCTTGAGGGCGTGCGGCAGGTCAGCCTTCTGCTCGTCCGTGAGGACGGACGTGGTGACGACCATGCCCGGCGTGCAGAACCCGCACTGGAATCCACCGGCGGCCGCGAACGCCGACTGGACCGGGTGCGGGTGCTCCTCGTCGCCGAGGCCGGCGACCGTCGTGACGGTCTTCCCGTCCATGCGGTGCGCCGGGTAGATGCACGAGTGCACGGGCGCGCCGTCGACGAGGACGGTGCACGCCCCGCAGTCGCCGGAGTCGCAGCCCTTCTTCACCTCGAAGTGCTCGTGCTCGCGCAGCAGGGTCCGCAGGCACTGGCCGGGGGCGGCTTGCGCGTCGAGCATCACGCCGTTGACCTCGAGCTTCATCGCAGGCCTCCGTCTTGGTCGGGGCGAGGGCCGGACCCCGCCGGGTCGCTCGGCCCGACGCTCGGCCCGACGCTCGGCGCGGCGCTCGGCGCGGCGCTCGACGCGGCGCTCGACGCAGCGCTCGACGTGGCGCTCGACGTGGCGCATGCCGCGAGCTCCGCGCGGACCTCCTCAGCGAGGACGCCTGTGACGTGGGCGCGCCAGTCGGGTGCGCCGTGGACGTCGTCGAACCAGGTCTCGATGCTGGCCACCGCCTCGCGGACACGAGCCGCCGTCGGTGGAGCCGGGAAACGCAGGACCACGGGTGCGGGTGTGCTGGCGGTGATCGCGAGGGTCGTCGTGCCGTCTGCGTCGTGCCGCCCGACGACGACCGCACCCGAGCGGCCGAGCGGCGAGAGCGCGATCTGCCGGAAGGCCGTCCGGGACTCGAGGGCGTACCGCGGGATCTCGATCGATCGCAGCACCTCGCCGCGCGCGAGCGTGTTGCGGCCCGGCCCGGTCACGAGCTCGGCCACGGGGAGCCGGCGTTCGCCGCCGATCGGTGGCGCTGCCGCGGTCTCGGTTGCGGTCGAGGTCGAGGTTGTTGTCGCGGTCGCGGTCGCGGTCGCGGCCCCAGCCACCGTCTCGGCGTCCGGCAGCCATGTCACCGCGTCCGCGTCGAGCGCGACGGCGAGCGCGATCATCGCGCCGGCGGGGAGCGACAGGCAGACGTTGCCGCCGACTGTCGCGACGTTCCAGACCTTCCACGACGCGAGCAGGGCGTTCGCGCACCGGGCGAACAAGGGGAGAGCCGTCCATGTGGGGTGCTCGGCCGCACCATGTTCGCCGAGGTCGACGAGGGTCGCGATGGTGCAGGTGGCCGCGATGCTCAGGCCGGCGTCGGTCGGGGTGAGCGGAGCCCACCCGAGGAGGGTGAGGTCGACGAGGCCGCGCACGCGTGCGTCCTGGCTCGGTGCAGCCGACGAGACCTCGGTGTTCTCAGGGGCAAGGTGGTGCTCGGCCTGGGAGTAGAGCCACGTGCCGCCGCCGAGGAAGGTCTCGCCGTCGGCGAGAGCCACGTCCTGCCTGCTCAGCGCGACGCGCACGGAATCGATCACCAGGTCCACGCGAGCACCTCCTGCACATCCGACGGGCCAACGACCTCCTGGTCCTCGGCTGTCGCCAGAGAACCATGCGAATGTGTCGCCGGTGTAACCACGCGGAGGCCGGCAGTGTCTGGCTGCTGCGGCCGGTGATGCTGTCGGACGGTGCGGTCGGGCGGCGGGCGAGGCGCGCGGCCGAGACGCGGTCGAGATGGTGTCCGGCCGTGGGGGCGAGCTGCGGTCGAGGCGCGCGGTCGAGCTGCCCTCGGGCTGCCGTCGGGCTGCCGTCAGGCTGCACAGCGGGTGACAGATCGGGGAGACTGGTCGTGTGACGACATCTCCTCTGCGTGGCGTGCGTGTGCTCATCCCCCGGGCGCCGGGACGGGGCGAGGCTCTCGGCGCACGTATCGAGGCTGCGGGTGGTCGTGCGGTCGTCGCTCCGCTCATCTCCCGAGCCGACGCCGCTGGACCTGACCTCGACGCATTGCGCACGGCGGCCGCCGCCGCAAGCGCAGGCGAGTACGCGTGGGTGGCGATCACGAGCGTCAACGCGGTAACGGCACTCTCCGCGGCCGCGATGCCTATGCCCTCCCAAGACGCAACCCCTCACCCCCAATCCCTGCCCCAATCCCCGCCCCCGCCCCTGCCCCTGCCCCCAGCCTCATCCTCAGCTGACGTCGAGCTCGGGCAGTTGTCTCGAGATCGGGCACTCGAAGGCACGATCTCGAGACAAGTGCCCGAGGTCGACGGACGCGGCGGCAGCCGCGAGTGCATCGGGAGCCACGCGGACCACACTGGCCACACGGACCACACGGACCGTCGCAACAGCAGCACGGGCCGCAGCGACAGCAGCCGCGGCCGCGGCGACAGCGGGGTGGATGGCTGGCCCGTGCGGTGGGCTGTCGTCGGGCCGGCTACCGCACGGGCGCTGCGGGCCGCCGGGGTCGAGCCGAAGCTCGTCGCCGCGGAGAACTCTGCCGTCGGGATGCTCGCCGAGTGGCCGGACGCGCACGCCTCGACGTTCGGCGGCCTCGATGTCGGCACTGGGACCGGCTCCAGCTCGCCCTCCAGCACCCGCGTCCTCCTTCCCCTCGGCGACCTCGCCGAGCCCACGCTCGAGCGCGGCCTCACCGAGCTCGGTTACACCCCGGTCCGGGTCACCGCGTACCGGACGGTCTCTCACCCGGCCCCGCCGGAGGTCGTCGCCGACTGGGCTGCAGGGCGCATCGACCTCGTGGTCCTCACGTCCGGGAGCGTGGCCCGCGAGGTCGCCCGCCAGCTCGGGCCGCGTGCGGACGTGCTGGCTGTCGCGATCGGTGAGCCGACGCGTCGTGCCGCCGAGGGAACAGGGCAAGCGGTTGCCGCTGTTGCTACGGGTGCGTCCGACGACGCTCTCTTCAGTGCGATCATCGATGCAGCAGCTCTTCTCCCCACGACCCTTCCGGAGGACCCGTGACCCGCCCACGCCGCCTGCGCACCACTCCCGCGCTGCGCGCTCTCGTCTCTGAGACCCGCCTGCACGCGCGGGACCTCGTCCTGCCCCTGTTCATCAAGGAGGGCGCGACCGAGCCGGTGGAGATCACCTCGATGCCGGGCGTGGTCCACCACACCGAGGCCTCGCTCGCGCAGGCTGTCCGTGAGGCGGCCGACGCCGGCATCGGCGGCGTCATGCTCTTCGGCGTCCCGACCACGCGCGACGCGACCGGCTCCGGGGCAGACGACCCGGACGGCATCCTCAACGTCGGCATCCGCATCGCGGTCGAGGCGGCGGCCGGGCGGCTCGTCGTCATGGCGGACCTGTGCCTCGACGAGTTCACGGACCACGGCCACTGCGGCGTTCTCGACGCCCGGGGTGGCGTCGACAACGACGCGACCCTGCTGCGCTACGAGGCCATGGCGATCGCCCAGGCCGAGGCAGGCGCCGAGGTGCTCGGCCTCTCCGGGATGATGGACGGGCAGGTCTTCGCGGTGCGCAGCGCGCTCGACGCCTCGACGGCGAACGGCGGCACCGGTTTCCCCGACACCGCAATCTTGGCCTACTCCGCCAAGTACGCCTCGGCGTTCTACGGCCCGTTCCGCGAGGCGGTGGAGTCGACGCTCGAGGGCGACCGTCGCACGTACCAGCTCGACCCGGCCAACCGCCGCGAGGGCTCCCGCGAGTCGGACATCGACATGCTCGAGGGCGCCGACATCGTCATGGTCAAGCCCGCGATGAGCTACCTCGACGTGCTCGCGGACGTCGCCCAGACGTCGAACGTCCCCGTCGCCGCGTACCAGGTCTCTGGCGAGTACGCGATGATCGAGGCGGCTGCGGCCAACGGATGGATCAACCGTCGTGCCGCGATCGAGGAGTCGATCGTGAGCATCAAGCGGGCGGGTGCCGACATCGTCCTCACGTACTGGGCCGTCGAGCTCGCCGGCTGGATCAAGTAGCCCGCACCAGCGCACCGCCGGGCATGCCCGGCGACCTGACCGACCCGAACGACCTGACCGACTTCCTGAGCACCTGACGAACGGACGGACCATGCACGACGACGCAGCGAACCACTCAGCCTTCGAGCGCGCCCAGGGCGTGCTGCCGGGCGGGGTGAACTCGCCCGTGCGGGCGTACCGCTCCGTCGGCGGCGACCCGCGGTTCATCGCGTCGGCTGCCGGGCCGTACATCACGGACGTCGCCGGCAACGAGTACGTCGACCTCGTGTGCTCGTGGGGTCCGGCGCTGCTCGGGCACGCGCACCCGGCCGTCGTCGCCGCGGTGCAGGAGGCGGCCGCGCGCGGGCTGTCCTTCGGCGCCCCGACGGTCGGCGAGGTCGAGCTCGCCGAGGAGATCCGCCGCCGCGTCCCGGCGGCCGAGCGCGTGCGCCTCGTCTCGACCGGCACCGAGGCGACGATGACGGCCGTCCGTCTCGCGCGCGGGGCGACGGGCCGGCCGCTCATCATCAAGTTCGCGGGCTGCTACCACGGTCACGTCGACTCTCTCCTGGCCGAGGCAGGCTCGGGCGTCGCGACGCAGGCTCTGCCCGGCTCGGCCGGTGTCACGGAGGCGACGGCCTCGGAGACCCTCGTGCTCCCGTACAACGACCTCGGTGCTGTCGAGGCGGCCTTCGCGGAGCGCGGCGCGGACATCGCCGCCGTCATCACGGAGGCTGCGCCTGCCAACATGGGCATCGTCCCGCCCGCCCCCGGCTTCAACGCCGGGCTGCGCCGCATCACCGCCGCGCACGGCGCGCTGCTCATCCTCGACGAGGTGCTCACCGGCTTCCGCGTGAGCGCGTCCGGCTGGTGGGGCTACGAGACCTCGGTGCTCGGCGCGTCCTTCACACCTGACCTCTTCACGTTCGGCAAGGTCGTCGGCGGCGGTATGCCCGTCGCGGCGATCGGCGGTCCGGCTGCGCTCATGGACCAGCTCGCCCCGCTCGGACCGGTCTACCAGGCGGGCACGCTCTCCGGGAACCCGGTGGCCGTCGCGGCCGGGCTCGCGACGCTGCGGGCCGCCGACGCCGCCGTGTACGCCAAGGTGGACGCCACCGCCACGCACCTCGGCGCCGCCGTCTCCGAGGCGCTCTCCGCCGAGGGCGTCGCCCACCGCGTCCAGTACTCCGGCAGCCTCTTCTCCGTGATGTTCGGCGAGGAGGCCGCCGCGTCGGGCGTGCACACGTACGCCCAGGTCCAGGCGTCTGACACGTTCCGCTACCCGCCGTTCTTCCACGCGATGCTCGACGCCGGGGTCAACCTGCCGCCGTCCGTCTACGAGGCGTGGTTCCTCTCCGCCGCGCACGACGACGTGGCGGTCGGCCGGATCCTCGAGGCGCTGCCGGGTGCGGCGCGGGCCGCGGCCGCGGCGCGGCCCTGACGAGCGCGGCCCTGACGACCGGGCTCGACCCGGGCGCCGGTGCGTGCGATCAGCGCGCGGCGTCCTTGAGCGTCCCGACGACGCCGCCCTCGCCGTCGAAGACGAAGCAGAGGACCTGGCGGTCGTCGAGCTGGTTCCAGCCCTCCTCGAGCGGGGTGAGGGGGAAGTAGTCGAGGGTGGAGTCGTCCCACGCGATCCCGACGAACGCCGTGAACTCGTCGTAGCAGAAGTCGTCGGCCGCGATGTCGATGGCGTCGTTGCCGGGGAAGTCCCCTGCGGGCAGGTCCATCACCGCGAACGCCTCGCTGTCGTGGGGCTCGCTGCACGGGACCGTCGGGACGGTCTCGACCGTGTCGGCGAGGTCCGCAGAGTTCACGCAGTCGCCAACGAGCAGCGAGAACACGTCGAGCTCCGCGGCTTCGACGATCTCACCGGCGTCGTCTCGCTCGGGCTCGTCGTTCCCGACGAGGTCGTCGATGGCGGAGCACCCGGTGAGGGCGAGTGCCGCGGCAAGGGTGATGACACCGCCGAAGGAGCGGGTTGGAGCGCGCATGAGTGTCCTTCTGTCCGAGGTCAGGCACCGTCGCACGTGCGTCGACCGCTGCACTCTACGGGTCGCGCGCTGCTCGCGGCGAGAGTGTGCGGCACGGTCTCGCAACGATCGAGCAACCACTCGGCCCACGCAGCGCGGTCAGCGTCCCTGACGCTGCGCGTTGGCGGCGGCCCACCGGAAGATGACGAACATGACGATCCCCCAGAGCACGAGCCGGACCACGGAGCTGAACCCCGGGAACAGCACGCGCAGGAGGAGGCTCACGACGAGCGAGAGGATGATGGAGATCGCGATCGAGGTCGAGGCGCTGACCCTCGTCCCGTCGTGACTGAGGCCGAAGTATGCCGCGAGCGTCTTCACACGGGTCACCGTACGCCACGCACCTGTGGCTGCTGCGGCATGGGTGCGCGCGATACCCTCCGGGGGTAACGTGGCGAGCGAAGCTCGACGACCAGGAGGACGACGATGGCCGGGTACAGCGGCTCGAAAGACGACTATCTCAAGCGGCTGCGTCGCGTCGAGGGCCAGGTGCGCGGCATCGCCCGCATGGTCGACGAAGACACGTACTGCATCGACGTGCTCACACAGGTCGCTGCGGTGACCAAGGCCCTCCAGGCGGTCAGCCTCGGCCTCGTCGAGGACCATCTGGGCCACTGCGTGGTCCACGCCGCGCAGTCGTCCGACGAAGAAGGTCAAGAGAAGGTCCGCGAGGCCGCGGACGCGATCGCTCGCCTCGTCAGGAGCTGAGTCTCCTGCCACGGTAGAAAAGTCCGGAGCTGCATCCCGGACCCATGCAGGCCACGCACGATCCACGATCCACCCAAGGAGCTCTCATGACTGTCATCACCACCCTCGACGTCAGCGGCATGACGTGCGGCCACTGCGTCTCAGCGGTCACCAACGAGCTCGAGACCGTCGACGGTGTCGAGCGGGTCAGCGTCGAGCTGCGCACGGAGGGAGCCTCCGAGGTGACGGTGCTCTCCCACGAGCCCCTCGACGAGTCGGCGCTGCGTGCCGCGATCGTCGAGGCAGGCTACGAGGCGAGCCGCATCGAGGTCGACACCGAGGGCCTCGCGTCCCAGGCGGCGGAGCAGCACAAGCACCAGGAGGAGTACCGCGCGCAGCACCCGTTGACCTGAGCGCGTGCGGGCGTGCGGACCAGCTCGGAAGCGCGCGGCTCGGCGAGCGAGCGCACGTGACCATGGCCCCACGGACGAAATACCCCTCGGGGGTATGGTGTTCAGAGGAACGCACCCACGGTCCACCGCGCGCACAAGGAGCACTCGTGAGCATCCAGGACACCACCGGCACACCGGCCGCACCGCTCGAGATCGACCTCGCTATCGAGGGCATGACCTGCGCGTCGTGCGTCGCCCGCGTCGAGAAGAAGCTCAACCAGGTCGCTGGGGTCGAGGCCACCGTCAACCTCCCCCTCGAGAGCGCACACGTCACCGTCCACGGCAGCGTCGACGACCACGACCTCCTCGCAGCGGTCGAGCGAGCCGGGTACACCGCACGCATCACCGGTCGCCGCGCCCCGCGAACCTCCGGGTCCGACCCGTCGAGCCCCGCAGACCGCTCCGACACCGAGATGGCGCTCTCCGGGCACTCGATGGCCGAGGGCCACACCATGGGCGAGGACGACGACACCTCCGCGCCCACCCCCGACCGAGGCACCTACCTGCGACGCAGGCTCGTCGTCGCCGCGACGCTCGCGGTCCCCGTCGTCGCCCTGTCGATGATCGTCGCCCTCCGCTTCCCCGGCTGGCAGTGGGTCGTCGCCGCTCTCTCCATGCCCGTCGTCACCTGGGCTGCTCTCCCGTTCCACCGGGCCGCGTTCCGCGCCGCCCGCCACGGCTCCTCCACCATGGACACGCTCGTCTCGGTCGGCGTCGTCGCCGCCACCGCATGGTCGCTGTGGGCGCTCCTGCTGGGCGGCTCCGGGGCTGTCGACGCCCAGGGGATGGCCGCACTGGAGTCGGGCGACCTGCCGGAGCTCTACTTCGAGGTCGCGACCGTCGTCACCGCGTTCCTCCTCGCAGGCCGCTACGCGGAGCACCGCTCCCGACGCAGCGCCGGCGACGCCCTGCGCTCTCTCCTCGACCTCGGCGCCAAGAACGCGACCCTCGTCGTCGACGAGGGCGGCCGACGGGTCGAGCGGACCGTTCCCGCCGCCTCGCTCCTCGTCGACGACCTCTTCACCGTCAAGCCTGGCGAGAAGGTCGCCACAGACGGCGTCGTCGTCGAAGGATCGAGCGCCATCGACGCGTCCCTCCTCACCGGCGAGCCCGTCCCGGTCGAGGTCGGCCCCGGAGACCCCGTCACGGGCGCGACCGTCAACACCTCCGGCCATCTGCTCGTCCGCGCGACCCGCGTCGGCGAAGAGACCACGCTCGCGCAGATCGGTCAGCTCGTCGCCCGCGCACAGACCGGCAAGGCCCCCGTGCAGCGCCTCGCCGACCGCATCTCTGCGGTGTTCGTCCCCATCGTCTTCGTCTTGGCCGTCGCCACGTTCGTCGGCTGGATGGTGTGGGGCCCGTCCGCGGAGTCCGCGTTCACCGCGGCCGTCGCCGTCCTCATCATCGCGTGCCCCTGCGCCCTCGGTCTCGCCACACCCACCGCGCTCCTCGTGGGCACCGGCCGCGGCGCGCAGCTCGGCGTGCTCATCAAGGGCCCGGAGATCCTCGAGTCGACCCGCCGCGTCGACACGATCGTGCTCGACAAGACCGGCACGGTCACGCAGGGCCGGATGGTCGTCGAGAACGTCGTCGGCGACCCGCAGACGCTGCGCCTCGCCGGCGCTCTCGAAGCACTGAGCGAGCACCCCATCGCCCGAGCGATCGCGTCAGCAGCCGACGCCGCCGCCGCGACCGACACCGCAGCGACCGCTGCGACCGCGGCCGCCGCCGGCACGGACGCCATCGCGCCCGAGACCGGCGACGACGGCATCGAGATCGGGTCCGACCAGGCGCTCGACTTCCGCAGCGCACCCGGCGGCGGAGTCTCCGGCGTCGTCCGTGTCGCCCACTCCGGGGTCGCGATGTCCTCCCGGGTCCTCGTCGGACGCCCGACGTGGCTCGCCGAGGAAGGCGTCGCCTTCGACGCCGCCGACCCCGCGACCGCGAGCCTCGTCACAGCATTCACGACGGCGGAGGGCTCCGGCGCCACCGCCGTGGTCGTCGCCTGGAACGGTGCAGCACGCGGTGTCGTCGTGCTGCGCGACCCGGTGAAAGAGTCGTCGGCCGAAGCCATCGCCCAGCTCACCGCCCTCGGCCTCCGTCCGGTCCTCCTCACCGGCGACAACGCCGGAGCCGCCCGCGTGGCAGCCGCGTCCGTCGGCATCCCCGCGCACGACGTCATCGCCCACGTCCTGCCCCACGAGAAGGTCGACGTGATCGAGCGCCTGCGCGCCGAAGGCGCCACGGTCGCGATGGTGGGCGACGGCGTCAACGACGCCGCAGCGCTCGCTGCCGCCGACCTCGGACTCGCGATGGGCACGGGGACCGACGTCGCCATGGAAGCGAGCGACATCACGCTCGTCCGCGGGGACCTGCGCAGCGCAGCCACCGCCATCCGCCTGTCGCGCGCGACGCTCCGCATCATCAAGCAGAACCTCTTCTGGGCGTTCGCCTACAACGTCGCAGCGATCCCGCTCGCGGCGTCCGGGCTGCTCAACCCGATGATCGCGGGCGCAGCGATGGCGGCCAGCTCCGTCATCGTCGTGAGCAACTCCCTCCGGCTGCGCACAGCAGCCAGCTAGGGCGCGGCGGGCGCCTCGGGTGCCGGCTCGGGTGCAGGCTCGGGGGCGGGCTCGGGCTCGGACTCGGGCTCGGGCTCGGGCTCGGGTGCAGGCTCGGTGCCTCGGGGCTCAGGTGCGGGCTACTCCGTCGGGGCGCCTGGTCCACGCGCGGGGGCTCCGGGTCCACCCGCGTCGGGGCGCCGGGACAGCCGGAACTCCAGTCCGCGGCGCACCGCCGGCCACTCGTGCTCGAGGATCGAGTACACGACCGTGTCCCGCAGCAGCCCGTCGCGAGTGCGTGCATGGCTCCGCAGGATCCCGTCCTGCTTGGCACCGAGCCGCTCGATCGCCTCGCGCGACTGCATGTTGAGCGAGTGCGTGCGGAGCTCGACCGCAGGGCAGCCCAACGTCTCGAACGCATGACCGAGGAGCAGGAGCTTCGACTCAGCGTTGGTCCCCGTCCCGTGGGCGGAGGCCGCGTTCCACGTCGAGCCGATCTCGAGGCGCGGCGTCGCAGCGTCGATGTTCATGTAGGTGGTCATCCCGATGATGCGTCCGGGGCCACCGGTCTGCTGATCGCGCAGGCGTGCGGTGAACGGGAGCATCGAGCCGGACGCCTGGGCCGACAGCCGCTGGTCGATCTCCGCGCCCATCTGCTCCGGCGTGGGCACGGAGGTGTACCAGAGGCGCCAGAGCTCACCGTCGCGGGCCGCCTCGACGAGACCGTCATGGTGCTCGGCTGCGAGCGGCTCGAGAACGACGAGCCGACCTCTCAGCGTCACCGGCCCGATGCCGACCGACGTCTGAGCGCTCATCCGTCGATAACTGGTCGGAACACGATGACAGCCAGAGTCTCCACGGACCCATTCTATCCATGCACCAGAGCCCCGACGCCTCCCGTGCTGCGTCTCCCTGGCCCCCACCTCTGCTCCCAACTCCGGTCCCAACCCCCCCCCGGTCCTAGCCCCGGTCCCGACCCTGGTCCCGACCCCGGTCCCGACCCCGGTCCCAGCCGTTGAGTTCGACACTGCGAGTCGAGACCGTCGGTCGGATTTGCCGAACTCGACTACACGTACCGACCTCACCGGAGGCCCGCTGACCAGCAGGCGGGGGGAGCTGGGGAGAGGAGCGCCGGGCCGAGTCGGGGGAGAGGGGAGGGCCAACCGAGCCGGGAGGGGGAGGCGTGGGAGGGGAGGGCCGGGCTGCCCGGCCCGGCCCGGCGCGGCCCGGCGCGGCCCGGCCCGGCGCGTCAGTGGAGGAGCTTGAGGCCGACGACGCAGCCCACGATGCCCAGCACGAGGAGGATCTTCACGAGCGAGACGGTCTCGGTGCCGGTGAGCATCGCGTACGTGACGGTGAGCGCAGCACCGATACCGACCCAGACGGCGTACGACGTGCCGACCGGCAGCTCACGCATCGCGTAGGCGAGGCCTCCCATGCTCGCGACGAGCGCGACACCGAACACGACCGACGGTCCGAGGCGGCTGAAGCCGTCGGACCTTCCGAGCGCGGTGGCCCACACGGCCTCGAGAACTCCGGACACGACAAGAACGATCCAGGACATGACTGCCTCCAAGGCGCCGTCTTGTCGCACACCGGGTACGGCACCGCTCGTCCGGGAGCCCGCAGGGCTCTGCCGCCAGGGTCTCACGCCGACGTGCCGGTCGCTCTGCGAGACTGGTTCGATGAATCCTTGGACCACCCGCACGTCGACCGTCGTCTACGAGAACCCGTGGATCCGGGTCCGCGAGGATGCCGTCGACCGGCCCGACGGCACCCCGGGGATCTACGGCGTGGTCGAGATTCGCAACCCCTCGGTCTTCGTCGTGCCGCTCACGGAGGACGACGAGGTCGTCCTCGTGGAGGTGGCCCGGTACGCGACCAGCACCCTGTCCTTGGAGGTGCCCGCGGGCGGCTCGGACGGCGAGGACCTGCTGCTCGCCGCCCAGCGCGAGCTCCGCGAGGAGACGGGCCTGGCCGCGTCGTCGTGGGAACGGCTCGGCACGATGTTCGCGCTCAACGGCGTCTGCGACGCGATCGAGCACGTCTACCTCGCTCGGGGCCTGCACACCGCCGAGGAGGCCGCCGAGCAGGCTGCCGAGGGCATCACGGGCACCCGGACGCTCCCGTGGTCCGAGGTCATGGGGCTCGTGCGGGACGGGACCATCACGGACGGCGAGACGGTCGCGGCCCTCATGTATGCGGCGATCGCCCTGGGTCGCGTCGGATGATGCCGTCGCCCGGCCCCACCCGCCTCACGACGCTCGACGACGCCGCGACGTTCGCAGACCTCATGGTGCGCAACCGGGAGTTCCTCGCGCCGTGGGAGCCCGCCCGGCCGGACACGTACTTCACCGAGCAGGGTCAGCGGGCCGTCGTCGAGGCCGTGCTGGAGCAGCACGCCCAGGGGACCTGCATGCCGCTGACGATCCTCGACGGTGCGGGGGAGGTTGTCGGCCGGATCACGCTCAGCGGCATCGTCCGCGGCGCGTTCCAGTCGTGCAGCGTGGGCTACTGGGTGAGCGCGCACGCGAACGGGCACGGCCTGGCGACGGCCGCGGTGGGCGACGCGGTGCGGGTCGCGTTCGACGTCCTCGGGCTGCACCGCGTGCAGGGCGAGACGCTCCTGCACAACGCTGCGTCGCAGCGTGTGCTGCAGCGCAACGGCTTCGTCCGCATCGGCACAGCACCCGACTATCTCCAGATCGCGGGGCGCTGGCAGGACCACGCGATCTATCAGGTCGTCCGACCCGCAGCCAGCGCGACGCACTGAGATCGGCACCGTTCCACCCGGACTTCACCCGCCCCTGGGGAAGATCACCCGTAACCTCCCCGTGACATACCCAAGGTAGGCGACATATGTTCGGAGTGCTTCACACGGCGACCGCCACGTGGAGCGCTCGAGCGGACGTCTAGCCCTGCCACCGCTCGAGGTCTCGACGATCTTCTTGGCAGGGATGGGGGACCCAGATCTGGGCGCTGCACGCAGCGCCCTCGGGGTGAAGCCGCTCGGACTCGTCCGAACGGCCGGGCGCAGTTCTCCAGCCCGAACCCGACAGCTAACCTCGTAGGCGTCATGGAGAGACATGACTGTTCGACCCCGCCCGGCCCAGCACCGCTCAGACCGACGAGCACGCACGCCCCTGACCGATCTCGCGACGAGCGCGAGCACCAGCGCCAGCATCATCGGCCGACGCACAGCACTCTTCGCCGCGTCGTCGGGCCTTCTCGTCTCTCTCATGGGCGCTGCCCCCGCGAGCGCCTCGACAGCACCGTCCGCCTCGACCACCGTCGACCTCGACGCGCTGACGACGCAGGCCCGCGCCGCCCTCGAGACGGCACCCGCTGTGACGAGCACGGCGGACGCGACCTGGTCCGTCGAGCTGACGACCATCACCGTGACGCCGGCGCCCGAGCCGGTCCCGGAGCCCGTCGTGGAGCCGGAGCCTGTGCGTGCGACGACGTCGCGCTCGGCGGAGCGCTCGGCAGTCACGTCGACCGTCGTCACGGAGGCGGCTCCCGTGATCGAGGCTGCTCCTGTCGCGGTGCCTGCGTCGGCGAGCGGCAGCGCGATCATCGACGCGGCCAGCCGCTACGTCGGCGTCCCGTACGTCTCGGGCGGCAGCACGCCGTCGGGCTTCGACTGCTCCGGGTTCACGTCGTACGTCTTCGCTCAGGTCGGCATCTCGTTGCCCCGGACCTCGTCCGCGCAGGCCGGCGTGGGCACGATCGTCTCCCGCGCCGACGCTCAGCCCGGCGACCTCATCTACTCCCCCGGCCACATCGCGATCTACGCCGGCGGCAACACCCAGATCGACTCACCCCGCCCGGGCAAGACGATCCAGTTCCGCGACATCTGGCAGGCCGACCCCGTCTTCATCCGCGTCGGCTGACACCGCCTGCGGTCGGGGCCCTCGCCGGGTCGCGTCGGTTTCCCAGAGCGTGCCGCGACCCGGTCCGAGCGCGTCCCGAGGCTTCTCGAGACGCGCTCGACCAGGTTGTGGCATCGGTCACGGTCTGGGAACGAACGGTGTCTCGTGAGATCGATCGCCTAGGATCTAGGTCATGAGCAGTCGGGGCACAAGCGTGCTAGGCACGCCTTCGCGCGCGTCCCGCGCGACGCACGGCTTCGTCGCGGCTGCCTTCTCGACGTTCGTCGCGCTCCTCTCGCACGTCCTCGCCGGCGGCACGGTGCCAGGCATCCTCGGCATCGCGGTCCCCCTCCTGCTCGCGACCTCGGCCTGCGTCGCCCTCGCGGGGCTGCGCCGCTCGTGGCTGCGCCTCACAGGGTCGGTGGCGCTGAGCCAGATCCTCTTCCACACGCTCTTCGTCCTCGGGACGACCGGGACGGCCCAGGTCGTCGGCGACGGAGGGCTGCACGCCGGTCACGACGCACAGTCAGCGCTCGTCGTCCTCAGCTCGACGACCGGGTCGATGGCCCATGCCGGGCACAGCGCCGGGTGGATGTGGCTCGCCCACGCGCTCGCGGGCGTCGTGACGATCGTCGTCCTGCAGCGGGGCGAAGCCGTCCTGTCGCGTCTCACGCGTCTGTCCAGCCGTGTCGCTGCGTTCCTCTTGCCGCCGGTCGTCCGGGTCGCCGCTCTGCCGGCGCACCCGCGCACCGCGCTGGCGAGCGCCGCGGGGACCTGGGTGCCGGTCGCCCTGCCGGTGATGTCCTCCGGTGTGGTCCGTCGCGGCCCACCCGTCCTGTCGTTGGTCTGAGTCCCACACAGCACCCGCCGTCGTGGCGCGACACCGTCGTGCCCCGGACCGGTCGTGCTGTCCTGACGTGTCTGCGCACAGCGCCACAGACCTCCGGCTGAAGAGCACCGACAGGTGAACGACCGGACGCCCACCCTCCCCTGACGGAGCACCGGGCGGTCTGGGCGGTCGTCGACGGCTGCTCGCTGTCGCTGCGCCGTGCGCGGACCTTCCACCGAAGGTCGTACCCGACATGACTGTTCATCCACCTCGCGCTGCCCTGCGCACGGCCGGGACCGGAGCGCTCCTCGCGTTCCTCGTCACGGTCGGCGCACCGTCAGCCAGCGCGCACGACGAGCTGCTCGACAGCTCCCCTGGTGAGGGGGAGCATCTCGACGTCGCCCCGACGTACGTGACGTTGACGTTCTCGGACGACATCCTCACCATCGGCCCCGCGGTGATCGTCACCGACGACAGCGGTGCCACCTGGACCGACGGTGACCCCACGATCGAGGACGCCGACCTCGTCGTGCCGCTGGCAGACGACATCCCGGACGGGTCGTACGAGGTGCGCTGGCGCGTCGTGTCGGCCGACGGTCACCCGATCTCCGGCGTCGTCCCCTTCACCGTCGGCGACGCCCAGGCCGCTGGCACGACCGGCACGACGGACACCGCTCCGCCGTCCGCGACGGCGCCTGACGCCGAGGGGTCCGCGCCAGACACCGAGGCGTCGGAGGCACCCTCTGCTGACGCCGCCGCCAGCACCACCACGGACACCTCGACGTCGCCGTCGTGGGTCCGGCCCGTCGTCGTCGGTGCGGCGGGCGCGCTCGTCGCGACCGCCCTCTTCTGGGGGGTGCCGCGTCTCGTGCGCCGTCGTCCTCCCAACCAGCCCGGCGACCCCTCGTGACCCTCCGCCGGACCGCACCGGTCCTGCGTGCTCTTCCTGCTTCACCCCTACCGAAGGAGACTCACATGTCTGCACGCCTGACCAAGCCCACCGTCGCCCTGGCCACCGTCGCCCTCCTCGCCCTGGCCGGGTGCAGCAGCTCCGACACGACGACCGAGTCCCCGGCGGCATCGTCCGACGCTCCTGCCGCGACCACGGCGAGCACCGCCGCCGAGTCCGTGACCATCGAGAACGCCTGGGTCAAGGCTGCCGACGAGGGGATGTCGGCTGCCTTCGGCGACCTCAAGAACTCCGGCACCGAAGACGTCACCGTGACCTCCGCCACCACCGCAGCGTCCAGCATGGTCGAGCTGCACGAGACCGTGGAGAACGAGGACGGCGAGATGGCCATGCGCGCGAAGGACGGCGGCTTCACCATCCCCGCGGGCGGCGACCTGATGCTCGCGCCGGGCGGCAACCACATCATGCTCATGGACCTCGTCGACCCGGTCACGGCCGGTGACGAGATCACCTTCACGCTGACCTTCTCCGACGACTCCACCGTCGAGTTCACGGCGCCCGCCAAGGACTACTCGGGCGCGAACGAGAACTACGAAGGCGCAGACGACGAGATGAGCGACATGGGCGACATGACCGACGCGACCCCGTCCGAGACGGACATGAACGAATGACGTCCCGCGACCAGGCGCACGCCCCTGGTCGCGGCGGACCCTCCCGGCGACAGCTCCTCTTCGGAGGGGCTGTCGCCGGGATCGGGGCTGTCGCCGCGATCGGCGCGGACGCGCTCGCACAGGACGACACCCCGGACGCCCCGACCACCGAGGCCGAGCAGGCCCTCAACGGTGCCAGCACGATCGACTTCTACGGCATCCACCAAGCCGGGGTCGAGACCCCGCCCCAGGCGCACGCGACCTACCTGGCGCTCGACCTGCGTCCCGAGGTCGACCGTGACAGCCTGCGCCGCCTCATGAAGGTGCTCACCGACGACGCCGCACGGCTGACACAGGGCATGGAGGCGCTCGCGGACTCGGAGCCCGAGCTCGCCCGCATCCCCGCGCGCCTCACCGTGACGTTCGGGTTCGGCCCCGAGCTCGTCCGTCGCGCAGCGACAGACGCCGCCGCGCCACCCGAGTGGCTGCGTCCGCTGCCGGAGTTCACGATCGACCAGCTCGAGGACGCGTGGAGCGGCGGGGACCTCCTCGTCCACATCGGCGCCGACGACGCGCTGACGGTCGCCCACGCCCAGCGGATGCTCCTCAAGGACTCCCGCAGCTTCACGACGGTGCGCTGGGTCCAGACCGGCTTCCGTCGGGCCCACGGCTCGGAGAAGTCCGGCACCACCATGCGCAACCTCTTCGGCCAGGTCGACGGCACCGTCAACCCCGCACCGACCACGACCGACTTCGGTGACGTCGTCTGGATCGCCGACGGGTGGCTCGCCGGCGGGACGAGCCTCGTCCTGCGACGGATCCGCATGGACCTCGACGGTTGGGACCGCCTCGACCGCAGCGGACGAGAGCAGTCCACCGGGCGGTTCCTCGCGCACGGCGCACCGCTCACCGGCACCGACGAGCACGACGAGCCCGACTTCGACGCGACCACCGCGATCGGCTTCCCCGTCATCCCGGAGTTCTCCCACCTGCGCCGGGCCCGCTCCGAGGACACCTCGCAGCGGATCTTCCGCCGCGGGTACAGCTACGACGGCGCTCCCACCGGGGACGACGTCTCGAGCTCGGGTCTCCTGTTCGCCGCCTACCAGGTCGACGTCGACGCCCAGTACGTCCCCCTCCAGCGTCGGCTCGACGAGCTCGACCTCCTCAACCAGTGGACCACCCCGATCGGCTCGGCCGTCTTCGCGATCCCGCCCGGCTGCTCCGAGGGCGGATACATCGGCGACACGCTCCTCGCGTGACCGTCGAGGCCCAGGAGCCACCGGCGTCGGCCGGCACGTCGCTCGTCGTCAGAGCGGCGCGACCGGCTGCCGCAGGATCGTCCTGAGCCGCGCGGGAGCGGTGCGGCGCGCGTCGCTGAGATAGACCTCGTGGTGGTCGCCGGCGAACGTGAGGCTGTTCGCGGGCATGTGCTCCTCGTGGAGCCGGTGCAGGGTGGGCGCCTCGTCGTCGTAGGAGCCTATGTGGAGGATCTGCAGCGAGTCCCCCTCGTCGAGCACGACGAGCCGGACCCGCTCCGAGGCGGGAAGATCCTTCGTCGCGGCGAGCCGGGCGTGGACGGTGTCGACGAGCTCCGCCGTGATCCACGCGGGCTGCGCGATCATCGCCGTCCACTCCCACGCGCCCTTGTCGCGCGACACGAACGCGCCCAGGTCCCCCGACCGCCACAGCGCCTCGAGCGGACCGACCACGTAGTCGCGACCGAGCGTCGTCTTGCTCGCGAACTTCACGGCGTAGGACAGCCCGAAGAGAGTCTCGATCGCCTCGGCATACGCGGGCGCGGTGTTCGGGTCACCAGCACCGTCGACCGCGAGATACTGGATCGGTGGCACGCAGACACGGACGAAGTCTGTCGTCGGTGCCGAGTACACGGCCTTGAGATCTCGCTTGATGTCGTACTTGGCTGCCGTCGTCCCCACGTCGTCGATGACCGTCACCCCACTCCTCGAGAACGAGCACCTGTCATGGCCAGCATAGGAAACCCCGCACCGCCCGGCGCGGCGGCACGGGTCAGGCTGCTCAGCAGCCGCACGGTGACGTCCGGACGCACGCCACGCAGCTATCGTCGAGGTGAGGATCTAGGGCAGGAGGCACAGTGGCAGTGACCAGCGCGGACGTGGCGCACGCCAGCGGCGTGTCACGCACCACGGTGAGCTACGTGCTCAACGACCGCTCGGGCACGACGATCTCCGACGCCACCCGCCGCCGTGTGCTCGAGGCAGCGGAACAGCTCGGCTACGCACCGTCCGCCGCAGCCCGCACCCTGCGACGCGGCCGCAGCGACCTCGTCCTCGTCGTGCTGCCCCACTGGCCCATCGGCCCGGTCATCGACACGCTCCTCGACCACCTCGCCGACGACCTCGCCGAGCGAGGCATGTCCGTCCTCGTCCACCACGGCCGAGGCCCTCGCCCCCTCTCCGACCTGTGGCGGGTCGTCACACCGCACACCGTCGTGGGGCTCACCGCCTTCGCCCCGCAGGACGTCCAGTCGATGCGCCGAGCAGGCATCCGGGTGGTCGGCACCCGGATCGACGCAGGCCACCCGGACGCCACGTCGTACGCCGTCTCCCAGCGCCGGATCGGCCAGATGCAGGTCGAGCACCTCGTCGCACGCGGGCGTCGACGGATCGGCTGGGCAGGGCCGACCGACTCTCGCCTCGCGGAGTTCTCCGAGCCGCGCCTCGTCGGCGTCACCGAGGCGTGCACAGCAGCAGGCCTGCCCGCACCCGTCGTGGCCACGCTCGAGCTCGAGGTCGCCTCGGCCCGCTCCGCCGCGACGATCTGGCACGACGCCGGGGCCGACGCCGTCGCCGCATACAACGACGACGTGGCGCTCGCCGTCCTCGCCGGGCTGCGAGCCGAAGGGATGGCGGTCCCGACCGACGTGGCGGTCATCGGCGTCGACGACACCCCTGCTGCCCGGCTCGCGTGCCCGGCGCTGAGCACGATCTCCCAGTCCATCGAGCTGCAGGCCGCCTACCTGGCCGCCGCGACGATCGCGGCCCTGGACGGCGACGACGGCCGGCTGCCCTGGCCGCCGGACGTCCTCGCCGTCGTCGGACGCGACTCCACCTGACCGGCTGAGCGCGTCACGACGCACCGCGGGCCCGGTGGGAGGTCCCACCAGGCCCGCAGCGTCGTCCGGTCGATCAGCTGTCGGTCAGCTGTCGGTCAGCTGTCGGTCACGGCTCCGGGTACACCGTGACGAAGCTCGGCACACCCGGTGCGCTCGAGTCGACCTGTGCACCGGTGTCGTTGACGACGTGCTGGACGGTCCCGGCGTTGAGGTTGACGGTCATGACGTGGTTCAGCTGGACCCCGGGCGTGCTCGGCACCGAGAAGCCGGACGCTGTCACGATGTCGGGGTTGTTCTGGTTGAACACGTAGACACCTGCCCCGAACAACGTGTGGGTCTCCACGTCAGCGGCCACCGTGTATCCCGGCCAGCCGAGCGTCCCGTCGGGCTGGGTCCAGTCGGCCTGCGTGGGCGGGTCGTAGGGCAGCTCGTTCTGGAACAGGATCACTGTCCCGCGCTCGCCCTCCCAGAGCAGGTTGCGCTGCTGGAAGTGCTCGACGAAGAGGCCGGTGGCGGTCACGTCGTCGCCGGTGACCACGACACCGGTGGTGCCGGTGTTCGTGTTCCACCGGTCGGTGTCGCCGTTCACGCCGTCCGTGAAGCCTTCGACGCCGTGGTCGGCACGCCACACCCAGGTGTGGTCGATGAGCACGCCGTCGGCGTCGATCCGCATCGCGGTGTCGGTCTTGCCGACGTGCGGTCCACCGACGCGGAAGTAGACGTCGGAGAGCGTGATGGGGTTAGGCGTCGTGATCTTGCGGAGCCAGCTCGACGAGCTGTTGCCGTTGCCGTTGCCGTTGCGCACGCTGCCGACCTGGAGCAGCACGTCAGACTTCTCGGTTCCCGCGTCGATCGTCACTCCCGCGACGACGATCCCGGGGACGTCTGAGACGACCAAGGGGGTGGACCCTCCCACCGCGGTCAGCGTGGCCTGGCCCATGCCCAGGACGACGGTGTTCGCCCGCTTCACCGTGATGCTGCTGTCTACGTCGTAGACGCCCGGGGTGAGGAGGAGGTTCTTGCCGCGTGCGAGCTGGCTGTTGATGGTCTTCACCGAGTCGCCAGGAGACGCGACGTAGAAGTCTGAGAGCGAGATGCTGCGCCCGGCGGTCGTGCCGTCGGCCCACGAGATCCCTCGGCTCTCGGTCTGCGCCTGGGGCACGCGGACCTTGTAGGCGCCACGGGAGTCGACGAAGAGGTACGGCTTCTCGCGGCTCACCGGGGTGTTGTCCACGGTCGTGTACGTCGGGTCGGGGAAGCCGGCGTCGTCGGGCGCGCCCTCGACCCCGGAGAAGACCTGGTTCCAGACGCCGTTGCTCCACTCGTCCACGACGCTGTTGCGCGTCAGCCACTGCTGCTGGGAGCCGTTGACGACGGTGCCGAAGCGGGAGTCGGCGATGAACCCGCCCGAGGCGTACTGCGGGCCGTTCGTGCAGTAGTCCATGAGCGAGAAGGTCGGGTCGCCCTCGTCTGCACGGACGTCGAGCCGACGGACCGAGACAGCCTGGGAGACGGCCCAGAAGTTGGCCGTCCCGCGGCACCCGTCCTGTCCCTCGGCGCTGATGTCGAGCGTGAGGTTCGACAACGAGCGCCAGAAGGTGTTCAGCGCGATGCAGTTGTCTGCGGTGAGGCAGCGGTTGTAGCTCTCGATCTTGCCGTTGATGACGACGTCGGCCGGGGACGCGCCGAGACCGGCGACCTCGGTGTAGTAGCCGACCCGGATCTGCAGCGGGTCGGCGGCGGTCCCGTAGGTGCCGGGCTTGAACAGCAGGCTCCAGCGGGCGGTGCCCATCTCGTTGTCGACCTGGGCGTCGGCGATCGCGTTCGCCTGCGACTCGATGTCCGCGGTCGCCATCGACTCGTCGAAGACGATGACGTTCTCACCGAGGTCGACGGACGGTGTGGAGCGGCCGGCCGAGAAAGTGCTGCTGGCCGAGACGTCTGCGACCGCGGGTGCTACCGGGCCTGCGGCGGCAGCCCCGGACGTGACGAGCGCTGCGGTCGCGACAGCCGCGACCGTGAGGGAGAGGCGCCCTCGGCGCCTCGGACGTGCTGGTGACATGTCGACTCTCTTCGTTGAGGTCTCCGCAGGTGACTCGTGTCACCCCGCTGTTCACCCTAGGGGAATGCCGCACAACGGGCAAGAGCCGCACCACCTCGCTTGCGGCCCACGCGGCGACGGTCGCGTCAGGCTCCGGGTGCGCATCCGATGGATTCGTGAGGCTCCCGGTTAGGGTGGACGCTGTGAGAACCCACGTCGCACGCCTCCTTGCCCTGCTCCTCGCCACCTTCGGGCTCGTGGCGGTCTCCCTCGCGCCGGCCAGCGCGCACGACAGCATCATCAGCTCGGACCCGGCCGACGGCGCCGAGCTCACCGTCAGCCCCCCGCAGATCACGCTGACGTTCACCGACGAGATCCAGGCCGTCGGCAGCCAGGTCCTCGTCGTCGACGACGCAGGAACCCAGGTCGCTGCCGGCGTGCCCGCGATCGACGGGGCGAGCGCGACCTTCGACATGCCGCCGCTCGCCAACGGCCCCTACGGCGTCACCTGGCGGGTCGTGTCCGCCGACGGCCACCCGATCGACGGCACCTTCGCCTTCTCGGTCGCAGACCCCGCCAGCACCGTCGACCCGGCTCCCGAGGTGACCGCGCTCGAGGAGCCCCTCGAGTCCCCTTCCGCCGAACCGACCGACACATCGACGACCGCACCGGAACCGTCCGCCGAGGCAACCTCGACCGCCGCTGACGCTGACACCGACACCGAGGACTCCCTCCCGTGGCCTGGCATCATCATCGGCGGCACGCTCGGCCTCTGCGCCGGGATCGGCGTCCTGGTCTGGTCCAGGTGGCGCAAGAATCGGAACGGATAATACCGATAACCTCACCGACCAACGGTCAGTGAATTTCCCTCAGCAATGACCGGACGGTTTATCGACAACCACCCGGTCAATCACCCTAGAAATACTTCTCACCGACGAAATCCCGGTGCTAGCCTGGCGGATATTCCCCAGGGTCGAGCAATCGACCTGCGACCCGCAGGAGGCAGCGGATGCAGCACGGCGCGCACACGACGGCCGCCCTCGTGGCCGCGGCGTTGCTCACCGTGACGTCCACGAGCTGCGCACCGCCGGACGAGCGTCCGCACCCACCGCAGCGCGCGCACCACGGCGCTCTGCGAGAACGGCCGCCCGTCACCGACGCCTTTCCGGACGGCACGGCGCAGAGCGCCGTCGAGTTCTGGCACGACAACCCCGAGCTCATGCCGTCCGAGCTCGACGGGTCGACGCTGCTGATCGACGCTGCGGGGTCGGGGGCGTCGTCGATCAGCCTGCCTGCCGGTCCTGGTCACGAGTCGCTGGCCCTCGTGCTGACGTGCGCGCGGCCCATCGCCTACACCATCTCGCTCGTCGCCGCCGAGACAGACGAAGCACTGACCGCCACGGACGGTGCGTCCTGCGGCGGACCGACGATCGCGGTGTTCACGACGCCGCCGCTGCACCTCGCGAGCGCCACCGCGAGCATCGACGTCGACATCGACGTCCCGAGCAGCACGAGCTACTTCCTCGCGGTCTACGGGACAGCACGGACCGTCGGAGAACGCGTCCTTCCCTGAACGGCCAGGCGACCGTCCTCAGAATCCGGTGAGCGCCGTCTGCATCGTCTCCATCGTGGTGATCTCCTCGTTCTGGGTCGCGACGATCGCCTCAGCGAGCCGGATGGCGTCGCCGTTGGCGCCGTCCCTGATCTCCTTCTGTGCGGCGTTGTTCGCATTCTTGTGGTGGACGATCATGAGCTCGAGATAGCGCTGGTCGAATTCCGCCCCAGAAAGACCTCCGAGCTGATACATGACCTCCTCGGGCGAGAGCCCGTCCATCTGCATGCTCGTGTAGTCCAGACCGTTCGCCTCGGCGCTCGCCGCGCTCTCCTCGCCCCACACCTTGAGCCACCACGTCATCGCGTCGACCTCGGTGTCCCGGACGTCCGTGATGTTGACCGCGAGGTCCTTGATGTCCTGCGACCCGCCGTTGATCTCGGCGAGACCGGACATCTCCTCAGCGGTCTGGTGGTGCACCGTCATGAGCTGCGCGAACGAGGCGTCGACGTCTGTGTGGGTCGGGGCCGGAGCATCAGACGCGACCTCGGGAGCGGGCGAGTCCGACTCACCGCCGCACGCAGCAAGGGCGCCCAACAGCGCCAGGGACACTGCAACGGCAGCGGTACGGGGGGTCTTCATCGAGATGCTCCATCATGGGATCGCTGCGGGCGTCAGGGACGGGATGTGAGCCCTGCCCGCATGGCGTCATATTAACAACATCGCGGGTCGGCCTCGGTGGGTCCTTGGTCAGGCTCACGGGCGACGCGATACGATCGCGAGATGACGACGATCGTGCCGGGCGTCGCACCTCATTTCACGCCCTCCGAGATGTCTGCACTGGTCACGGCCGCGCGCGCGCTCGGGGAGCGCCACGAGGCTCCTGGTCGGGTCGCTGCCTGGACCGGGCCGTCGTCGAGGACCGGGCCGTCGATCTCACCCGGCTCCCGGACGTCCCCGCGATGAGCGGCGGGCACAGCCACACCCACGGCACCGCGACCGGCCGTCACCGCCAGCGCCTCGTCTGGGTGCTCGCGATCACCCTGAGCGTCGTCGGGATCCAGGTGGTCGGCGGTCTCGTCTCCGGGTCGCTCGCGCTCCTGGCCGACGCCGGCCACATGCTCACCGACGCCACCGGCGTCGCGATCGCGCTCCTCGCGACCGGTCTGGCCGCCCGACCGCCCGACAAGAGCCGGACGTTCGGCCTCCAGCGTGCCGAGATCCTCGCCGCGCTCGCCAACGCGCTGCTCCTCGGAGGGCTCGCCGTCTGGGTCATCGTCGAGGCGGTGCAGCGGTGGGACGACCCTCCCGAGGTCGGGACCACGCTCATGCTCGTCACCGCGACGCTCGGCGCGCTCGCCAACCTCGCAAGCCTCCTGCTGCTGCGCCAGGGCGAGAAGGAGAGCCTCAACCTCCGTGGGGCCTATCTCGAGGTCCTCGGAGACCTCGTCGGCTCCGTCGCTGTCATCATCGCGGGAGTCGTCATCGCGACCACCGGCTACGCCCGGGCCGACGTCGTCGCGTCGCTCGCGATCGGGCTCTTCATCCTGCCGCGCGCATGGTCGCTCCTGCGTTCGGTCGTCGACGTCCTGCTGGAGGCGACCCCGCGCGGTCTCGATCTCGACACCGTGCGCGAGCACGTCCGAGGAGTCCCCGGGGTGGTCGACGTCCACGACCTGCACGCGTGGACCATCACGAGCGGGGTCCCTGCCCTCTCGGCCCATGTCGTCGTCGACGACGAGTGCATCGCACGAGGCCGGTCCGGAGAGGTCCTCGATGCCCTCGCCGAGTGCTTGTCCACCGACTTCGCGATCAGCCACTGCACGTTCCAGCTCGAGCCCGCCGAGCACCAGGGCCACGAGCTCGTCCACCACGACTGACCACATCCCGAGCCGCCGCAGGCCTCCCGACGTCCAGGACCCGGTGCTATAACGAACTCCATGCCCCTCGACCCGACACCCGCGGCAGCGGACCGAGCCCTGCCGGACCGCCCGCTCCCCGCCTCCGGCGACGTCCTCGACCGGTCGGCCCGCCGACGGATCGGCGTGGAGATCTGGATCGTCCTCGGCCTCAGCCTGGGCCGCTCCGGGGTCTACGCGCTGACGAACATCGTCGCGCGCCTCACCGAGGGCACCCCGCTGGGGGAGCAGTCGACCGCGCTCAACACGTCGCAGTCACCACGCCCCTACCTCGACCTCACGTACCAGCTGTTGTCGATCGGGTTCACGCTCGTGCCCGTGGCGCTCGCGCTCTACCTGCTGTCCGCGCGCGGTCGCGGGACCCTCGCCCGGATCGGCCTCGACCGGGCGAGCCCCGTGCGCGACACGGGGTACGGACTCGCCCTGGCGGCGGCCGTCGGCATCCCCGGCCTCGCGCTCTACGCCGCCGGCCGCGCGCTCGGGATCACGGTCGACGTCCAGGCGGCCACGCTCGACCCGTACTGGTGGACGATCCCGGTCCTCGTCCTCGCGGCGCTGAAGAACGGGCTGCTCGAGGAGGTCATCGTGGTCGCGTACCTCACCGAACGGCTCGACGACCTGCGCTGGTCACGCGTGAAGATCATCGTCGCGAGCTCGTTGCTGCGCGGCTCCTACCACCTCTATCAGGGCTTCGGGCCGTTCGTCGGGAACGTCGTCATGGGCGTCCTGTTCACCTGGTTCTACACGTCACGCTGGGGGCGCCGGCGCGTCATGCCGCTCGTCGTCGCCCACACGATCCTCGACGTGGTGGCGTTCGTCGGCTACGCGTTCCTTCCCGAGGAGTGGCTGCGTGTCCTGGGCGTCGGATGACGCGTGCCCGTCGTCCGGGTCGTCGAGGACGATGATCCCGCCGGTGAGCCGCTTCGCCTCGTCGCGGACAGCCTCCTTATTCTCAGCGCGTGCACCGGCCGCGCGTGCAGACTCCGCACGCCGTTCGACGATCGCGTCGAGCACCGGGCTCTCCCCGTCGAGCGCCTTGTCGATGTACTGGGCCACAGAGCGCACAGAGAACGCCGAGACCACGTGGACGGCCCCGGACGCGAAGGCGTAGATGCCGAAGACCGTGACGGTGACGCTCAGGACGCCCCCGACCGTCTGGGGCTTGGTGAGGAGCATCAGCCCGAAGAGCGTCGACAGCAGCCCCACGCTCAGGAGCCACGGCCATGCGAGGTCGCGGTTGCGCAGGAGCGCAGCCGCTCCGATGATCGCGACGACACCGAGAGAGAGCGCCCACACGACGAGCAGGTAGAAGAGCGCGAGAGCCGTCACGCTCGGCCACACGACGACCATGACCGCGAACACGAGGTCGACCGCGCCCTGCACGAGCCACCACCGCCACCCCTGCTGGTCCCGGTTCACGAGACCTTGGAGCACCGCGACGAACCCGTCGATGAGGAGGAAGACCGTGAACACGACGACCAGCGTCGACAGCACGCCCAGCGGCTCGACCATGAGCAGGAGCCCCAGGACGATGAGGGACAGCCCGCGCAGCAGCGGGATCCACCAGACCCTGCGCAGCGAGCCAGACACGGTGGCGGCAGGCTGTCGGGCCTTCTGGGCGGTGGACGAGGTGGACGACCTGCGTGACATGGCTGCTCTTTCTTGTCGGTGAGAGCCATGGTAGGTCCGCGACGCCAGACTGACCTGACGAGACGTCACCGACACGTGACCGACGCCCCGTGATAACGCCGCGGTATCCGCAAGGGCTGACCATAGACTCGCAAACATGTCGACCTCCGAGCGCCCCGAGCCGGTGGTGCACGACGTCGGTGACTACCACGTGCCCGACGCGCCGCTCGGGACAGGACCCGGCCGACCCCGCGTGCAGGACGACGACGAACGCCTCTCCGTCCTCGTCGTCGACACCCCCCTCGACCGTGTCCGCCAGCCCCGCGACCTCCTCGCGATCATCCTCACCGCGCTGGCCGCCGTCCTCGTCCTCGTCCTCGCTGTCTTCGGTCACGGCACCACCGAAGGCGTCCAGTCCGACGTCCAGAGCTTCTCCTCCGTCCTCGCGAGCGTCCTCTTCCTGCCCGTGGCCGTCCTCGAAGGCCTCGTCACGCTCTTCGTCCCCCTCGCCGTCCTCGCCGAGATCGCGATCCGCCGGCTCGGACGGCAGGTCGTCGAGTGCATCGCCGCGCTCGTGCTCGGGCTCGCACTCGCCGCCGTCGTCACGTGGAGCCTCGTCACCTGGGGCTCCGCCGACCTCATCCAGGGGATGTCCGTCCCCCTGCGGGGCGTCTCGACGCTGACCGTCCCCGGCTACGTCGCCGGCGTCACCGGGCTCCTCACCGCAGCCGGACGCGCACGACGCCGCACGGTCTCCTTCTCCTGGAACCTCCTGTGGGTCTCCCTCGCGATCGTCCTCGTCATCGGCCAGGTCTCCCTCGCCGGGGTGCTCCTCACCCTCCTCCTCGGACGCCTCGCCGGGCTGGGCGTCCGCTACGTCGCCGGCGTGCGCAGCGAGCGCGCCTACGGCGACGACCTCGTCGACGGCGTGCGCCGCGCCGGGTTCCACCCCGTGTCGTTGGTCCGCGTCCGCGACGTCGCAGACGAGGTGCACGTCCACGGCGGACAGGTCACCGAGCCAGACGCCTCCGCGCTCTCGATCGCCCGGTACTCCGACAGCCGCGTCTACGCCCTCACCCAAGAGCACGGCCCCCGCCTCGACGTCGTCGTGCTCGACGGCGACCGCCAGGTCATCGGCTTCCTCACCCGCGCCTGGCGCTCCCTGCGGCTCCGAGGGCTCGACGGCCGGTCGGCCATCTCCCTGCGCGCCGTCGCCGAGCGGGCAGCCCTCCTCGCGTACGCCGCCCAGGCCGCAGGCGTCCGCTCCCCCACGCTCGAGGGGATCGCCGAGGCAGACGACTCGATGCTCCTCGTCCAGCAGCACGCCGTCGGCACCGTCCCCCTGCGCGACATGCCCGTCGAACGCATCACCGACGACGTCCTGCGAGACGCCTGGCGCCAGCTCGACATCGCGCACTCCGCCGGGCTCGCGCACCGCGCCCTCACGTCCGACGTCGTGCTCGTCGGCACCGGTCCGTACGCCGAGCCGCAGGTGTGGCTCACCGGCTGGGAGTCAGGAGACGTCGCCTCCTCCGCCCTCGCCCGGCGGATGGACCTCACGCAGATGATCACGGTCCTCGCGATCCGGGTCGGCGCGGAGCGCGCCATGGCCTCCGCCGTCGCGGTCCTCGACGAGAGCGACATCATCGCCATGGGCCCGCTCATGCAGAGCGTCGCCCTGCCCGCGAGCACCCGCGAACAGCTCCGAGCCCAGCGCGAGATCCTGCCCGGGCTCCGCAGCGCCCTCGTCGAGCGCCTCCCCCAGGCCGACGTCGAGCCCGTCCAGCTCGTCCGCTTCGGGGCACGGACCATCCTCACCCTCGTCGTCACGATCATCGCCGTCTCTGTCGTCGTGACCACCATCAACTTCGACCAGATCGAGGAAGCCGTCCTCGACGCCGAGCCCTGGTGGGCTGCCGTCGCGTTCGCCCTCGGGCTCCTCACCTGGGTCGGCGGCGCCGTGACGTTCGTGGCGTTCTCGCCCGTCAGGCTGCCTCTCGTGCGCGCGACGCTCGTCCAGGCCGCAGCGTCCTTCGTCGCGCTCGCTGCCCCGGCCGGGATCGGGCCCGCGGCGCTCAACCTGCGGATGCTCACCCGGCGCGGCGTGAGCACGTCGCTCGCGGTCGCGACCGTCGCTCTCGTCCAGGCGTCGCAGTTCGTCGTGACGATCCTGCTCCTCGTGCTGCTCTCCGTGCTCACCGGCGACGGCGGTGCGCTGCGGAGCCTCCCGTCCGCGACCGTCCTCGCGGCGATCATCGCCGTCGCCGTGGTCGGCGCAGCCGCGCTCCTCGTGCCTGTCGTCCGCCGGTGGCTGCACAGCAGGCTCCGCCCGATGTTCCAACAGCTGTGGCCGCGGCTGTCCGAGATGCTCGGGCAGCCGGCGCGCATCGGGATCGGCATCCTCGGCAACGCCACCATGACGCTCGGCTACGTCTTCGCGTTCGACGCCTCGCTCGCAGCGTTCGGCCGCGACGTCTCGCTCATCGACGTCGCGGTCGTGTTCCTCGTGGGCAACACCGTCGGCTCCCTCGCACCGACCCCCGGGGGCCTCGGCGCGATCGAGCTCGCGCTCGTCACGGGTCTCACCACGACCGCGAGCGTCCCGGCCTCTATCGCGACGTCAGCCGTGGTCCTCTTCCGCGTCGTCACCTACTGGCTGCGCATCCCCATCGGCTGGGTCGCCATGCGGCACCTGCAGAAGCGCGGGGACCTGTAGCCGCAGGCCAGACGTATGCGCTGAGAGCACCCAGACCTTGAGATGATCACCGGATGAGCGCACACGCCCACTCTCACGGACCGGCCCCCAAGGCTTCACGACGCGTCCGCGTCATCCTCGCGTCACTCCTGGTCCCAGCACTCCTCGCGACGATCGTCGGCCTCGTCGTCCTGTGGCCGCACGACGCCCCCGGGCAGACCATCGACCCGACCGCCGACAGCGCCGGGATCGTCTACGGGACCGTCACCGGCCCGGCGATCGACGACTCCCACGTCCCGGTGAAGCTGCAGGAGACCGGCGAGGACGTCGTCGTCCAGGTTCCGTCGGAGTATGTCGCTGCGGGGGTGGAGATCGGCGACCAGTACAAGATCCTCGATATCCCCGACGCGGTCCTCGAAGGCACCCAGTACCAGTTCCTCGACTTCAAGCGTGACGTGCCGATCGCCATCCTCGCGATCGCCTACGCGCTCGTGGTCCTCACGGTCGCGCGCTGGCGTGGCCTGGCCGCGATGGCCGGGCTCGTCATCTCCTTCGTCGTCGTCGTGAAGTTCACTCTCCCGGCGTTGCTCTCCGGCGAGAGCGTGATCGGTGTCGCCCTCGTGACGTCCGCGAGCGTGATGTTCGTCGTCCTCTACCTCGCGCACGGGTTCAACGCACGGACCTCCACCGCGCTCCTCGGCACCTTCCTCGGCCTCGTCATCACGACCGTGCTCGCTGCGTGGGCGGTCGACGCCACGAAGGTGACAGGACTCTTGGACGACAACATGCGGTTCTTGCCCGCGTACGCGCCCAACGTCGACATCACCGGCATCGCGCTGTGCGGGATCGTCCTCGCCGGGCTCGGGGTGCTCAACGACGTGACGATCACCCAGGCGTCCGCGGTCTGGGAGCTCCGAGCAGTGAGCCCAGACATGTCACGGCTGGAGCTCTTCCGGCGCGGCATGCGCATCGGGCGCGACCACATCGCGTCCACGGTCTACACCGTCGCCTTCGCCTATCTCGGCGCCGCGCTGCCGATGCTCCTCATCATCAGCCTCGTGCGCACGAGCCTCGGCCAGACCCTCACGTCGGGAGAGATTGCGCAGGAGGTGGTCCGCACCCTCGTCGGGTCCATCGGGCTCGTGCTCGCTATCCCGGCGACGACCGCGATCGCGGCTCTCGCCGTCGGTGGGTCCGGCGTCCTCACACCGGTCCCGGAGAAGGGCGCCCCGGACGACCACGACCACGACGCAGCCGTGCCGAGCAGCCACGCGCACGACCTCGCTCCCCAGACCGGAGCCAGGACAGGCGCGACCGCAGACACCCGGAGCGCACGACGGGCGCGGATCGAGGCCAGTGCCTCGATCCGCGCCCGTCGACGTGGTGACGGCTAGCGAGCAGCCGTCGGGGATGTCACTTGGTGGAGACAGCCTTCTTGAGCAGGCTTCCAGCGCTGATCTTCACGCCGAAGCCGGCGGGGATCGAGATCTCTTCGCCCGTGCGGGGGTTGCGGCCCGTGCGAGCGGCGCGCTCGACGCGCTCGACGGAGAGCAGACCGGTGACCTTGACGGCCTCGCCCGCGCTCAGTGACTCGACGAGAACTTCCTGGAGCGCCGCGAGGGCAGCGTCAGCGTCCGTCTTGGTGAGGCCGGACTTGCCAGCGATTGCCGAGACGAGGTCAGTGCGGTTCAGCGACATGCGGATCCCTTCTTTGGTCCGAGCGACAGCGTGCGCTGAGCGGGGTCGGACGTACCTTGCCAGCCGTGCGGCCGGTGTTCCTGGACAACACTAGGTAATCTTGGGCGCTCGTGACGCCATTTCCGCCTCCTGAGTTTCTCTCAGCGCGGAAATCGGTGAAAGTTCGGCACTTCCGAGACGCCCGATGGGTATTTTGTACCATTTTTTTGCTACTGGTGCTACACCGGCCCGTCCAGACGCCCGAATGCCCGCGATCGGGGAGACTGGTGACATGCCGACCTTCCAGGACTCCCTCGAGAGCCTCCTCACGCACCTCGGGCGCTACCCGTGCGAAGAAGGTGCAGGCCCTGAGTGCTTCGACGGGGTCGACAAGCTCCTGCTCCGATCCGCGTCCGCCGACCTCTTCCCGGTCGCCCTGGAGTCCTCCTCGGCCCGTGAGAGCCGCCGGGTGGTCGTGCTCGACGACGAGTTCGGCGCGCTCACCCTCGGGTCCGTGTCGCTCGGCGCCGGCCACGTCAGGGTGCACCAAGACGCACTGACGTCCGAGCGGGCGCTCGCGAGGAACGCCGAGCGCCTCGGCATGATCGACTGCTACACACAGGCTGGCTCGCGCTCCGTCACAGAGGCGCTCGGCCCCGACCTGCTGAACGGCGCCGAGGTCGTGCTGCTCCGCCTCCCGAAGAGCCTCGACGCCCTCGACGAGATCGCCCAGGCGGTCGCGCGGCACGCCTCCCCCGACGTGGTCTTCTACGCCGGCGGGCGGGTCAAGCACATGTCGCGCGGGATGAACGACACGCTCGCCCGCTCCTTCGGCGACGTGCACGCGAGCCTGGGTGCCTTCAAGTCGAGGGCTCTCGTCGCGCGCGCGCCGCGCACCCTCGGCGCACCGACCTTTCCCCGCACCGCGCTGCTCGACGAGCTCGGGCTCACGGTCGTCGCGCACGGCGGGGTGTTCGCGGGGACGCGCCTCGACCTCGGCACACGGTTCCTCCTCACGTTCCTGTCGCGGATGGCTCCCGACGCCCGGGACGCCGTCGACGCAGGGTGCGGCAGCGGCATCCTCTCGACCGTGCTCGCGCGCAGCCGCCCAGACGTCCACGTCGTCGCGACCGACCAGTCCGCGGCAGCAGTGTGGTCCGCCCGGGCGACTGCGGCCGCCAACGGTGTCGGCGACCGCGTCGAGGCCGTCCGCGACGACGCTCTCTCGTCGTTGCCTGACGCGAGCGCCGACCTCGTCGTGTGCAACCCGCCGTTCCACGCGGGGACGGCCCTGCACACGGACACAGCACAACGCATGTTCGACGCCGCGGGCCGGGTCCTGCGCCCGGGCGGCGAGCTGTGGACCGTCTACAACTCGCACCTGACGTACAAGCGCGACCTGGCCCGCGCCGTCGGGCCGACGACGATGATGGGCCAGGACCCACGGTTCACGGTGACGCGCTCTCGCCGTCCCTGAGAGCAGACGGCCGCGTCGTCCGCTCAGACGTGCGGCAGCGCGTCCGGGTCGACGAGCCCCCGGTGGACAGCACGCACGAGGGCCCGGGGCATCCGGACGGTGCGCCCGTCGACCTGGACCGGGACGAGGTCGACCGGGGTCGCTCGCCAGGCCGACCGCCTGCTGCGCGTGTTCGACCGAGACATCTTGCGCTTCGGTACGGCCATCAGCCCTGCCTGCCCTTCCATCGTGGGTTCTTCTTGTTGATGACGAACACCTTGCCGTGACGGCGCACGACGATGGAGCCGTCCTTGTTCTTCAGGGACCGCAACGAGCTGCGCACCTTCACGAGCCGGCTCCCTCGTGGGACGAGCGGCCGTAGCGGCGGTTGAACTTCTCGACCCGTCCGGCGGTGTCGAGCACGCGGGCGGTACCCGTGTAGAACGGGTGGCTCGCGCTGGAGACCTCGACGTCGAGGACGGGATACGTCTCCCCGTCGGTCCAGTCGATCGTGGTGGTCGGCGTCGCGGTGGAGCGCGTGAGGAACGCGAAGCCCGCGGACGCGTCGCGGAAGACGACCGGGTGGTAGTCGGGATGGATGCCGTTCTTCATGATGACTCCTGGAGATCGAGGTGGTCGACGCCTGGCGTCGACATCACCAGCTGGACTTGGTGACGCCCGGGAGCTCCCCGCGGTGCGCCATGTCGCGCAGCCGGATGCGTGAGAGCCCGAACTTTCGGATGTAGGCGCGGGGGCGTCCGTCGACGACGTCGCGGTTGCGCAGCCGGGTGGCGCTCGCGTCCCGCGGCTGGGCCTGGAGCTCGGCGAGAGCTGCGGCCCGGGCCGCGTCCGAGGTCCCGGGCGCGGAGACCGTCCTCGTGAGCTCGGCGCGCCGCTCGGCGTAGCGCTCGACGACGGCGCGCCGCTGCTGGTCTCGTGCGATGAGTGACTTCTTGGCCATGACTGCTCTCCTCAGCGTTCTTCGCGGTACTCGACGTGGCGCCGGACCACCGGGTCGTACCTGGACAGGACGAGACGGTCGGGGGTGTTACGGCGGTTCTTCGTCGTGACATAGGTGTGCCCGGTGCCGGCCGTCGAGCGGAGCTTGATGACGGGGCGCAGGTCGACGCGCTTGCCCGCCATCAGACCTTCTCCCCACGTGCCTGGATGCGGGAGACGACGACCTCGATGCCGAGCCTGTCGATCGTCTTGATGCCTCGGGCGCTCACGCGGAGCGTGACATGACGGCCGAGCGAGGGCACCCAGTAGCGCTTCTTCTGGATGTTGGGATCGAAGCGCCGCTTGGTGCGGACGTGGGAGTGGGAGATGGAGTGCCCGAATCCGGGCTTCGTGCCAAGGACCTGGCAGACGGCTGACATGGGTGACCTCCGGTGAGTGTGCGCCCACTATAGGTATTGATAATCATTATCGTCAAAGCGTAGGGTGCAACCATGCCGATCCCCCTCTCCGTGCTCAGCACGATCGACCCCGTCCTGCGCGAGAGCGCGATCTTCGCGCTCCTCGTTGACTCCCCCCGCACCGTCGTCCTGCGCCACGACATCCATGCCGAGCACGGCACCCTGCGACGCGTCGTCATCGACGGCACCGGGATCCTCGACGACGTCGCCGTCGAGCTCGAGCACGCATGCCTCAGCTGCGCGGTCCGCGAGGACGCCATCCCCTCCCTCGCCGACCTCGCCCGGGACGGCCGCTGGGACGACGTGGTGCTCGCGCTGCCCGTCTCCGCCGAGTCGCTCGCCGTCACGCACGCGCTCTCTGCCGCCACCGCGCCGGGAGCGCCGCTCGACCGCATGCGGCTGGCGACCGTCGTCACAGCCGTCGATGCCGACACCGCAGAAGAAGACCTCCTCGGCATCGACTCCCTCGCGGAGCGCGGCATCGCGCTCACAGACGACGACGAACGCTCCGTCGGGGATGCCCTGGCCTCCCAGCTCGAGCACGCCGACCTCGTCGTCACGTGCAGCGGCAGCCACACCCACCCAGGGCTGCGCTCCCGCTGCGGCACAGAGCTCGTGGACCACCTGCGGGCCCACGACTCGCAGCGCATCGACGGTCTCCACGAGATCACCGCCGAGAGCCTGCGCAGCACCACGCACGACGCGAGCGCAGGCGAACGACGCTGCGACCCGCTGCACGCCCGGGCATCACTGTGCCAGACCGACCACGCGTGGAGCCTCGAGCTCGCGTCCGACCGGCCTGTGCACCCCGAGCGGCTCCTCGAGCGCATCGAGGAGCTCGGTGCCGGACGCCTGCGCAGCCGCGGCGTCTTCCATGTGCCGAACCGTGCCGACGCCGTCTGCCACTGGGACGGCGCCGGCGGTCAGCTCTACGTGGGCACGCTCGGGTCCTGGCGGGGCGCCCGCCCGACGACCCGGCTCGTGTTCACCGGTGTCGGCCGCGGCGAGCGCGCCCGACTGCGCTCGGTGTTCGAGGAGATCCTCCTCACGGACGCGGAGCTCGCCGACGCCGAGCTCGCCTGGCTAGGACGCCCCGACGTCCTCGAGCCGTGGCTCGGCGATCCCGCCGACCTCGCATGAGGCGGCCACCGGTGACCGCGGCACGGTCACCGGTGGCGTAGCCCGAGAGCGGCGGCTGGTCCGCCGAGTTCGGCAGTCCCAGGTGAGATCGTGATCTCCACCTGCCGGCCTCGACTCAGACTGCCGAACTCGCCAGCTGGGCCGGGGCCGGGGCCGGGGTCGGGGTCGGGTCGGCCTCTGGGGCCTCGGCGAAGAGGTCCTCCGAGGTTGCCGCGCGGTACTTCTCCATGTCGAGGATGCCCTCACGCTTGGCGACGATCGTCGGGACGAGCACCTGGCCTGCGACGTTGACCGCGGTGCGGCCCATGTCGAGGATCGGGTCGATCGCGAGCAGCAGCCCGACGCCCGCGAGCGGGAGCCCGAGGGTCGAGACCGTCAGGGTCAGCATGACGAGCGCGCCGGTGAGGCCCGCCGTCGCTGCAGAGCCGACGACCGAGACGAAGGCGATGAGCAGGTAGTCCATGATCGAGAGGTCGATCCCGAAGAGCTGGGCGATGAAGATCGCGGAGATCGCCGGGTAGATCGAGGCGCAACCGTCCATCTTCGTCGTCGCACCCAGCGGCACCGCGAAGGACGCGTACTCGGCGGGGACGCCGAGGTTGCGCTCGGTCACGCGCTGCGTGACCGGGAGCGTGCCGATCGAGGACCGGGAGACGAACGCGAGCTGGATGGCAGGCCATGCACCACGGAAGTAGCTCGAGACCTTCAGCCCGTTGGTCCGCAGGATCACCGGGTAGAGGACGAACAGGACGAGCGCGAGGCCCGTGTAGATCGCCACGGCGAAGGTGGCCAACGGCGAGAGGAGGTCCCAGCCGTAGGCAGCGATCGCGTTGCCGATGAGACCCAGCGTGCCGAGAGGGGCGAGGCGGATGATCCACCACAAGACCTTCTGGATGATCTCCAGGGCAGACCGGTTGAAGGTGAGGAACGGCTCGGCGCCCTTGCCCACCTTGAGCGCGGCGATGCCGACGACGAGAGCCATGACGACGATCTGCAGCACGTTGAAGGACACGGACGTGCTCACGGAGCCGTCGCTGCCCGCGGAGGTGTTCGCCGCGATGCCGAGGAAGTTTGCCGGCAAGAGGCTGTCGAGGAAGTCGAGCCAGCTGCCGGTGCGGCCAGGCTCGACGGCGCCGGCCGTCGTGAGGCTCGTGTTCTCACCGGGCCGGAAGACGAGACCGAGCGCGATGCCGATCGACACCGAGACGAGCGCCGTGATCGCGAACCACATGAGGGTCTTCCAGGCGAGGCGCGCTCCGTTGGCGACGTTCCGCAGGTTCGCGATCGACGCGACGATCGCGGTGAAGACGAGGGGCGGCACGATCGCCTTGAGGAGCAGGACGAACGACGACCCGATGGTGTCGAGCGTGGTCGTCAACCAGTTGGGGTCACCGTCGGGAGTGCCGTCGGAGGTACCCATCGACAGGGCGGCCCAGCCGAGCAGGACACCGAGGACGAGCGCCCCGATGATCTGGACGGAGAACGACGGAGATCGCCAGCGCCGCCGCCGTGGCGGCGCGGCGGGAGCAGACAGGACAGAGGGTGACGAGGTGGTCACGGAAGAAACCTTTCGCGGACGGGGTAGCCGGGCTGCGGGCAGGGGCGTGCCGTGCGGGCAGCGATCAGCGCAGGAAGAGTCCGGCAGAGCGGACGAAGGCGGTCAGGAGAGACGCCGTGGGCAACGACGGGCTGCTGGGTCGTGCCGGTCGTGTCAGACGGGCGTCAGCACCATGTGCGACAACAGCCCATGGACCCGGACAGCGAGCGCGCGCGACGTGCGTCGGCGGTTCGGAGTGCGGTCACGGTGGGCTGGTCGGTCACAGTCGTTCTCCTGCATCGTCGGGGCGCCCGAGTGCTCGTGCGCCGAGCGTTCCAACGAGTCCTCGGGCGGATCTATTCCGCGTCCGCGCCGGGCTCGCTCAGGGCTGGTGAAGCGCTCCCAGCGTATCTGGTGTCCCGCATACCGGTAGCGGGTGAATTTCGGACGCTCACCGCGCGCCTGGTCTAGACACGCATACGATCAGTAGACGCCAGCAATCGACGGGGCCGATGTGACTGACCAACCTCTCGAGACCTTCCACAGGTCAGAGCCGTACGAGCGGCGCATACCAGAGCACTTCGTGCTGCGCCCGGACGTCCGCAGCGCGCTCGACGAGCGCCGCCCGATGACGGTGGTCCGCAGCCCGAGCGGCTTCGGAAAGTCAGCCGCTGTCGCGGCATGGCTCCGCGAGCAGCGCGGCGCGTCGCACGTCCTCTGGCACGACGTCGACCCCCACGGCGACACTCAGCCCGACTTCTGGCTCGCACTGCGCACGACGCTCGCTCTCGACGGCGTCTTCCCTGCTCACGACGTCGACCGCGCGAGCGTGGTCGACCACCGGGCCAGCGTCACCGAGGCGCTCAGGTCGATCGACGCGCCCCTCACGCTCGTCGTCGACAGGCTGGAGAACGCGGCGAAGGCTCAGGTCGTCGGAGAGTCACCGATCGTCTCGGTGGCCCTCGGGCTGACCGAGCTCGCCCGCACCTGCCCGCAGCTCTCCGTCATCGTCTGCTGCCGCTCGCAGGGCCCGCTGTCCATGGACTGCCTGTTCGACGACGCGGCGATCGTCGACGCACAGGCGTTGGCCCTCTCGGCCAACGACGTCCGCACCCTCTCGCAGTCCCTCGGCGTCCCGCTCGACAAGGACGACGCCGACGACCTGTACAGCGTCCTGTGGGGCTGGCCCGCCCTCACCCGAGCGGTCTTGCACCGCCTCGCCAGCGCCGGTCTCCCGTACTCCTCCGACGCCTGGACACCCGCTGCCCAGTACCTCGTGCGGTACGGGAGCCGCGTGGACAACCCGGAGCTCTCGTTCCTCGTCCGCCAGCTGAGCCTCCTCGACCCGATCACCGAAGAGCTCGCCACCCGCCTCGTCGGCTCAGAGCACACGTGCCGGAGCCTGAACGACCTGGAACGTGCGGGCATGCTCCGAATGACGAACGTCGACGGACGTCGCGCATACACGCTGCTGCCCGCGATCCGCCGCGCGATGGAGCTCCCCGAGCTGGCGTCCACGATGCTCCCGGCGCACCGGAGGGCGGCGCACCTCCTCCGCGACTTCCCGGACGTCGCCCTCGGCCACGCGGTCACCGGACTGGACTGGGACCTCGTCGTCCAGCTCGTGAGCACGCACTGCGTCTTCCTCGTCGTCGAGCACCCGTTCCTCGTCAAGAGGGCCTTCGCGGCATTGCCGCCCGGGGCCCTCGCCGACCACCCCGACCTCATGGCGGCCAGAGACGTGCTGCTGCACCTCTCCGACGACACGAGCGAGCGCCACGAGATCGACGGGCTCGCCGCCGTCCCGGAGCTCCAGGACGAGACCCTCCGACATGCCGTCGGAGTCGGGCTCGCGCAGATCGTCGCGCTCCGGGAGTGCCACGAGTACGCCGCGTCGAACACGCTCGTGACACGGCACCGCGCGGCCGCGCGCAACGCCGACGGGACATGGCGCTCAGCGCTCGGCGCCACCCTGCCCTACCTGCTGCTCCAGTCCGGCATCACCCGGTTGACGGTCGGCGATCTCGACACGGCACTGAGCGACTTCGCGGAGTGCGTCGCGAGCGGCCGGGGCACGCCGCTCGAGTTCGTGGCGCTCGCCGCCGCGGAGTACAGCGCCCTCACGCACGTGATGGTCGGCAATCTCGAGAGCGCCTCCGAGCACCTCGAGGTGGCGTCGACCCTCCAGGGCGAGGGCAAGACCGTGTGCTATATCGACAGGGGCGTCGCCAACCTCGTCCGCGCGGTCCTCGCCTTGGACGCCCTCGACCTGGAGACCGCCGCCGCCCTGCTGCCGCCCGAGGAACCGGCCATGATCCGACCGCGAGCACGCGCGACATGGTTCGTCGAGGAGTACGCGCGTGCGCACCTGAACGTCCTGCAGGGCAACCTCTTCGTCGCGCTGACAGCGCTCGGGCGCAGCCTCAAGGCGAACCAGGACGCGATGGCGCGGGGCACCCTGTCGTCCCAGCTCCTCGTGAGCACCGTGGCGCGCATCCTCGTGTGGTCTGGCAGCCCGACCCGGGCGAAGAACTCTCTCGGTGCGTGCCCTCCGACGGTGATCTTCGAGCCCGTCCGTGCACGGATCGCTCTCCAGGTCGGTGACGCTCACGAGGCGCTGTCGATCATCACGGCGGCGCTCGCGCGCAGCGACGTCTCCGCTCGTCTCCGGATCGAGATGCTCCTCACGAGCGCTGTCGCCCACCACCGGCTCGGTGAGCTCGCTGCCGCTGCAACGATGCTCCGCTCGGCGATCGACCTCGCCGGGCCGCTCTTGCTGCGCCCCTTCGTGTCCGTGCCGCGGAAGGTCCTCGTGGACCTCACCCCGCTGGTGCCGGCTGCGGGCCCCATCGTCGAACGGCTCGTCGCGTCGGGCGTCACCCTCTACATGTCGGAGCGCTCCACGCTCATCGAGCTCACACGACGCCAGCAGGACCTCTTGCGCGAGCTCAACTCCGGGGCGCAGCTCGCTCAGATGGCCGCCCAGCTCGGGGTGTCCAGGGGGACCGTCCAGTCTCAGGTCCGAGGCCTGTACCGGGCGCTCGACGTCCGCGACAGGATGGGCGCCGTCGCCGCCGGGCACGCGCACGGGTTCCTCGGCGTGCACCACGTCTGACGGGTATCAGCCCGCCCGCCCGCCCGCCAGCGAGCGAGCTAGCGAGCGGCCTGCTAGCGAGCCGGTCGCTGGCTCGCGAGCGCGGCGACCATCCTGTCGACCGCCTCGGCGAGCACTGCTCGTGACGTCGCGAGGTTGACCCGGAGGAAACCTTCGCCACCGGGACCGAACGGCACGCCCGACGTGAAGGCGACCTTGCCTCTCTTGAGGAAGGCCCGAGCCGGGTCGTCGCCGAGCGGTATGCCGGTTGTGTCCCGCAGCCCACGGCAGTCGACCCAGGCGAGGTAGGTGGCGTGCGCCTCCTGGACGGTCGCGCCCGGCAGGCGCTCGGCGAGCCGCTCGGTGAAGAACCGACGGTTGACGTCGATGCCGGTGGTGACCTCGTCGAGCCACCCGCGGGCGTGGCGCAGCGCCGCGACGTGCGCGATCGAGGCGAGGTGGCTCGCCCCGTGGTCGGCGAGCTCAGCGATCTCGTGGACGTCCTGCGTCGCTTCCGGGCCACCGATCGCCAGCGCTGCCTTGAGGCCGGCGAGGTTCCATGCCTTCGACGCGGAGACGACGCTGATCGCGTTCTCTGCACCGGGGACGGTCGCGAGCGGTGTGAAGACCGGCCGGCCCAGCTCGGCCGCCGCCGCCGGCGAGGAGATCGGTGCGTGGATCTCGTCGGCGACGAGACGGACGCCGTGCGTGCGGGCGAGGGCGGCGACCGCGGCGAGCTCCTCGGGGGTGTGCGCGGTCCCGGTCGGGTTGTGCGGGTTGCACAGGAGGAACACCTGCGCGCCGGGGAGCACGGCCTCGAGCGCTGCGAGGTCGATGCGACCGTCCGCGCCGAGAGGAGCGGAGACCGTGCGGCGGCCGAGGTCGTCGAGCACAGCGAAGAACGGCGGGTAGACGGGGGTGTTCACGACGACGGTGTCGCCGGGCTCCGTGAGGACCTTGAGCACGTCGGAGATGCCGATGATCACGTCCGTGAGCATCCGGGCGCTGCCCGGGTCGACGGTCCAACCCCAGCGTTCGTCGGCGAGCTCGGCGTACGCCTCGGCGTAGTCGGTGCCGCTCGGGTAGCCGGTGTCGCCGCGGCGCATCGCGTCGTGCACGGCGGCGACGACGGGCTCGGGCTGCGGCACGTCCATCTCGGCGACCCACAGCGGCAGGACGTCCGGCGCGTACGCACGCCACTTCTTGCTCGTGCGCGTGCGGAGCTCGTCGAGGGACAGCGAGTCGAAGATGGTGGGTTGGTCTGTCACCCGTCGACCGTATACCGGCAGCGCCACGCCCACCGAGCCCGCCGAGCCCACCGGGCCTACCGGGCACCGCCGACGTCAGCCGACGATCGGGGCGCTCTCCGGCATGCGCACGAGGCGCTGCTTCGACCGCAGGGCCAACGCTGTCCCGAGCGTCACGGGTCCGAGCCGCCCGACGAACATGAGAGCGCACAAGATCACCTGGTGCCAGGAGTCGAGCTGTGCGGTGATCCCGGTCGAGAGGCCGACCGTCGCGAAGGCTGAGACCACCTCGTAGAGGACCTGGTCGGACGTGAAGGGCGAGGTCATCGCGATGACGATCGTCGACACGAGGACGGCAGCGACGCCGAGGAGGGCGACCGCGAGCGCCTGGCGCTGCGCCGAGACGGCGATGCGCCTGTCGAACAGGGTGGCGTCCGGGTCTCCGCGCAGCTCTGCCCAGATGACGACGAGGAGCACCGTGAAGGTGGTGATCTTGATGCCGCCGGCCGTGCCTCCGCTCCCGCCGCCGATGAACATGAGGACGTCGCTGCCGAGCCACGTCGCGCTGTCCATCTGGGCGATGTCGATGCTGTTGAACCCGGCGGTGCGGGGCGAGACGCCCTGGAAGAACCCGGCGAGCACCTTGCCTCGGACGTCGAGCGGGCCGAGGGTCGCGGGGTTGCTCCACTCGGCCAGCGTCATGAAGACGGTGCCCGCCGTGATGAGCACCGCGGTCATCATCACGGAGATCTTGGTGTGGAGGCTCCAGGCGCGGGGACGACGGGGGCTGCGCCACACCTCGAGCAGGACGGGGAAGCCGATCCCGCCGACGACGACGGCTGCGGCGATCGGCAGGCACACCCACGGGTCGGTCACGAAGCCCATGAGGTTGTCCGTGTAGAGGGCGAAGCCGGCGTTGTTGAACGCTGAGACGGCGTGGAAGAGACCGAGCCAGGCCGCACGGCCGACGGGTTCGCCGTAGGTGTGCACGAAGCGTGCGGCGAGGACCGCGGCTGTCGTCCCTTCGACGACGACCGTGACGGTCCCGATGCCGAGGAGGACCCTGCGCAGGTCTCCGAGGCTGACGGTGCTCGTCGCGGACGCGCCCACGAGCCTGCTGCGCAGGCCGAGCCGCCGGGAGAGGAGCAGGCCGAGCAAGGAGGCGAGCGTCATGATGCCGAACCCGCCGACCTGAAAGAGGAGCATGACGACGGCCTGGCCGAACGGGGTCCAGAACGTCGCGGTGTCGACGACGACGAGCCCGGTCACGCAGACGGCGGACGTCGCGGTGAAGAGCGCCTCGAGCACCGTCGCGCCACGGCCTGCGCTCGATACGGGCAGGAGCAGCAGGAGCGTGCCGACGGCGATGGCGGCAGCGAAGCTCCCGACGAGCACCTGGCCGGGTCGACGCCGGATCCCGGCGTCGGGAGTGACACCGGGGCGTCGGCTCCTGCGCAGGCCGCGCCCGGGCCGTCCTCGGGGGAGCTGGTCGAGCGGGCTCATACGGCTCCGCCGCGGGTGTCTTCGTGCATCGTGCTCGCGGCTCCGTCAGGCTCGCCCGCCGCTGGTCGGTGGGCTCGAACGTCCGTTACCGTACTCGTCGCGGAGGACGCTGGCCTGTCGTGGGGCGCACGGCAGAGGATCTTGACGGAACCTTGACAGTCGCCGCCGGGCGCAGGCTCCACGGCTACAGTGCAGCCATGACTCCCGCGACCATCCGGGCTGCGACCCGTGACGACATCCCGGCGATCGTCCGGATGCTCGCCGACGACCCGCTCGGGGCGTCCCGCGAGACGCCCGACGACCGTGCCCCGTACGACGCGGCCTTCGACCGTATCCTCGCTGAGCCGCAGCACCGGCTCGTCGTCGCGGAGCGGGACGGCATCGTGGTGGGCACGCTGCAGCTGACGATCGTGCCTGGCCTCTCACGCCAGGGAGCGAACCGTGGCCTCGTCGAAGGGGTCCGTGTGGACTCGTCGGCGCGCAGCGGCGGGCTCGGCACCCAGCTCGTCGCGTGGGCGATCGAGGCAGCGCGCGCGAGCGGCTGCACGCTGGTCCAGCTGACCACCGACGCGAGCCGCACCGACGCCCACCGCTTCTACGAGCGGCTCGGCTTCGTCGGGTCGCACGTCGGGTTCAAGCTCGCGCTCGACAGGTGAGCGGCCGGCGCCCTGTGCGCGGTCCCAGCGCCTGGACGCTCGTGGCCCGCGCTATCCGGTGAACCTCTGGCTCCCGACGACAGCCAGGAGCTGGAGCTTCTCCCATGCCGGCGTGCGTGGCGGGGCGGTGAGGACGAGCAGCGCCTGGGTCTGGTCCTCGGTGAAGAGGACCTGGCAGTCGAGGTCGAGCGGCCCGAGCTCGGGGTGGACGAGCATCTTGTGGTCCTCGAAGCGTCGGGCGACCTCGTGGCTGGCCCAGAGGTCCGCGAACTCGGGGCTCTCGTCGAGGAGCGCCGTGACGAGGCCGCCGGCGCGCGACCTGGGCCCGGAGCGCCCGTACGCGGCGCGCAGGTTCGCGACGAGCGCGCGGGACTGGCGCGGGCGGTCGTCCTCGGGGTAGACGGTGCGTGACCCGGGGTCGGTGAACCACCGGTAGGCGTCGCTGCGGGCGAGGCCTGTGCGGGCTGACTGGTCGCCGAAGAGCGCGACCGCCATCCGGTTGGCGACGAGCGTCTCGCCGAGCTCCGAGAGGATGAGCGCTGGGCTGTCGTCGAGCCGGTCGAGGACCCGCAGCAGCGGTGCGGCGACGTGCGACGACGCGCTGGCCCGGTCCGGTGCCGTGCGGCCGGCGGTACGGAAGAGGTAGTCGCGCTCGTCGTCGGTGAGGCGCAGGGCGCGGGCGAGGGCCGTGAGCATCTGCTCGCTGGGCTGGGGGCTGCGGCCCTGCTCGAGGCGGGCGTAGTAGTCCGTGGACATGCCGGTGAGGGCGGCGACCTCTTCGCGACGCAGGCCGGGTGCGCGGCGCCGGGCACCGGCGGGCAGGCCGACGTCGCTCGGGCGCAGCGCCTCGCGGCGGGCTCGCACGAAGTCGGCGAGGTCGTGGCGTTCCATGCCCGCCATCATCGTCGACGCGCCTCGTCACATCCAGGGATCGGCGATCCCTGGATCCGCGGGGCTCTTGTCGCGGCTGTGCGCCCGGCGCACGGTGGTGGCATGAACATCACCGAGAGCACCGTCTTCGTCCCCGGCGCCACGAGCGGGATCGGGCTGGCCCTCGCCCTGCGTCTGCACGCGGCGGGCAGCACCGTCATCGTCGGCGGCCGCCGCACCGCGCTCCTCGAGCAGATCGCCGCGGACCACCCCGGCATCCACACGGTCCGGATCGACACGGCCGACACCGCGAGCATCGCGTCGGCGTCTGCCGAGGTGATCGCCGCGCACCCGGACGTGAACGTCCTCGTCGCGATGGCCGGCATCATGCGCACGGAGGACTGGCACTCGCCCGCAGGATTCCTCGCCGACGCGGAAGCGGCGGTCACGACGAACCTGCTGGGACCGATCCGCCTCGTCGCGGCCTTCGTCGAGCACCTCCAGACGAGGTCCGCGTCGACGATCGTCACGGTCTCCAGCGGGCTCGCCCACGCCCCGCTGCGCGTCACGCCGACGTACAACGCGACGAAGGCCGCGATCCACATGCTCAGCGAGTCGATCCGCCTCCAGCTCGCGGACACGAGCGTCCAGGTGCTCGAGCTCGTGCCGCCCGCGGTCCGGACCGACCTCATGCCTGGCCACGCAGAGAACGACGCGGCGGTCCCCCTCGACGCGTTCGTCGACGAGGTCATGACCCTCCTCGAGACCCAGCCGGACGCTCACGAGATCCTCGTCGAGCGCGTGAAGCCCTTGCGGTTCAGCGAGGTGAACGGCGCCTACCCCGAGGTCGTCGCGATGCTCAACCGGACGGACCCGCACGCGAGGGCGTGAGCCACGCCAGGGCCCCCCGTGCTGCGGTGACCCCCGTGCTGAACGAGGCCTGGAGCAGGTAGCCGCCCGTGGGCGCTTCCCAGTCGAGCATCTCGCCCGCGACGAAGGTTCCGGGCATGCGGTGCAGCATGAGCGACTCGTCGACCTCCGACCAGGCGATGCCGCCCGCGGTCGAGATGGCCCGTGCGATCGGCATCGTCGCGCTCACCTCGACGGGCACGGCCTTGATGAGCCGGGCCATGACGGCGGCGTCTCGCGGGACGGTCCCGCCGCCCGACTCGCGGACCAGCGCGATCGCAGCGGGATCGAGCCCTGTCGTGCGTCGCAGCCAGGTGGGGTCAGAGTCCTTCGGTCTGCGCTGCAGCAGCCGTTCCGTGAGCCGGTCGACGGTGAGGTCCGGGCGCAGGTCGACCTCCACGACGCACGGCTCACCGCTGTCGAGTGCGTCGCGGATCACGGCCCCGATCGCGTAGAGCGGTCCGCCCTCGAGCCCCGTCTGGGTGATCATCGCGTCACCGCGTGCTGGCGGACCGCCGTGGCCGCGGACCGACAGCGCCACGTTCTTCAACGGCTTCCCCGCGAACCTGTCGACGAAGATGTCGCTCCACCCGACGCAGACCCCGACGTTCGCGGGGCGCAGGGGTGTCACCTCGGTGCCTCGGTCGCGGAACGTCTCGACCCATCCGCCGTCGGACCCGAGCCGGGGCCACGACGCGCCACCGAGCGCGAAGACCGCCGCGTCGCTGGCGACCTCGGTCTCGGTCCCGTCCGCACCGGCGAACCGCAGCACCCCGGGCTCGTCGGTCCAGCCCGTCCACCGGCGCCGCGTCTCGATCTGCACGCCGAGCTCGGCGAGCCGCGCCAGCCAGGCACGGACCAGCGGTGTCGCCCGGAACGCTCGCGGGAACACGCGCCCGCTCGACCCGACGAACGTCTCCTCGCCCAGGCCTGCGCACCAGTCGCGCAGGTCCTGCGGGTCGAACTGCGCGAGCATCGGCGCGAGCCTGTCGGAGGAGTCCCCGTACCGGGTGAGCAGGCGTGCGAAGTCCTCGGAGTGCGTGATGTTCAGCCCGCCACGGCCCGCGAGGAGGAACTTCCGGCAGACGGCGGGCATGTGCTCGTGCACCGTGACGTCCATGCCGGCCCGCGCCAGCTCCTCAGCAGCGATCAGCCCTGCCGGGCCACCGCCGATCACGCTCACCGTGCTCATCGGCCGGGACGGTCACGGTCGATGGTCGTGGTCAGCATCCCCGAAACATAGCCCACCGACGGCAGCGGTCGTGTCCACGACGCGTCACGGCTGAGGGGCGTCCGGCCAGAGCAGGCTCGTCAGGCGCGGGCGGGGTCCGGATCGGAGGCAGAGACCGTCTCCAGCCCTGAGCCGTCGGCGAGCAGGCGGAGGATGCGACCGACCTCAGAGCGGATCGCGTCCCGGCCGGGAGCCAGGTAGGCACGCGGGTCCGTCAGCTCGGGACGTTCCGCGAGCACGCGGCGCACCTGGTACGTCATGACGACGTTGAGCCGCGTGCCGACGTTGACCTTCGTGATCCCGTGGTGGACCGCAGCGCGCAGCCCGTCGTCTGGGACCCCGCTCGAACCGTGCAGCACGAGGGGCACGTCCACGGCGTCGCGTAGCCGGGCGATGAGCTCGTCGTCGAGCACGGCGTCACGGCTCGACATCGCGTGCGAGGACCCGACCGCGACCGCCAGCGCGTTGACCCCCGTCGCGAGGACGAACGCCGCCGCCTCGTCCGGGTCGGTGCGAGCGCCGGGCGCGTGCGCTCCGTCCTTGCCACCGACCTCACCGAGTTCGGCCTCGACCCAGCACCCGACAGCATGGCACCGGGCAACCACGTTGGCGGTACGGCTCACGTTCTCCGCATAGTCGGCTGTCGACGCGTCGAACATGACAGACCGGATGCCCACAGCGAGCGCCTCGTCGACGAGCGCCTCGTCGTCTGCATGATCGAGGTGCACGATGACGGGCACGGATGCTGCCTCTGCGATCGCGAGCGCGCCCCGGGCCAGCGGTGCGAGCCCCCCGTGGTACTCGGCGGCGTTCTGGGACAGCTGGAGCACGACGGGAAGACCGACGTCCTCAGCGCCTGCGACGATCGCCTCGACGTGCTCGAGGAGGATCGCGTTGAAGGCGCCGACGGCGGTGCCCCGCGTCCGGCACTCGTGAGCGACGGCTGCCATGGTGGTGTTCATGTCGGGAGGTCCTCCTGGTCGGTGGGTGGTGTGGTGGCGCGGACTCTGACCTGGGGCAGCCATGCCGCACGTGCGGTGTGGTCGACCTCCCCGGCGACGGGACGCAGCACGCACGCCGCAGAGGTCGCGACCATGTCTGCGAGCGCCTCGGTCCAGCGGACTGCCGCAGGGTCACCGGCGGCTGCCAGGTGCACGAGGAGCGCCGCGACGGCTGCGTCGCCGGCACCGGTGGGGTTCCCGAAGACGGCCTGGGGAGGCCGCGCGGCGAACGTCCCGTCGGGAGTGACGGCAAGGATGCCGTCGGCGCCCAGCGTGACGAGCACTGCGGGCGCCCCCTCGGAGAGCAGACGTCGGGCAGCGGCGACCGTCCATGCCTCGTCGAGGCCGTTCGCGCCGAAGGGCTCCGGAGCGCTCTCGCCGAGCATCTCGACGAGCTCGGACCTGTTGGGGGTCAGGATCGCGCCGGACCTGACGACGGAGGCGAGAGCCTCGCCGGAGGTGTCGACGACGACGGGCACGCCGCCTGAGAGGAACCGGGCGACGACGTCCGTGAGCAGGCTCACCGGGCACCCTGGTGGCAGGGAGCCGCTGACGGCAACGGCGCTCACGCCCTCGGCGAGCAACCGGTCGACCGCCTCGAGGACCTGCCGGGCGGTGGTCTGCGGTTCGCGGACGTCGTGGCCTGGTTCCTGGAGGCTCGTGGTCGTGCCGTCGTGGGCGACGACGACGACTGTGCGGCGCACGTCGGCGAGCGCGTCGACCGCCAGCACGTCGAGGTCGAGTGCGGCCAGCCCGTCGGTGAACGCTGTCCCGGAGGGGCCGCCGGTGAGGACGAGGACCCGTGCGTCGGCGCCGATCGCCGATGCGACGGCAGCGACGTTGACGCCTTTGCCTCCGGCGCGGGACGTCGTCCGGGTGACCCGGACGACGTCGTCGACGACGAGGGACGGGACCTCGTAGGTGACGTCGATGGCAGGGTTCAACGTGACGGTCGCGACGCGTGGTCGCTCGCTGCGGGCCTCGTGGTGGGTCATCGGGGCTCGGGGGTGCTGTCTGCTGCCCGGGCGTCCTGGACGCTGGGCGGCACGGCCGCCACCTCACCGGTGCTCGGCGTCTCGCTGCGCTTCTCGTCGGAGTAGACCATGAGCGTCGAGCCGGCGAGAGCCAGGACGATGCCGATGCCTTGGAAGGCCGACGGGAGCGTCTGGTAGATGATGAGCGACAGAACGATCGTCAGGACGGGCGCCAGCGCGTTCGTCACGGGGGCGACGATGGACGCTTTGCCTCGGCTCAGAGCCATGACGAGGAAGAGCGCACCGACGGCGTTGAGCACCTGGGTGATGGCGGTGAGGCCGGGTGCCTGCCAGGGGAACCCGCCCGGGATGCCGCCCATCATCAGGATGGCGACCGGGACGAGGAGCAGGGCGCTGATGGTCATCCATCCGAAGGTCGTGGCGTCGTTGACCCCGACAGTGGCGGCCTTGCGCATGAAGTAGGCCTGGACGCCCCACGCGATGCAGATGAGCACTGCCAGGACCAGGTAGGAGCCTGCTGAGATGTCTGAGTCGCCCGACGAGATCGAGAAGGCGACGATCGCGACGAGCGCCAGGACGACGCCGACGCCCGCGAGCCTGGTGACGCGTTCTCTCAGTGCGACGAGCGCCATGACGACGGTGATCGCGGGCGAGAGGGCGATGATCGGGAAGATCACGTAGGCGGGGCCCATGGTCAGTGCTTTGAAGAGCAGGAGCTGTCCGCCGGCGCCGGCGAGGCCGATGATGAGGCCGTACCTCATCGCGATGCCACGGCGGTCGAAGGTCTGCCCACGCATCGCGACGTAGGCGGGGATGAGCATGGTGAACGCCCAGACGACGTAGATCATCTCGTCGGGATAGCCGTATCTCGATGTCGGAAGGCTCGAGAAGGCACCCCAGACTCCCCAGAAGAGGACGAGGAGCGCTGCGTAGGGGATCCAACTTGCGCCGCGGCGAGCCACGGCGACGTTGCCGGGAGAGCTCATGAGGGTAGGCCTTCCTTGGTTGAGGTCTGGGAGTGCAGGTGCTGGAGCTGGTCGGGGTCGAGCTGGTGCCCCGCGAGGCGTGCTGCGTAGACGGCGGCGCCCACGTGCGGGGGCAGGAGGGGTTCGCGCAGGTCGACGGTGCGGCTGCTGGCGGTGACGTGCTCTGTGAACGATGCGAGGACGTACGGCGCCGCGAACATGCCGCCGGAGTAGGAGACGGGGACGACGTCGCTGTCGTCGAAGCCCAGGGCGTCCGCCACGACGTCGACAAGCACCGAGAGCTCGCGTCCTGCGTCGCGGAGGATCTGGGTCGCGACCGGGTCGCCGGCCTCTGACGCTCGGGCGACGGCGCGGCTCATTGCGGCGATCTTCGCCCGGTCGCCGTGCCAGCGGTTGAGCACGATGTCGACCGCGTCGAGGTCTGAGCCGAGGCCCAGGGCTTCGCGGACGGCAGGCACGAGGGGGCCGGAGGGGAGCCTGCCGTCGCTCATCCGGGAGAAGGCATTGAGCCCCTGGGTCGCGACCCAGTAGCCCGACCCTTCGTCGCCGAAGAGCTCACCCCATCCGCCGGCCCGCCAGGCGGTGCCGTCGCGCTCTCCGTAGGCGATCGACCCGGTGCCGGAGACGACGTTGATGCCGTCGGCACCGCCGAGGGAGCCGGCCCACCCGCACACCATGTCGTTGCCGCAGGTGTGGCGTCCGGCGCCGAAGACCCGCTCGCAGATGGCGTCGAGCTCGGGCAGGTCGATGCTCACCTCGCCGTAGCAGGGGATCCCGACGAACGCGTAGTCGACGGAGTCCGGTGCGACGCCGGCAGCCTTGCACACCGTGTCGATACCGGTCCGGAGCACGCGTTCGACGAGCTCGATGCCCTCGGCGAAGTAGTACATGCTGTCGTGCTGGCTCTCGGCGACGACGAGGCCGTCGTCGCCGAGCAGGCAGAACGCGGTCTTGGTGCCGCCACCGTCGACACCGAGATACATGTCAGTGCTCCGTCGCAGCATCGAGAGCGTGGATGACGACGCCCTGGACGACGCGGTTGACCTCGCCGCCGGGGAACGGGTTGTCCGGTGTCATCCCGTGGTCGAGCGACGCGGCGAGCGCGAGGGTCTGTGCGAGCAGCATGGCGGGCAGGGCCCAGGCTGCGTCGGGTAGCCCCGCGACGCCTGGGACGGTCCAGACCGTCCCGGGGACGTCGGCGTTCCCTGTCCCGTCGACGACGACCACGCGCTCGTGGCCGATGCTCGCGGACAGCTCTCTCGCGATGTCGAGGTCGTACTGGCGCGTGTACGGGTCGTTCGACAGGTAGACGACGGCGACCGTGCTGTCGTCGAGCGCGGACTTGGGGCCGTGCCGGAAGGCCATCGAGGTGTCGGCGAGGCCGACGATGCGACCTGCGGTGAGCTCGAGGCACTTCAGCGCGGACTCGTGGGCGATGCCTGCGAGCGAGCCGGAGCCGAGGTAGACGAGCCGGCGAGGCGCGAGGGCGACGATCTCGGCGACGGCCGCTTCTGCCGTCTCGAGGATCTCTTCCCCGGCCGCGGCGATCGCGGCGACGTCTGGCGCGGTACCGAAGGCGATGAGGGTGGTGAGCGCCATGCCGGTGAACGACGAGGTCATCGCGAAGCCTTCGTCGTTGGCCTCGGCCGGCAGAGTCAGGACGAGTGCGTCAGAGCGGCCTGCGCAGTGACGGGCGAGCTCGCCCTCGGCGTTGCACGTGATGACGAGGTGGCGCACCTGGTCTGCGACCTGGTCTGCGATTGCCACTGCGGCGACCGACTCGGGGCTGTCCCCGCTGCGGGCGAAGGACACCAGCAGGATCGGCCGGTCGGCGGGGAGGGCGGAGCGCGGGGTGGAGACGACGTCGGTCGTCGGGACCGCCATCGCGGTGCGGCCGACGCGACGTGCGATGTCGTGGGCGACGAGCTCGCCGACGAACGACGAGGTCCCTGCGCCGGTGAGAACGACGACGCTGCGGGGGTCTGCGAGCGCCTCGGCGAGGAACGTGTCGAGGTCTGCCTGTCGATCGGCGACGAGAGCGGCCACCTCCCGCCAGACGTCGGGCTGGTGCGCGATCTCTGCGCCTGTCTTGCACGACGCCAGGACGGTGCCGGTCTGTGTAGCCATCTGCAATCCCCTCCACCACTATGTGAGGTTCTGGACTTTAAGCGGTGGCCAACTGGTCTGTCAATAGTCTTCTACTGGTCTGGTACTGGTTCTATCAAAAACTGGTATCTTCGTGGTATGGACAGCACGGGTGAGCACACGAGCAGCGCGCTGCTAGGAATTGACGAACGTCCCTTGTACGAACGGCTCGCCGCCGACATCCGGGCAGAGCTCGAGCGCGAGGCGACACCAGCAGGCGCACGGCTACCGTCCGAGCGGCGCCTCGTGGAACGCTTCAACGTCTCGCGCGTCACCGTCCGGTCGGCGCTCAACGAGCTCAAGGCGCAAGGTGTCCTCGTCTCGCTCCCCGCACGTGGGTGGGCGGTGGCGCCGGGCACCCTCGAGGGTGCTGGGCGCCTCGGTCGCGCCCACGTCCAGGGGTTCACCGACCTGGCCCGGACACGCGGGCTCACGATGCGCAGCCGAGTCCTCGAGCAGTCGGTCAGGCCAGCGACCGTGCAGGAGGCCGAGCAGCTGCGGACCGCGCCCGGGGTCCCTCTCTTCGAGCTGCGGAGGCTGCGGTACCTCAACGGCCTCGCGATCGCGCTCGAGCACAACCGGCTTCCGCTGTCCGTCGCACCCGATCTCAGCGAGGCCAACTTCAGCGAGGCGTCCCTCTACGAGCTGCTCCGCGCAGCCACGCCGTCCCAGGTGCCGCGCTACGCCGATTACTCCGTCGAGGCGCGCAACGCGACAGACACCGAGCGAGAGCTCCTGGAGATCGAGGGACCGGTGCCGATCCTGTCGGCGACCCAGCTGACGTTCAACCAGGAGAACCAGCCCATCGAGCTCACCGTCCAGGCGTACCGCGGCGACCGGTACACGTTCCACGCGTCGATCACAGACTGAGCAAGGCAGGCTCCACGGTCGTCAGGACGACCCCTACGACGAGCACGCACGGCGGGGGGTCAGCCCTGCGGCGCAGCACGCTCCCCGGCGGGCACCGTCGGAGAGATCGTCAGTGGGACGCGCCGCGCCCAGACCAGCAGACCGATGTAGGCGAGGTCGAGGACCGAGCAGATCAGCCCCAGGCCCAGGATGAAGGGGTCGAACCCCTTGACCACACCGAAGAGCATGGTGGGAGCCAGCGTGCCCAGCCACTTGGCGACGCCGAGGGTGAGCGACTGGCCGCGGGCGCCGCGCCGGGCGACGAAGAACGCGATGAACAGCCCGGACATGAGCGCGTTCTGCAGGAACGCGGCATACCGAGGAGCGAGGTAGAGACCGAACTCCACGATGAACAGCCACTGCACGACGTAGCCGACGACGAGGATGCCTGCACCCCAGGTGACGAAGAGCCAGCGGGGGACGAGCATCGGCAGCTCGCTGCGGCCGAAACGGAAGAACGTGTACACGATGGCGACGTCCGCCAAGGCCCAGACGAGGTTGCTCACGCCCTGGATCGAGCCCCCGTTCGAGATCTCGACGGCGGCGTAGATCGTCTCCCAGGCGATGTTGAGCCCGAGGGCGGCCACCGGCATCGCGTACGTGCGGTGCTTGAACCCGAGACGGATGGCCTCGATGTAGACGATCGTCCAGGCGAGACCGCTGAGGATCGTGAGACCGGTGGACATGTCTGCATGCTAGTCCGTCCGCGCGACGACCGACAGGGCAGGGAACTGGGCTGTCGGCCGTCCGCGGCACCTCAGCCGCGCACCACCTCGACCCGCACCGTGCGGGCGTCGTCGGTCGTCACCGTGTGCACGGGTCCGGTGACGACGATCCCCGCCGCCAGCTCCTTCTGATCACAGGACGGCCCGACCCACAGCTCGACGGCGCCGGGTTCGACGATCCGTGTCATGGTGCGGTCCGAGAAGGCGAGGCGTGTCGTCGGGACGTGGAGCTCGACCACCGCGGACTCTCCCGCGTCGAGGGCGACGCGCGCGTACCCGAGGAGCTGCGCCACGGGCCGGGTCACGCTCGCGACCGTGTCTCGCGCATAGAGCTGCACGACGTCGGCGCCCGCGCGGTCCCCGGTGTTCGTCACGCGCACCGACACCGTGAACGTGCCGCCGGCGACGACCTCGGCGTCCGTCGTGAGGTCGGAGCGCTCGAAGCCCGTGTAGGAGAGACCGAAGCCGAAGGGGCGCACCGGGGTGCTGTCGGAGCTCGTCACCTCGGACGGGCCGCCCAGGATCGGGTGCAGGTAGGAGAACGGCTGAGCGCCCGCCGAGCGGGGCAGGCTCACTGGGAGCCGACCGGACGGGTTGACCCGCCCGGACAGCACGCCCGCGAGGGCGGCGCCGCCCTCTTCGCCGGGGAAGAACGACTGGAGCACCGCTGAGACGGCGTGCTCGCCGTCGAGCGCCCAGCCGATCGCGTACGGGCGTCCGGTGAGCAGGACGATCACGACCGGGGTCCCGGTCGCGCGGACCGCCTCGACGAGCTCGCGCTGGATGCCGGGGAGCTCGAGCGACTCGGCGTCGTTGCCCTCTCCGACGGTGCCTCGTCCGAAGAGGCCCGCCTGGTCGCCCAGGACGAGGACGGCCACGTCGGCGTCGGCGGCAGCGGCGACGGCGGCCGCGATGCCTGAGCGGTCGTCGCCCTGGACGGAGCAGCCTTCGACGACGGTGACGTCCGTCGCGGGGAGCTCCGCACGCAGCGCCTGCACGACGGTCGGGATCTCGAAGCCGAGCGGCACGTCGGGGTGGTGGGCGAGGACGTGGTTGGCGAACGAGTAGCACCCCATGAGCGCCTCGGGGCGGTCGCCGTTCGGTCCGACGACAGCGATCCGTCGCGGCGCCGTGCCCGGGGCCGCAGCCTCGGGGGTGCCCTGGCCTGGGCCGCCGAGCGGGAGCAGGCCGTCGTTCGAGAGGAGGACGACGGACTGCTCGGCGAGGCGTCGTGCCACGTCGCGGTGCAGCGGTGAGTCGAGGTCGATGGTCGTCGGCGGCTCGCCCTCGAACGTCTCGTCGAGCAGCCCGAGCTCGTCCTTCTGTGCGAGCGCGCGCAGGACGGCACGGTCGACGAGCGCCTCGTCGACGAGACCTGCCCGGATCTTCTCCGCGAGCGGCTCGAGGTAGGCGTCTCCTGTCGGGAGCTCGATGTCGATGCCGGCGGCGAGCGCGAGGCCTGCTGCTTCGCCACGGTCGGCGGCCACGGCCTGCATGAGCGCGAGGAAGGCGATGGCGAAGTAGTCGGCGACGACGACGCCGTCGAAGCCCCAGCGCTCGCGCAGCACACCGGTGAGGTACTGGGGGTCGGCGGCGGCGGGGAGGCCGTCGATCTCGGCGTAGGAGTTCATGACGGAGCGCGCTCCGGCGTCGAGCACGGCCATCTCGAAGGGGGGCAGGAGGACGTCGGCGACCTCGCGCGGCCCGGCGTGCACGGGTGCGTGGTTGCGTCCGGACTGCGAGGCGGAGTAGCCGACGAAGTGCTTGAGCGTGGCGTGCACGCCTGCGCTCTGGAGCCCTCGGACGTAGGCGCTGCCGACGGTGCCGACGACGTAGGGATCTTCGGCGATGCACTCGTCGACCCGGCCCCAGCGGGGGTCGCGGATCACGTCGAGGACGGGAGCGAGACCTTGGTGGATACCGAGCGCGTGCATGGAGCCGCCGATGGCTGCACCCATCTCCTCGACGAGGTCGGGGTCGAAGCTCGCGCCCCACGCGAGCGGGGTGGGGAAGGTCGCGGCCTGCCAGGCGGCGAGGCCGGTGAGGCATTCCTCGTGAACGAGCGCCGGGATGCCGAGTCGGGTCTGGGTGCGCAGGCGTCGTTGCTGCGCCCACAGCCAGGCGGCGCGCTCGGCAGGATCGACCGGTCGGGTGCCGTAGACGCGGGTGAGGTGTCCGAGCCCGTGCCGGGTGACCTCGTCGAGGTCGCCGGAGGTGGCCATCTCGCCCTGGAGGGGCGCGACGACCGCACCGCCCTGGTCGACCCAGTAGCCGACGAGCTGTGCGAGCTTCTCGTCGAGGGTCATCTGCGCGAGGAGGTCGCGCACGCGGGCTGACGCCCACGGGACGTCGAGCCCCGCAGGGTGCGTCTGACGTTCTGTCACTGGTACCACTCCTTCGAGCAGGTCCGTCGGGAGAGGGACCGGGTTGGTGCGGGCGCGGGAGGTAGCGGGCGTTCAGCCCTTGACCGCGCCCTGGAGCCCGTTGACGATGCGCTTCTCCATCGCGAGGAAGAAGACGAGCGCAGGGATCATCGCGAGCGACGTGAAGGCGAGGACACCGGCGGTGTCCTGCGCGTACTGGGTCGAGAAGGTTGCGACCCCGAGCGGGAGCGTCTGGGAGGCGGGGTCGTTGAGGACGAGGAGCGGCAGGAGGTACGCGTTCCACGAGGCGACGAACGCGAGGACCCCGACCGTGACGAGCCCAGGCCCGGACAGCGGGACGAGGATGCGCCAGAAGAACCCGATGCGTGACGTGCCGTCGAGCATCGCGGCCTCCTCCAGCTCGATGGGGAGCGCCATGAGGAACGGGCGCAGGATGACGACGGTGATCGGCAGCGCGAACGCTGCTTGCGGCAGTGCCACGCCCCAGACGGTGTTGTTGAGGCCGAGGTCACGGATCATGAGGAACAGCGGGATGATCGCGACGGTCAGCGGGAAGAGCAGACCGAGCGTGAACACGAGGAAGAGCGGCTCGCGCCCCTTGAAACGGTACCTGGCCAGCGGGTAGGCGGCCATGACGCCGAGCACGACGACGATGATCGTGGTGAGCAGCGCGATGATCGTCGAGTTGAGGGCGAAGCGCCAGAAGTCTGGCGAGGTGAGCACCCCGGTGTAGTTCGTCGTCACCCACGGGCTGGGCAGCCCCACGGGGTCCGAGACGAGCTGGGCGTTGGAACGGAAGCCACCGAGTACTGCGTAGACCACGGGCCCGAGCGTGGCGCCCAGCACGACGAGCGCGATGCCGTACGTGAGGACACCGGCGCCAGGGCGAGGGGACGACCGCCGGGCCGTGCGCCGACGGACCGTCCGCGCGGGGGCTGTCGTGGCGGGGAGCGTCGTGGAGGTGCTCATCGCTTCACCTTCTTGATCGGGAGCGGGCCTGCACCGGAGTCGATGTCCCGGCGCAGCACGAGGAGCTGGTAGAGCATCGCCAAGACGAAGGAGATGCCGAAGAGGAGGACGGCGACCGCGGACGCGTACCCGTACTGGCTGCGCTCGGTGCCCTGGTTGATGAGGTAGGTCGCCATCGTCATCGTCGAGTTGGCGGGGCCGCCCTTGGTGAGGATCCACACCATGTCGAAGAGCTGGAGGGCACCGACCATGGACAAGAAGCCCCAGGTGCGGATCGTCGGCCCGAGGAGCGGGATGGTGATGCGACGCTGGGTCGCCCACCAGGATGCGCCGTCGATCTGTGCGGCTTCGCTCAGCTCGGCCGGCACCCCTTGGAGGCCTGCGAGGAAGAGGATGATGGCGAGCCCGAGGTACTTCCACGTGAGCACGACCATGACGGTCAGGAGCGCGATGTCCGGGTCGCCGAGCCACAGCTGGGTTGCACCGCCGAGCCCGATCGCGCCGAGCATCGCGTCGATCGCGCCGTTGGGCTGCAGGAGCAGCGCCCACACGACACCGGCGACGACCTCGGCGAGGACGTAGGGCACGAAGATGATGACGCGCATGATCGCGCGCCCCCAGATGTCCCGGTTGAGCAGGAGCGCGATCCCCAGGCCGAGCGGGAGCTGGATGAGGATCGACAGCACGATGATGATGAGGTTGTGCATGACTGCACCGGTGAAGATCGTGTCCTGCAGCGCCCTGCTGTAGTTGGCGAGCCCCACGAAGTTGTCCATGGGACCGAGCCCGTTCCAGCGGAACAGCGAGTAGTGCGCCGCCTGGAGCACGGGTGCGACCACGAAGATCGCGAAGAGGACGAGCGCCGGAGCGACGAAGAAGATGATCTCCAGGCGCTGGCGCCACGCGTTCGTCAGGGCGCGACGCCCCCTGACCTGCCCCCCGGCCTGCGGCTTGCGCAGGCCGGGGGGCGTCTGTGCGTTGTCAGACATGGTCCGTCACTCGTTGTCGGCCGCGGCCTGGGTCTGGTCGACGATGTCCTGGGCGGAGGCTTTGCCTGCGAACATCAGGGCGATGGCATCGTTCATGGCGCCACCGACGTTCTCGCCGAACAGCGTGTCGAAGTAGAGCTGAACGTAGGGCGCCTCGTCGCGGACGGCGAGGAGATCGGCGATGGCGGGGTCGGCGACCGAGCTGGTCGCGGCCGGGTTGGTCGGGAGCCCCATGCCGTTCTCGGCGAAGCCCTTCTGGACCGTGTCGGAGACGAGGTAGGAGACGAACTCAGAGCAGATCTCGGGTGCGGTCACGCTGCACGCCCACGCGTCGCCGCCGCCGAGCTGCGCGGCCGGATCGCCCTCGCCGCCCTCGACCGCAGGGAACGAGAACCAGCCGGTCTTGTCGCCGAGGCCCTCGTGGTCCTCGGTCAGGCCTTGCATGACGCCTGGCTCCCAGTGACCCGCGAGCTCCATCGCGACCTGCTCGGTGACGAGGAGACCCGACGCGCTCGACGGACCAGCTTGTGCGACGGTCGCGAGGTAGCCGGGGTTGAACGGCTCTGCGTCGACGAGCGTCTTCAGCTGCTCGCCTGCCTCGACGAAGCACTCGTCGGAGAAGTCCTTCGACGAGACCGCGTCCGTGAGGACGTCTTGGGAGCAGGAGCGCAGCGCGAGAAAGTACCAGTAGTGGGCTGCCGGCCACTTGTCGCCTGCGCCGACCGAGATCGGGACGATGTCGGCGGCCTTGAGCTTGTCGATGACCGTGTAGAGCTCGGTCATCGTCGTCGGCGTCTCGGTGATGCCGGCCTTCTCGAAGAGCGCGGTGTTGTACCAGAACCCGGCGACACCCAAGGAGAAGGGCAGCGCGTACGTCTTGCCGTCGACCTGCCAGCCGGTGACGTTTCCACCGAGCGTGCTGATCGCGTCTGCTGCGGGGGCGGAAAGATCCTGGACGAGACCTGCCTCGACGTGCGCGACGAGCTCGCCGCCGCCACGTTCCATATAGACGTCTGGTGTGTCGCCCGTCTGGAACGAGGCGTCCAGCTTGGTGAGCATGTCCTCGTGCTGGAGGGCGCTGACCTCGATGGTCACACCGGGGTGGTCCGCCTCGAAGTCGGCTGCGACCTCCTCGTAGTACCCCTTGCCGGGTTCGGAGTTCGAGTTGTGCCACCACGTGAGCGTGTTGCCGTCGCCGGCATCCGCGTCGCTTCCTCCTGAGCCGCATCCTGCGAGCATCACGAGGCTTGCAGCCAGGGCTGCGGCAGTCAGTGCATTCCGCTTCTTCATGGGAACTCCTTGTCGTCGTTGACACGGTCGAGCCGATCGATAGTCAGACTTGCACCCCGAAACCATCGTGTCAATCGTTATCGATAACGTTTTACATACGCTAGGGTCGGGCTCATGGCACAACGAGTCACCATCACCGACGTCGCCCGGGTGGCCGACGTCTCGGTGGCGACCGTCTCCAAGGTCATCAACGGCCGCTACGGCGTAGCCCAGAGCACCCTCGCCCGGGTCAACGAGGTCATCGAGACGCTCGGCTACGAGTCGAGCCTCGTCGCCCGGAGCCTGCGGTCCCGGCGGACCAACGTCATCGGCATCCTCGTGGCCGAGTTCGAGCCCTTCAGCACCGAGATCCTCAAAGGCGCCTCCACCGGGCTCGCCGACACCGGCTACGAGCTCCTCGCCTACACCGGTGGCCGCCACAGCGGCGGCACCGGCTGGGAGCGGCGCTACCTCTCTCGCCTCAGCGGCACCCTCATCGACGGCGCAGTCCTCGTCACCCCCACGGTCGTCGATGCCGACGCCGGCATCCCCGTCGTCGCGATCGACCCGCACGCAGGCCCGGCCGGGCTGCCGACCGTCGACTCAGACAACCTCGCGGGTGCCGAGCTCGCGACCGAGCACCTCCTCGCGCTCGGCCACCGGCGCATCGGCTTCCTCGCCGGGCGCAGCGACCTCGAGTCGTCCCAGCGGCGCGAGGACGGCTACCGCCTCGCGCTCAAGACCGCCGGCATCGACGTCGACCCGGCGCTCATCCGGTCGGGCGAGTACCGCACCGCGAGCGCTCGCGCACCGGCGCGCGAGCTCCTCTCCCTGCCCGACAGGCCGACCGCGATCTTCGCCGCGAACGACCTCTCTGCGATCGCGGCCCTCGAGGTCGCGCAGGAGATGGGCATCGCGGTGCCGAGCCAGCTCTCCGTCATCGGTTTCGACGACGTCCCCGAGTCTGCGCGCACCACCCCGCCATTGACGACGGTCCGGCAGCCGATCCAGGAGATGGGCGCCGCAGGGATCCGCCTGCTCATCTCGCTCATCGAGGGCACAACGGTCGACGAGACGCACATCCAGCTCCCGACGTCGCTCGTCGAGCGTGGGTCCACGGGACCGCGCTGAGAGAACCGCCCCCTCCCTATAGGTCAGCATCCGCTGTATAGTCAGCGCATGCTGACCCTTGCGTCCCGGCTCGACGCCATGAACCGCCTCGGCCGCGCCATGGCCGACCCGACACGATCACGCATCCTGCTGCGTCTCCTCGACTCACCGGGGCACCCCGGTCAGCTCGCGACCGACCTCGACCTGACCCGCTCGAACGTCTCGAACCACCTCACCTGCCTGCGCGGCTGCGGGATCGTCGTCGCCGTCGTCGAGGGGCGCCGGACACGCTACGAGATCGCCGACCCGCACCTGACCCGCGCCCTCACCGCACTCGTCGACGTCGTCCTGGCGATCGACGACGCGCAACCGTGCACCGACGAGACCTGCGACGGTCCCCTGTGCTGCCCGCCTGACAACCACCTGGCGGCCGACGCATGAGCGCGCTGACGAGCACACCCGCCCTCACCGACGCCCGGCGGACCGTCCTCCAGCACCGCATCCGGATCGTCGTCGCGATCACGATCGCGTACAACGTCATCGAGGCGGCGATCGCGCTCACCGCCGGAGCAGCAGCCTCGTCGGCCGCGCTCGTCGGCTTCGGGCTCGACTCGATCGTCGAGGTCCTCTCCGCCGCCGCGGTCGCCTGGCAGTTCGCAGCACCCGACCCCGAGCGGCGCGAGGCTGTCGCCCTGCGCGTCATCGCCGTCTCGTTCTTCGCCCTCGCCGCCTACGTCGTGGTCGACGCCGCACTGTCCCTGCTCGGCGCGCGCGACGCCACGCACAGCAGCGTCGGCATCGTCCTCGCCGCCGTGAGCGTCGCCGTCATGCCGCTGCTCAGCTGGTTCGAGCGCCGCACCGGAACCGAGCTGGGCTCCGCGAGCGCCGTAGCCGACTCCAAGCAGACCCTCGTCTGCAGCTACCTCTCCGCGGCGCTGCTCGTCGGCCTCGTGCTCAACTCTCTCCTCGGGTGGGCATGGGCCGACTCGGTCGCGGCGCTCGTCATCGCGGCGCTCGCCGTCCGCGAGGGCCTGGAGGCGTGGAGAGGCGAGACGTGCGCGACGCCCGTCTCCGCCCTCACCGGCGAGCAGCCTGCGGAGCCGCACACCTGCTGCTGACGGCGCCTGCTCGCCTGCCCGCCGCTCGCCTGCCTGTGTGCTCTCCTGAACCTCACGGGCGGCGGGTTCAGGGCGCGGGACGCAGCCGACCGTCGACCCAGCGGAGCCCGAGAGCGAGCGCGAGGAAGAGGACCGCGATGATCCCTGCGTTCAGGAGCGCCGATCCGAGACCGATCTCGATCACGTCGAGGAACGGGTAGGGGTACCAGTCGACGATCGACCCGCGGACGAACGTGTAGACGAGCCACAGGATCGGGGCGACGACCGACAGCAGGACGGTCCGGGTGTCGATCCGCGGTCGCGGGCCGACGACCACCCAGACGATCACGGCAGCGAGCGGGGCCGCGACGTGCAGCAGGAAGTTCGAGAAGGCGCCCGCCTGCGACAGGGCAGCGACCCCGCGCAAGAGGGTGTTGTAGACGATGCCGGTCACCGCGATGCACAGCAGACCGTCGAGGTGGGCGACCCGGAAGCCGAGCCCGTCCCGGCGCGGGTCGACGGCCGCGACGATCGAGACCACGCCGATCGTGATGTTCGAGAGGATCGTGAAGTACGAGAGCAGGCGCACGAGGCGCTCGGTCATGCTCCCGGCCTCTCCGGGGCCGTCGACGGCAGCGATCGTCAGCTCCATGATCACGCCGGTGAGGGCGAGGACAGCGACGAGGGCGTGCGCCCACCGTGCGCGTCGGGTGCGCTGGGCGAGCAGATCGGTCGGGTCGTCTGTGGCGAGCGGCGTCGGTGCTCTGAGGTCCTCGGGCATGGTCGCGAGCCTAGGTCACCGGTCCTCGGTCAGCGCGGGGAGCACCGCGCCCGGGCGCCAGCCGCCGTCAGCCCGGCCGACGACGACCGTCGCGTCGATCTCCTCGTCGTGCACCACGCGCGGCTCGAGGCCCGCCGCACGGAAGGCCTCGACCGTCCCGGTCGTCTGACGTCCGCTCGTCTCGACGAGCAGGTGCCCGCCCGGCGCCAGCCACCCACCGACCCCGTGCGCGACGCGGCGGTGCACGTCGAGCCCGTCCGGCCCGCCGTCGAGCGTGCGGTGCGGCTCGTGCTCGCGTGCTTCGGCGGGCATGAACCGGATCTCGTCCGTCGGCACGTAGGGCGCGTTGACCACGAAGACGGCCACCCGTCCGCGCAGGCTCACGGGCAGCGCGTCGAACAGGTCGCCCTCGAGCACCCGGCCCGCAGGCTGGACGGTACGGCGCGCGCACCGCACGGCGACCGGGTCGATGTCCGCGGCATAGAGGTCCACGTCCCGGCACGCTGCGAGCGCGGCACCTACCGCACCGGAGCCGCAGCAGAGATCGACGACCACCGGCCGACCGGGAGAGACGCGGTCGCCGCTGTCGCCGTGCTGCAGGATCGCGGCGGCTTCGCGCACGAGCAGCTCCGTCCGCCGCCGCGGGACGAACACACCGGGCGCAACGGCGATCCTCATGCCGCAGAACTCGGCCCAGCCGAGGATCTGCTCGAGCGGTGTCCCGGCGACCCGGCGCTCGACCATGTCGGCGAGGTGCGACGCGTCGTGCGCTGCATCGAGGATCGCTGCGGCCTCGTCTTCGGCGAAGACGCAGCCGGCGCCGCGGAGCGCGCTCGTGACGGACGACAGGTCGGTGCTGGTCGGGCGGTGAGAAGTCAGGAGGACGACCTCAGGAGGAAGGGAGGACACGATGACGATCGTCACGCTAGAGCGTCGAGCCCCTGACGACCAGTCAGATCCGCACCCCCGGGCGAACTCTGGGGTGAAGGCCGCCCCCGCCCCCTGCGCTCTGGTGACGCGCCCCCAGCCCTCGCAGGGCGCTGAGATCGGGCACTCGTCTCGATCTCGGGCGGTCATCGGCCCGAGATCGAGACGGATGCCCGAGCATGGCGTCCACCTGAACGTCTCTTTGTCCCCGTACGTTGTATACAGAGACCAAGTCCCTCTATCGCAGGAGAACCGTGCCCAGCCAGATGCTCGTCCCCGTGACCACCTCGACGCCTGCCAGCGGCACCGACCTCGCGCTCCGTGCACGACGTGAGCTCGCGGCCCTCCCGGTCGGTGACGTGGCGACCACGGTCGCGATCCTCGAGCGGATGAACCGGCTCCGCGCGTTCGGTGACCAGCTGCAGCGCGGCATGGAGTCCATCACCTCGCTGCGCACGAGCCAGTTCCTCATCCTCAAGGCCATCGAGGAGGGTGTGGTCCACCCTCGGCACATCGGCCGCAAGGTCGGTATGGACACCGGCGCCGTCGAGATCACGCTGGACGCGCTCACCGAGAAGGGCTTGACCGCGACGATCCTCGACCCGGGCGGGCGGATGGTCGAGGCGAGCATCACCGACGGTGGCCGCGCAGTCCTCACGCAGGCTGAGGCGATGGAGTTCCGTGCGACGGACGCGCTCTTGCAGCAGAGCCGTCCGGACGAGATCGCCGAGCTGCTCGATCTCCTCGACCGTGCCGCCGCACAGGTCGGTCGGATGATGGTGGGCGACGTCGGCTGAAACCCGCTGAGCGGTAGCTCAGGACGGGGTGAGCGAGGTCCCGGTCCGGTCGACGAGGTCGTGAGCCTGCACGATCTCTGCGTCGTCTGCCTCGGCCGCGACCGTCTGGTCGAGCCCGGTCAGGAGGTCGACCAGTGCCTGCTTCTGTCCCGCGTGCTCGAACGGCACCAGGTCGAGGTCGACGGTCGTGAGCCAGAAGTGCAGCACGACGGCGTCAGCCCTCCACAGGTCGAGCGTGAGCACAGAGGGGGCGAGATCCATAGCGCCAGGATCGCCTGCGCGACGCCCTGGCACAAGTCCCTCGCCTGCTGGAGGTGCGCTCGCACCGACGCCAGGCGGCGCCGTCAGGCGGTCAGGTCACGCATCGGCGTCACGCAGCGGCGTCACGCAGCGGCGTCAGTCGGCCTCAGCCGGCGTCGACGAGGAACTGCTCGAGCAGCGGCCCGGCGGTCGTCGAGCCGTACTCACCGGTCTCGACGAAGACCGCGACAGCCAGGTCACCGGAGATCGCGATCATCCACACGTGGTTCGTCGAGCCGTCGCCGTACTGGGCGGTGCCGGTCTTGGCCGCGACCTCGCCCGGCAGGTCCTGGAGGAACGCTGCCCCACCGTCGGTCACGACGCCACGCATGAGCGTCTGGAGCTGGGCGGCCTCGTCCGCGGTGAGCGGTGTCTTGGCGACGGTCGGCAGGTCGGACGACTCCCCGTCCTCGACCTCCTGCGCCAGGAACGTGGGGCGCACGGTCTCGCCGTGCGCGACGGACGCGGCCACGCCCGCCATCGTCAGCGGTGACGCCTGGACCTTGCCCTGGCCGATCATCGACGCGGCGTGCTCGGTGCCCGTCGACCCGGACGGCACGACGCCCGTGAAGACGCTCGGACCGGGCTGTGCGGCGAGCCCGATGCCCAGCGACGCGGCGGCGTCGGTGAGCTCGGCCTGCGTGACGGTCTCGCTCGCGTTGATGAACGCCGTGTTGCACGACTGCGCGACCGCGTCGGACAACGGGATGTCTCCGAGGTGGTCGAGCGGGTAGTCGGGGAAGTTCGTGAACGTCCGGCCGTCGACGACCGTGGTCGCCGGGCACTGCACGATCGTCTCGGGAGTGACGCCGGCTCGGAGGAGAGCGAGGGACGAGACGACCTTGAACGTCGACCCGGGTGCGTACATCCCGACCGTCGCCGTCGAGAGGCCGTCGCTGCCGGGCGAGCCGGCCGAGACGAGGACAGCGCCTGTGGACGGCCGGATCGCGACGATCGCGGCGGGGACGGTCGTCCCGGCGAGGATCCCTTCGGCGTCCGTCTGCAGGTCGAGGTCCAGGGTGGTGCGCAACGGCTCGCCGTCGACGGGAGCCTGCTCGAAGGCGGTCTCCCGGACGGCGCCGTCTGAGCCGAGGATCTCGACTAAGAGCCCTGGGGTGCCGCGCAGCTGGTCGTCGTACTGGCGCTGCAGCCCGGACGTCCCGACGAGGTCACCGGCGACGACGGCGCCGTCCGACTCCTCGACGATCTCGGCCGTGGCGTCTCCGGCGCGACCGAGGATCGCGGCAGCGAACTCCCGGGTCGGTGCCAGGGGGAGCGTGTCCTCGATGAGCAGCGCGCCGGGGCTGGCCGTGATCGCTTCCCAGTCGTTCTCGGCCTCGGGCCGCAGGGTGATCGCCTCGACGTAGGCCTGCTCGCCCGCAGCGGCGACGTTCGCGGCGTACGTCTCGACGTCGATGCCCACGAGGGCGGCGAGCGCCCGTGCAGCGGCGTCCCACCCGGCCGCGTCGATGCGCGTCTTGTCGATCCCGATGCGGGTCACGGGGCTGTCGGTGACGAGCGCGACGTCGTCGGCTCCGAGGATGTCTCCGCGCTCGGCGGGGGTGCGAGTGATCTGGAGCCGGTCGCCGAGCACGAGACCGGGGAGGAGGATGTCGGGCTCCCAGGTCACGTGCCAGGTGTCCTCGACGAGCGCGAGGTCGGCGCTCGTCGTGTAGGTCCACGGGGTGCCGCCGAGGTCCCAGGCGTAGACGAGGTCGGCTGTCGCGGTGTCGTCGTCGCCGAGGGTGACGGTCCCGACGCTCACGTCGAGCGTCGCGTCGGCGAGCGGCTCGAGGACGGCCGTGCGGTGGGCGGTCGCGTCGGCGACCTCCAGCCCGTCGAAGGTGACGCCGGTGAGGTCGCCGCTCGCCATACCTGCGGCGAGCGCTTCAGCAGCGTCCTCGGGAGCGGGGCCGTCGGGCGCGCACGCGGTGAGGCCCGCGCCGGCGAGGACGGCGACGAGGGCGATCGAGCTCAGGCGCGGTCGGGCGAGCGGGCGCGTGCGGACAGGACGAGAGGGAGCCGGAGGCATGTGACCAGGGAACGCCGAATCGCGAGGGTTGTCCAGCCTTCCGCGCCGTGACCGGCGATGTTTCACCTGGCGAGGGGGCTCGCACCCGGCACGGGAGGGTCGTGTGCCCAGAGCGAACGTCCGTGGTCTTGTGACCGCCGTGTGGTTCGGTGGGCGCATGGCGACCACTCTCATCCTCGGCGGCACCGCATGGCTCGGACGCCAGATCGCGGCCCGGGCCGTCGCGCAGGGCGACGACGTGACGTGCCTGGCCCGCGGCAGCTCTGGCTCCGTGGCCGACGGCGCGACCCTCGTGCAGGCCGACCGTTCCCGGCCCGGTGCGTATGACGCGCTCGCCGGCACGGACTGGGACGCGGTGGTCGACGTCTCTCGCGACCCGGCCGCGGTCGCCGACGCCGTCGCGGTCCTCGGTCCGCGCGCCGCGCACTGGACGTTCGTCTCCTCGGTCTCCGTCTATGCCCAGGACGACGACCCTCCGGGCGCGGACGAGAGCGCCACGGCGGTCGATCCCACCGACCTCGACGACTACGCCCACGCGAAGGTGACCGCCGAGCGGGCGGCCAGGGCTGCGCTCGGTGACCGGCTGCTCGTCGCTCGGCCGGGGCTCGTCGCGGGGCCTGGCGACCCGAGCGACCGGTTCGGCTACTGGGTCTCGCGCCTGGCTCTGGCCGACGACGGCCCTGTCCTCTCCCCGGTCTGCGACGACCGCCACGTGCAGGTGGTGGACGTTCGGGACGCGGCGTCCTGGCTGGCCGGTGCCGCACGGCACGGCACGACGGGGACCGTCAACGTCGTGGGCGACCCCGTCCCGCTGGGCGACCTGCTCGACGAGGCCGGGGCTGTCGCCGGGTTCCGCGGGCGGCTCGTCGCTGCCGACGACGACTGGTTGACCGAGCAGGGCGTCGACCCCTGGGCGGGCCCACGGTCGCTGCCGCTCTGGCTCCCGTCGTCGTGCACGGGGTTCTTCCGGCGCAGCAACCAGGCCTTCCGCGCCGCGGGCGGGACGCTGCGTCCCGTCCGCGAGACGCTGGCGGACACGCTCGAGGACGAGCGTGCCCGCGGTCTCGATCGGCCTCGTCGCGCGGGGATCACCCGCGACGACGAGCTCGATCTCGTCACCCGGCTCGCAGACGGCTGACCGAGGACGTCAGTGCGACGCCCTCGGCCTGCCGGCTCGGCCTCGGCCCACCTGCTCCGCCTCGGGCTACTTCACCTCGCGGTGGAGCACCCGCCACGTTCCCGCGACGAGCGGGAGGACGACCCAGACGAGGCTGGACACGGCGAGCTTCGCCCACGCGTCACCGTCCATCGTCCCGGCGACGAGCGGCCCCATGGTGCTGTTCATGTCGAGCCACTGCGACGGGGTCTGCAGCCATGAGACGAGCCCCCCGAGGAGGCTCAGAACGGTCGGCAGGATGAAGTACGTGACGATCGCCGCCGGCGTGTTGAGCAGGATCATGCCGAACGCGACCCCCTGGGCGACGACGAGCAGCTGCGTGAGGAGGAACCCGCCGAGCACCTCCCAGTCCAGCGTCCAGGTGCCGACGCCGTCCTGGAACGCCATCCCGGCGACGTTCGCGACCGCGGCGAGCACGATCGCCGCCACCACGGCTGCGATCCCGAGGCCGAGCGCGCTGAGCACCTTGGCCGCGACGACCCGGCCACGTCGGGGCTCGAGCGCGAACGTGACCATGCCTGTCCGCTGCGACCACTCGCTCGTCACCGCCATGATGCCGATGACCGGCAGCAGGAGGCTCTGCGGGACCGCCGCACCCAGCACGAGATTCATGAACGTGAGGTTCTCGGGGGCGCTCACCCACACGACGATGAGCATGATGAGGGCCGTCACGATCCCGAGCGTGATGAGCAGCCACCGCCCGGCCCGCGTGTCGATCTGCTTGCGGAGCTCGACGTGCAGCAACCGCGTGAACGGGACGGCAGCGATGGGTTGTGTCCGAGCGAGGGTTGGCTTCCCCAGGGACTCTGTCGTGGTGCTCATGCTGCTCCGACCTCCTCGCGACCGTGCTCCGACGTCAGGTCGAAGAAGAGCTCCTCGAGCCCGTGGTTCTCTGCTGCGCCCAGACCGGTGAGCACGATGCCTGCCGCGAGCGCGACGCGCCCGACCTCTTCTGGGCTGGCTGGTGTGCTCAGCCCTCCGCTCGGTCGGGTCTCGGCCTCGAGGCCAGCGCCGCGCAGGGCGGCGAGCAGGCTCGCGTCGTCCAGGCTCGACGCGACGGACCCGGCGACGGCGAGCAGCTCGGACTTGGCGCCCTGCGCGACGATCTTGCCGTGCCCGATGACGACGAGGTCGTCAGCGATGGCGTCCATCTCGAGCAGGAGGTGCGACGAGAGCAGGACGGTCCCGCCGGCTTCGGCGAAGTCTCTCAGGAGCGAGCGCATCCACCGGATGCCGGCGGGGTCGAGTCCGTTGACGGGCTCGTCGAGGACGAGCATCTGCGGGTCACCGACGAGGGCGTTCGCGATGCCGAGACGCTGGCGCATCCCGAGGGAGTAGTTGCGGACACGACGGCCGGCCTCCTTGGGGCTCAGGCCGACGAGCTCGAGCATCTCGTCGACCCGGCGCTTGTCCACGCCCATCGTCAGGGCGCTGAGCGCGAGGACCTCGCGGCCGGTGCGTCCGACGTGCTGCGCGGACGCGTCGAGGAGGACGCCGACGCGGCGGCCGGGGTTGACCAGCTCGGCGAAGGGCTTGCCGAACACCGTGGTGGTCCCGGTCGTCGGCGGGGTCAGCCCGCACATCATCCGCATCGCGGTGGACTTGCCGGCACCGTTCGGTCCGAGAAAACCTGTCACGCGTCCTGGCCGGACCTCGAAGGACACGTCGTCGACGGCGGTGAACGCGCCGTATCTCTTGGTGAGTCTCTCCACTGTGATCATGGCTCTACCCTCCTCTGCCTGCGGGGTCGTCCGCATCGGCCGTCCGGCGGAGACCTGTACGCCTCTGGTATGAGGTGAGCGCCCGCAGCCCGCGACCTGCGACGCTGTCGCCGCCGCCGGAGCGCGACCTACGCTGCACCCCATGCCCTTCCGCCCGGTCCTGCCCGCGTACTCTCCCCCGCCGCTGCGGGCGTGGGGCACGACGTGGCGGGTCCTCGTGGCCCTGTCCACCGGGGCGCTGACGTTCGGTGGGACGCTCCTGAGCTTTCCGGACGGTTCCGACGTCCTCTTCGCGCTCGACCTGCTGCTCGGCCTCGCCGCTGTCGTCCTCATGCTGTGGCGACGACGACGTCCGTTGACGATCGCCCTCGTCGTCTCCGCGATCTCTGCCGTCTCGGCGTCCAGCGCCGGAGCTCTCTCCATCATCGTCGTCTCGGTCTCGGCACGGCGACGCTGGCGCGAGGTGCTGGCGATCGGGGTGGTCTGGATCGGTGCCGGCTACGCGTACGAGCAGATCGTGAGCACCGAGGTCCAGGTCTCGTGGTGGGCAGCGCTCCTGGCGAGCGCGCTCGTCTACGCCGTCTGCGTCGCGGTCGGCTTCTACATCGGCGGCCGCCGGGAGACGCTGCAGAACCTCGAGGAGCGCGCCGTGCGCGCCGAACGAGAGCAGGCCGCGCGCGTGGACCAGGCCCGCACGGCTGAGCGGTCCCGCATCGCCCGCGAGATGCACGACGTCCTCGCGCACCGCATCTCTCTCGTCGCGATGCACTCCGGTGCGCTCGCGTACCGCGACGACCTCACCCGAGAGGAGACCCGGGCGACGGCGACGATCGTCCGCGACAACGCGTACCTCGCCCTGGCCGAGCTGCGGGAGGTCCTCGGCGTCTTGCGGGATGTCGCCTCCGGTGCGACCGAGCCGGACCGTCCCCAGCCGACCCTCGGGGCGCTGCCTGACCTCGTCGAGGAGAGCCGCGCCGCCGGGACTGCCGTGACGTGCACCGTCCTGGCCCAGACCGCAGAAGCTCTCGCCTCGCTGCCGGAGACGACGAGCCGCAACGCGTTCCGGATCCTTCAGGAGGCGCTGACGAACGCGCGCAAGCACGCCGCCGGCGCACCCGTCGAGCTCGGGCTCTCTGGCGTGCCGGGCGGACGGCTGGACATCGTGCTCCGCAACCCCGTCCCCGAGCCGGCAGCGCTCGCTTCGACGGGCCCGGACCTGCCCGCGTCGGGCATGGGTCTCGCCGGGCTGACCGAGCGGGCGAAGCTCGCCGGCGGCGAGCTCACGCACGGCATCGACCAGGGCGGGCAGTTCGCCGTGAGAGCCTGGCTCCCGTGGCCGTGATGACTCCTCGCACCGAACCCATCCGGGTCGTCCTCGTCGACGACGACCCGCTCGTGCGTGCTGGGCTCCGTCTCATCCTCGGCGGAGACAAGGACGTGCACATCGTCGGCGAGGCCCCGGACGGTGCCGAAGGCGTCCTCGTCGTCGCCCGGACGCAGCCGGACGTGGTCCTCATGGACATCCGCATGCCCCGGCTCGACGGCCTCGCCGCGACCGAGCAGGTGCTCGCCGCGCACCCCAGCACCAAGGTCATCGTGCTCACCACGTTCGACACCGACGACATGGTCTTCAGCGCCCTACGGATCGGTGCGCAGGGCTTCCTGCTCAAAGACACGGCGCCCGAACAGATCGTCGCAGCCGTGCAGACCGTCGCCGCCGGGCACCCGATGCTCTCCCCCACGGTGACGGCTCAGCTCATGGCGAGCGTCGTGCGCGACACCACGGGCGCGCGGAGCCAGCCGGCGCTGGAGCGCCTCGCGCGGCTCACCGAGCGCGAGCGCGAGGTCGCCGTCGCCGTCGGCAGAGGGCTGTCCAACGCGGAGATCGCGACGTCGCTCTACATGAGTGTCGCTACGGTGAAGTCTCACGTCGGGCGTCTGTTCGCCAAGCTCCAGGTGGAGAATCGGGTGCAGGTAGCGATCTGCGTGCACGACGCCGAGCTCCGCTGACCCCGACCGCATGCTGACAGCACACCGACCGCACACCGAAGGAGACCTCATGACCGACCCGACGCCCGCGTGGCTCACGCTCGACGAGATCGCAGCGCAGGAGGCCGAGCTCGAGCTCGTGTCGTTGACGAACGACGACGCGTGGGACCTCGGCTGCACGCTCGTCGAAGTCGCCCAGGCGCGCCAGGCCCCGGTGACGATCGACATCAGCCGCGGCGACCAGACGCTCTTCCGGGCAGCGCTCGCCGGGTCGAGCATCGACCAGGTGTCGTGGATCGAGCGCAAGACCCGCGTCGTGCGGCACTTCGGTCACAGCTCGCTCTACGTCGGCCAGGAGTGCCGGGACGCCGGTGTGTCCTTCGACGACAAGCACGCGCTCGAGCCTGAGCTCTACGCAGCGCACGGCGGAGGCTTCCCCCTCGTCGTGACCGGCTCCGGGCTCGTGGGCGTCGTCGTCGTGTCGGGGCTGCCGCAGCTCGACGACCACGCGCTCGTCGTGGAGGCCCTGCGCCGGTTCCTCGGGACCGCCCCGGATGGCGAGCCCGCACGGGACTAGCGGTAGTACACAGCGAGCGGGCGCCCGTCGTGCTCGAGGACGTCGACTCGCGTCCGGAACACGTCGCTGAGCACCTCTGACGTCATCACCTCGGCTGGTGTGCCGACCCGGTGCACCCCGCCGTCGACCATCATGACGACGCGGTCCGCGTACGCCGATGCGAAGTTCACGTCGTGGACGACGATGACCACGGTGCGTCCAAGCTCGTCTGCAGCACGCCGGAGCTGCTGCATCATGAGCACCGAGTGCTGCATGTCGAGGTTGTTGAGCGGTTCGTCGAGCAGGAGGTAGTCGGTGTCCTGCGCGAGGACCATCGCGACGTACGCACGCTGCCGCTGACCGCCCGACAGCTCGTCGAGAAAGCGCCCGGCGAGGGCGGTCAGGTCGAGGAACCCGAGGGCTTCGTCGATCTTCTCCTCGTCCTCGGCCGTGAGCCGTCCGCGCGAGTGCGGGAACCGTCCGAAGGCCACCAGCTGGCGGACCGTCAGACGGGTCACGAAGTGGTTCTCCTGGCGAAGGACGGAGAGCACCTTGGCCAGGTCCTTCGACTTCGCGGTGACGACGTCGAGCCCGCCGACGAGCACCCGGCCCGCGTCGGCGTCGAGGAGCCGCCCGATGATCGTGAGCATCGTCGACTTTCCGGCACCGTTCGGCCCGACGAGCGCCGTGATCCCGCCTCGCGGGATCTCGAGGTCGACCGGGCCGAGCGCCCGGACCGAGCCGTAGGACTTCGTGACGTTGGTGAGCGTGATCACCGCAGCCCCTTCCGCAAGAGATAGACGAGGAAGACGAGACCGCCGACGAACTCGATGATCACGGTGACGAGCCCAGCAGCGTAGAAGACGTGACGGAGCACGAAGTACGCGCCGAGCAGGGTCGCCGTACCGACGAGGGCTGCGAGCGGCATGAGTCGGGCGTGGTCGGCGACACCGGCGATCTGGTAGGTGAGGGTCGCGACCACGAAGCCGAAGAAGGTCATCGGGCCGATCATCGTCGTCGAGACCGAGACGAGGAGCGCCACGAGGACGAGGAGCAGGAGGACCTCGCGCCGGTGGTTCAGACCGAGGTTCGTCGAGACGTCGCGACCGAGCGCGACGACGTCGAGCACCCTGCGACGACGCCACAGGACCGCACCCACGGCGACGCAGACCCCGCCCGCCCACGGCAGGTACTCGGCGCTCGACCCGCTGATCGTGCCGAAGAGCCGCGCCGAGAGGACGTCGAACTCGCTCGGGGTGAGCATCCGCTGCATGAACGTCGAGACAGAGCCGAAGCCCATGCCCAGGACGACTCCCACGAGCAGGAGGACGTGGAGGTCGCCGCGGCGCCCAGAGAACAGCCAGCCGTAGAGGAGCGTGGCGAACAGGACCATGACGAGGGTCTGGAGGGCTACCGCACCGAGGCTGTCGGCTGCGACGAGCGACCCGGCACCGAGGAGGAACACGAGCGACGTCTGCATCATGCGGTAGAGGGCGTCGAACCCGAGGATCGACGGGGTGAGGATGCGGTTGCCCGTCGCGGTGTGGAAGACGATGGTCCCGACTCCGTGGCAGAACGCCACGATCGCGATCGTCGCCACGGCGACGAGCCGCGTCTGGAGGATCGTCCAGAAGCCCTGCGAACCGACGGGGAGCCTGTTGTCGTAGAGCACCGTCGCGAGCACGAGCACCACGACGACGACCCCGCCGACGATCCACCCGCGCGCGACGCGCGAGAGAGCGGGACGCGCTGCGGCCCGGACGGGAGCCACCGCTCCGAGCGGCCCGGCGTCAAGCACGACGCCTCGGTCCGAGGACGAGAGCGATGAACACCGCTGCGCCGATGATCCCGAGGACCATGGAGGCCGGGATCTCGAACGGCATGCGGACGGTCCGGCCGACGATGTCGCACACGATGACGAGCCCCGCTCCGCCGAGGCAGACCCACGGGATGTTGGAGCGCAGGTCGTCGCCGCGCACGATCGAGACGATGTTGGGGACCACGAGACCGAGGAAGGGCAGGAACCCGACGACGACGGTCGTCACGCCTGTCGCGACGGCCACGAGGGCGGTACCGCCCAGGAGGATCGCCTCGTAGCTGACACCAAGGCTGGTCGCGACGTCCTTGCCCAGCCCGGCGACCATGAGCCGGTCGGCGACGAGGTAGACGACGACCGCGATGACCGCCACCACCCACAGGACCTCGTACCGCCCGCGGACGACGCTCGTGAAGCTGCCCATGAACCACGTGCCAAGCATCTGCAGGTTGTTGGTCGTGACCGCGACGTACGTGGTGAACGAGCTGACGACCGCGCCCATCATGATGCCGACGAGAGGAACCACGAGCGTCGACCGGATGACCACGCGGCGCAAGAACGCGAGGAAGATCATGGTCCCGACGAACGCTGAGGCGCTGGCGATGATCATCCGGACGGTGAGTCCGGCTCCTGGCACCAGGATGACCGAGACGAGGAGGCCTAGCGCCGCCCACTCGGTGGTCCCGCTCGTCGTGGGCTCGACGAACCGGTTCTGCGTGATCATCTGCATGACGAGACCGCTGAGGGACATCGCGACCCCCGCCAGCACGAGGGCCGCGGTCCGTGGGACACGGGTGATGAAGAACATCTCCCGGCCCTGCTCCCCGCCGACGACGTCGTAGGCACCGACGGCGAGGGAGAGGACCACGAGCCCTGCGACGAGCAGAGCCGCCGCGGGCAGCGTCGCGCGCGCGACGTTCGTGCTCATCGGTGCCTCAGGCGGACTGCGAGAACGCCTGGGCGATCTGCTCGTACAGCGCGGTGTACGCCTGGATGTCCTCGCTGAGGTAGAAGCTCGGGTCGAGGTAGATCACCTGGTCCTCGGCGACAGCCGTGACCGCGCTCAGGGCCTCGGACCCGGTGATGATCTCAGCGGCCGAGGTGTACTCGCCCTCTCCGACGCCTGAGCCGTCGCGGTCGAGCACGATGATCCAGTCGGGGTTCGCTGCCGCGATCGCCTCGACGCTGATGTCGTCCCCGTGCGAGACGTCGTCGGCCTCCAGGTCGATGGCCGGCGTGAGGCCGAGCGTGGGGAAGACCGTGCCGATGCTGCGTCCGGTGACCGGCGCGCTGTACGCGATCTCTCCTCCTGAGGTGATGAGCCCGACGACGGTCTCGCTGGTGTCGTAGGCCTCGGTCGCGGCGGTCACGGAGTCGTTCAAGGCCTCGACGAGGGCGGCGGCATCGTCTTCACGGTCGAAGACCTGTCCGAGGATCTCGATCTGCCGGACGAGCTCTGCTGAGATGTCTTGGTCTTCGCGGGGCGAGAGCTCGATGACGGCAGCGTCGGGGTTCTGTGCCGTGATGTCGTCATAGGACTCAGCGAAGCGGTAGCCGCCGATGACGAGGTCTGGCTGGGCCTCGATGATCGCCTCGAGGTTGGGCTCGAAGTGGCTCCCGACGTCGAGGACGGCTTCGTCGTCGGTGTAGACCGGCCACAGGTCGCCCATGATCACCTTGGGCGCGGCGACGAGATCGACGTCCCAAGAGCTGAGCGTCTCGAAGACGTGGTTGTCGAGGGCGACCACGCGCTCTGGGAGGACCGGCACCGTGATCGTGCCGTGGTTGTCGTCGATCTCGACCGTCGTGGACGCTGTGGATGCAGCGGGTTCCTCGGTGTCGGCGTCGGCGGCTCCCGCACAGGCGGACAGGACGAGGGTGGTGGCGGTGAGTGCGACGAGGGCACCGGTACGGCGGCCGGACTGCAGGCGCATGAACATCTCCAAGATCGGTGAAAGGTAAGCCTTACCTTAACCCGCTCGTCATGGAGGAGAAAAACCCGACGGACATGGGCTGCGTCACCCTCGTCGCTCTCAGCCAACTCCACCCGCTGATCACCCTGCGCGTCCGCGCCACCACGCGCCGCGGTCGGTACTGTGGCGCGGTCGACACGAAGGGAAACAGCTATGTGGATCGTCTCCAAGGACCGCTCGGACATCTGGACAGGCTCAGAGGTCCCTGTCGGCAACGGCGGAGGCATCGGCTGCCACGAGTGGGTCAACGTCGACACCGGCGCCGCGCTCCTGCTCTTCCCCACCGGCAAGTGGAGCCAGGGCGGCGCGTTCCTCCTGTACTATCTGCGCCCCGGGACCACGCTCGTCGTCGACATCTCCGAGAAGATCTTCACGCCAGACATGAACGAGTACCCCCGCGGCAACGCCAACGGGTGGGAAGCGCCCAAAGCACGCTGCATCAGCTTCGTGACGACCATGCTCGGCGCCAAAGACCCGCTGCGGCTCTGACGCCCTGAGCCTCGGCGCTCACTCGCTCGGCTGCACCGGCCGGACGTCGTCCCTGACCGACCGCTCGGCAGCAGTGATCATCACGGCCCGCCGACCGCTCGGACGGACGCTCACATGGTCGTCGAAACCGAGCTCCGGGAACTTGTCGTGCCCGTGGAAGTACAGGACCACGGTGTTGAGCACCGCTGCGACCGGCACGGCGAACAACGCCCCGACGATCCCGGCAGCGAGCGCCCCACCGGTCACGACGAGCACGACAGCGACCGGGTGCAACGACACCGCCTGGCCCATGAGCCACGGCTGGAGCACGTGCCCCTCGATCTGCTGGACGAGGAGCACCACCCCGAGCATGATGAGCGAGGCCACCCACCCGTTCGCGACGAGCGCGACGAGCACGGCGATCGCCCCGGTGAAGATCGCTCCGACGAGCGGCACGAACGCACCGATGAACACGAGCACGGCGAGCGGGACCGCGAGCGGCACACCGATGATGGCTGCGCCGACACCCACACCGACCGCGTCGATGAACGCGACGAGGATCTGGGTGCGCACATAGGACGCGAGGGTCACGAGGCCGCGCCGGCCCGCCTGGTGGGTGCGCTCGCGCGCGCCGCGCGGCAGGAGCCCGACGACCCACGTCCACACGCGACGGCCGTCGAACAGGAAGAACAGCGTGCAGAACAGGGCGATGAGCGCACCGGAGAACAGCTCGGTCACTGTCCCTGTCACGGAGAGCGCGCCGGCGGCGACGGACGACGACTCCCCCTGGAGGGCTCCGGTCGCGTCGTCGAGGTACTTCGCGATCTCCGCGTCGCCCAAGTGGAGGGGCCCGGTGGCGAGCGCGTCGAGCACCTGCTCGAATCCCTTCTCCGCACTGGCACCGAGGTCGTTCAGACCGTCGGCGATCCCGAGGCCAGCGACCACCCCGAGCCCCGCGACGGCAGAGATCAGCGCGATGAGTGCCGTCGCCGCGGCGAGCCCGGCCGAGAAGTGCAGATAGGTCCGCAGCACTCGGGTGACCGGCTGCAGGAGCACCGTGAGGAGCAGCGCGACAGCGACCGCGATGACGAGGACCTGAAGGTACGAGACGGCCCACACGAGCGCCGCCGCAGCCAGACCGATCGCCACGAGCCGCCACGACCACGCTGCCGCGACCTGGATGCTGCGCGGCACGAGGTCGTTCGACCGCGGGACCGCCTTGGTCGCCGCACCGAAGGTGTCGGCGCTCACGTCGAGGAGCGTGCCCTCCGTGGCCGAGGTCTTCGCGTCAGGGGACGTCCCGCTCGAGGTCGTCGCGTTCGTCGCGCGGTCCTCACCTGTCGGCCTGCTCGTCTTCTTGCCCTGACCAGCGGCCATCCATGTCCCCGCTCCTGTGCTGGCTCCGACCGTGCACGGTTGCACCCCGGAGCAGATACCCCTCACGCCAGTGTTGGACCCCGCACGAGGGTCCGCAACCGGATGGGTGTCGGTCGACGTCTAAGGTCGACCCATGGCGCTCATCCACCAGGCGACGATCCGACCGACAAAGCTCGAGGCCCTTGCTGCTTGGGTCCCGACCCAGCCGTGGTTCACCGGCACAGCGGACACAGCCCTGACCCTCGTCGCGTCCTACCGCTTCGACGACCCGGACGGCGAGGTGGGCATCGAGACGCTGCTCGTGCGCGCCGGCGGTCCGGTCCTCCAGGTCCCGCTCACCTACCGCGCAGCACCCCTGGCCGGTGGGGACTCTTTCCTCATCACAACGATGGAGCACTCGGTGCTCGGTCGCCGCTGGGTCTACGACGCCGAAGGCGACCCGGTCTACCGTGCGGTCCTCGTCGACACCGTGCTCGCTGGCGCCCGCGAGGCCGACCAGTACGTCGAGGTCGACGGAGCGCCCGTGCTGCGGGAGTCCACGGCCACGGTCGTCGGCAGCGGCCCCGGCATCGAGGACGGTGCACAGACCGCCGGCGCTCGCCTCGACCTCGTGCGCACCCCTGGCACGGACGCACCCGACGGCGAACCCGCGACCGACGGGCTCCAGGTCGAGATCCTGTCCGGCACCTGGACCGAGCACGGCGAGCGGACAGCGCCTCAGGTCCTGGCCCGCGTACGGGCACGCCAGAACAGGTAGCGGCCGTCTACGTCCGGACACAGTCCGCGTCCCCTCGTTCGCGGCCGAGCCGGGCGGCCCCACGCACGACCCTGTGCCGGAGGGAGCGATCTGCTCGTCGGTGTGCTCCTCGCGACGGGGAGGAAGATCCGTCTCAGGACCGAGGCCCCCCTGCTACGAGAACGGCACGATGGGCTCATGACCACCACAGTGTCCACGGCTTCCCCCAGCGCCGTCTATTCCGTCGTCGCGTGGTGCCGACGGGAGGCCGTCACCGTGGTGCTCGCGCTCGTCGTCGCGGGTTTCCTGGTCGTGACACCTGGCCTGACTATCGCTATGCACTTCGAGCGGACTGCCTCCATTCTCATGCCTCCCGATCGCGACACGCTCGCAGTGTTCACTGCGGTGGCAGGGGCCTGCGTCGTCGTCGGAGTACTCCTCACCAAGCGCTCGGCACTCCTTGCGACAGGGCTCACCCTTCTCCCGTTCCTCATGGTGCCGTGGTGGCAGACCTTCGTGTGGGGCTGGCTCCTCGGCACGATCACCGTCGCAGCACTGGCCGCGACCGTGTCCTGGCGCCGCGCCGTCGCCCCCTACGCCGCAGCCCTGTCGATCGTCGCCGTGTACTGCAAGACCGAGACCCCCGCGGTCCTCCCGATCGGTTTCGTCACTGCGGGTTTGACACCAGGGTCACGACTCGTGGTCTTCGTCTTGTACGTCGCAGCCATCACTGCGGTCGTCGCGATCATCGCCAGCATCAGCACACTGGAACGCGCCAGGCGACAGGAGCTCTCAGCACTCGTGAAAGAGACGCACGCGCTGCACATCGAGCTCATCGCCGGCGAGCGCGCACAGGTGGCACGTGACCTGCACGACGTCGTCGCGCACCATGTCTCGCTCGTCGCTGTACGCGCGGAGAGCGCGCCGTACCAGCACCCGGACCTCAATGCCGCCGCACGGGCCGTCCTCGCAGACATCGCCGAGGACGCCCGGCAGGCTCTCGGTGAGCTGCGCCAGGTGCTGGTCGTCCTGCAGCGCACCGAGGTGAGCGGAAACGGACAGCCGAGCAGAGCGCCGCAGCCGAAGGCAGCAGACATCGACGAGCTCGTGCTCAGCGCCCAAGCCGCCGGTCAGCACGTCGACGTCGACGGCGGGTGGGGCACCGTGCCGTCCGCACAGGGGTACGTCCTCTACCGGGCGGTCCAGGAAGGACTGACGAACGCACGGCGTCATGCCCCACGATCTCTTGTGACGCTCGCCCGGACACGTGCCTGTTCCACCGTCGGGTTCACCATGACCAACCTCTCACGGGGCACGGGACCGGCGGAACCTGGGCGCGGAATCATCGGGATGCGCGAACGGGTCGAGTCTCTCGGTGGCACCATGACCGCAGAGTTCGGGGAGGACCGATTCCATCTCATGGTCACCCTGCCGGTCGACGTCACCGCACACGGGCGAGCAGAGGTGAGCGTGTGACCAGCGGACAGGTGACGGGAGAAGGCACGACGGGAGAAGGCACGACGGGAGAAACGGCGACCACCGTCGTCGTCGCCGACGACCAAGCCGTGGTGCGCCGGGGCTTCGCCGCCATCCTCGACTCGGCGCCGGACCTGAAGGTCCTCGGGGAGGCAGGCAACGGCGCGGAGCTGCTCGCCCTCGTCGCGACGCACCAGCCCGACGTCGCGGTGGTCGACGTACGGATGCCGGTCATGGACGGCATCGCGGCGACGCAACGCATCACGGACGAGTACCCGAGCACCAAGGTGCTCGTCCTGACGACCTTCGACCTCGACGAGTACGTCTACGACGCACTGCGCGCCGGCGCGAGCGGGTTCCTGCTCAAGGACGTCACGGCGGACCGCCTCGTCGACGGAGTGCGGCTCGTCGGCGACGGTTCTATGCTCCTCGGTGCCAACGTGACCCGGCGCCTCGTCGCCGACTTCGCCGTCCCCACCCGCCGGGCGGCACCCGTACCTGGACTCGAGGACCTCACCCGCCGGGAGCGAGAGGTGCTGCTCACGGTTGCCCGAGGGTTGTCGAACATCGAGATCGCCGTCGAGCTGTTCATCAGCGAGGCGACCGTGAAGTCCCACGTGTCAGAGATCCTCCGCAAGCTCTGCTGCCGCGACCGCGTGCAGCTCGTGATCGCTGCCTACGAGAGCGGGCTCGTCCTGCTACCGACACCCTCGTGAGTACGGCCGACGGAATACGACACAGCCCCCGCTCCTTGTACCTGCACATGAAAGCAATCGTGTTCTCCCGTCCCGGTGACTCCTCCGTCCTGTCTCTCGTCGACCGCGAGGTCGGCGTCCCGGGCCCTGGTGAGGTGCGGGTGCGCGTCGTCGTGTCCGGTGTGAACCCGACCGACTGGAAGGCCCGTGCGGGCGGCGCCCTGGCATTCCCTGAGATGGTCCCGAACCAGGACGGTGCAGGCATCGTCGACGCGGTCGGCGACGGCGTCACGAGCCTGGCTGTCGGCGACCGCGTGTGGGTGTACCTCGCAGCGCACGGGCGCCCGACGGGAACGGCTCAGGAGCTCACCGTCCTCCCAGCAGACCGTGCCGTGCGCCTGCCCGACGGCGTCGGCCTCGATGTCGCAGCCAGCCTCGGCGTGCCCGCGATGACGGCGCACCGCGCCCTGACCGTCCACGAGGACGGCCCCTCCCGGCTCGCCCCCGGTGCGCTCGCCGGACGCGTCGTCCTCGTCCAGGGCGGTGCCGGAGCCGTCGGCCACGCCGCGATCCAGCTCGCTGCGTGGGCGGGAGCGACCGTCATCACGACGGTCAGCAGCGACGCGAAGGCCGACCTGGCCCGTGCCGCCGGCGCGCACCACATCGTCCGCTACCCCGACGACGCGCTCGCTGACCGCATCCGGGAGATCGCCCCCGACGGCGTCCACCATGTCGTCGAGGTGGCGCCTGCGCAGAATGCGGCGCTCGACGTGGAGGTGATCGCCAACCACGGCAGCATCGCCTACTACGCGAACAACAACGGTGAGGAGCTCACGGCCCCGATCGTCGCGAGCTTCGTCAAGAACGTCCGCTGGCAGGGCCTGCTCCTCTACACGGTGGGGGAGCGAGCGCTCCACGCCGCCGCGGAGGACATCACGGCCGCGCTGGGCGCCGGCGTCCTGCCGGTCGGAGAGTCCGCCGGGCTCCCGCTCACCTGGTTTCCCCTCGACCAGACCGCGGCAGCGCACGACGCCGTCGCGGCCGGCGTCACGGGCAAGGTGCTCATCAGAGTTGCCGACGAGACGGCCTGAACGTGCCACGGGACCGGGTGAGGTTCCCGCGCGAACCGTCGGTGACCTGTCCGTCGTCAGCACGATCATGACTCTCCTAAGATTCACGCATGGATGAGTCAGCAACGATGCATCAACGGTTCTACCGCGTGCGGACCCTCGGCGCGCTGGCCAGCGCCGTCCAGGCCGTCCGCACGACGAGCGGCACGACGCAGAGCGAGCTCGCCCAGGCCATCGGCTCGTCTCGCCCGACCGTCTCCCGGATGGAACGTGGCCTGCCCACAGCGACAGACACGCTCGTAGCTGCACTCACCGAGTGCGGCTACGAGCTGGTGGTCGTCCCCATCGGCTCCGCCGTCACCGTGGCGCCGACCCCCAGGACGGGCACACCACCCACCGCCGGCGTCTCGCCTCGTCGCGGGTAGGCCGCTCCGACGCCCCGTTCCTCGCGCCCGGAATAGCCGAAAAGAATACGCCGGACAGAAGGTAAACAATGCCTTTGTTAGGTTCGGCTCTCCATGCAAAGCGTTTCCTTTCCTTGCTAGCGGAATGCAATTGATCGACGTACCGTCCTCGATATGACCGATCTGCAGTCGCGCCCCAGCCAGCTCCCGCTCGACAGTGCGCTCCCACCGACCGGCACAGGTGCGAGCGACACAGGTGCGAGCGATGCCGCACGGCTCAACTGGCTGCGTGCCGGGGTGCTCGGCGCGAACGACGGCATCATCTCGATCGCCGGGCTCATCATCGGTGTCGCCGGTGCGACGTCGCAGATCGGTCCGATCCTCACCGCGGGCGTCGCCGGGCTCGTGGCAGGCGCAGCATCGATGGCCCTCGGCGAGTACGTCTCCGTCAGCAGCCAGCGCGACGCAGAACGATCCCTCATCGCGCGGGCGCGGCGCCGGATCGACGACGATCCGGCGGCCGGGCTCGACGACCTCACGGCGGTCTACCGCCGTAAGGGAGCCTCCGAGGCGACCGCCCGCGCGGTCGCGGAAGAGCTCACGGCGCACGACGTCCACGCCGCGCACATCGATGCCCAGCTGACCCTCGACCCCGACGACCTCACGAACCCGACCCATGCTGCGATCTCGTCCGGGATCTCGTTCACGGTCGGTGCGCTCCTCCCCCTCCTTGCGATCTGGCTCGCTCCAGCCGCCTTCCGGGTATCGGTGACCTTCGTCGCGGTCCTGCTCGCGCTCGCCCTCACCGGTAGCGCGAGCGCCACCATCGGCGGCGCCGGGCGCACGCGCGCGGTGCTGCGCATGGTCGTCGGAGGTGCCGTCGCCATGGCGATCTCCTTCGCGATCGGAAACCTGCTCGGCGTGAGCGGCATCTAGGTGTTGTGGGTCATGACGTTGGTGATACGTGCGTGGAGGGTGTCTCGTACCGGGTTTGGTGGCTCAGCGCAGACGAGAGCCTCGACGTGCTTGACGCTACTTTTGCCTGCCCTGACCTGACCACGTTCGCTCGCCTCGACGAACTCGGGTTGCATGTTGTGGGGCAACGCCTTGAACCTGACCGGACGGTCCTTGCGTGCCGGGTCGTCCAGGACGGCGGGTGGTGTCGTCGGTGTGGGTGCGAGGGCTCGCCCGGGGATAGCGTGACGCGCCGGTTGGCCACGAGCCGGTGGGCTGGCGTCCCGCGGTGTTGCTGGTCACGGTGCGCCGCTACCAGTGCACCGGGTGCGGGCACGTGTGGCGCCACACCCGCCGCGGCGAGAAGTACGTCACTGTCGATCATCGGCCTGACCCCGATTCGCGACGGCACGGGGCCAGCGAGGCTGTTGGACATGGTCGAGGGTCGCTCCAAGGCCGAGCGTTGATGAGCGAGCGCATTGACGCGGTCGCCAGCGGCGTCCCGCGCGCACTGAGCGAAGTCATCACTCTCAGGCGGACCCTGAAGAAGCGCGCCGACGACGTCCTGGCCCACTTCGAACACCTACGCGGGTCCGCCCTCGGGTACCGCAATCTGACGAACTACATCGCCCGATCCCTACTCGAAACCGGCGGCTTCAGACCCCAACTACACCCTCGAATGCGATGAGCCGCAAAAGTTGCTCGCTAAGAGTCCTCTCGCCCAAATCTTGTAGAAAACTGACGAGATGTGCGTACTTCCAGGATGGATTCGGGCTCACAGTTCCCTCGAGGTGAAAAATTCAGTTCGTGTCGTGGCGTCGACCAAGTGTGCAGCGCGTCGGGCAAACGGGTTCTCTATCGCCTCACGGCCTTCTGCGCGCGTCAACGGCAAGGTGTAAACGTAGAACCGGACACAGTTGAGGATCATCGACAAGTAGAGGTCCTGCGAATCGATCGGACCACGGACGGCTTCGTAGGCACCGAGGACGAGACCCGCGCGTCGCCAGTCATGACCGCACGCGCCAATGAAGGAGAACGCCATGGTCACGATCGCGAGGTCGAACACCTGCGTACCCCAGTAGCAGTCGTCGAAGTCAATAACGGCCCGAAGTCGATTCGTCTCGTCAACGATGATGTTGCCCGGGTAGATGTCGGCGTGTACCACGCCCTGCGCCACGTCGCGGCTGTTAAAGTAATCCCGAATTGCAGGCCAGAGGTTCTGCACTCCACGGTATCCACCTTCGAGCTCGGCCAAAGAGTCGAGCTGTGTGTCGATGAACGCCGTGTCAGCAGAGGGCCGCGAGCCTCGTGGAACGAATCCATCGAGTGCCTCATGCATGTGCGCAACGAAGCGGCCGATGTCGGCGGCCATCCGGTCGTCGAGATCTTCGTCATCCATCGCAGTACCGGGCACAAAGTCCAGGACAACGTGGTGGCGCCCGGAGTCAGACGAGACGAGAGCACCGTTGACGGTCGAGCGGGGGCGCTGAACAGGCAATCCCTGCTCATGGAGCTGCTTCAGAACCGACATTTCAAATTCAACCTGTTCACACGTGCGCTCGGAGATGTAGATTCTTAGCAACACGGGACCTTCGGCGGTCTCCACCTTAACGTTAGTGTTAATAAGCCCACCGCTAAGCACGGAGAAACCCTCTGGGACCAGCCCGTAGGGCTCGCAGAGGCGCTTCATGAGAGCGTTGTCAACTTGCTCCATAGGATGGAGGCGATTATCGCTCATGATCCCTTTTTCTGTCTGGTTCCTTGGAACTGGCTGGCTCTTCGGACTTCCGGTGGGGGTGGCGGCTCGCCGGTGAGCGTGGTGGTGGGTTGAGGGGTCGAGGTCCCCGAGGATCGGTAGTGACCAAGCAACCTGTTCTGAACGAGTGCCTCGACGGTGTCCAACGCTACGGGGTGCGCTGGCGCGCCCACGACTGGTCCTTGTCCGCACTGTGATGTCCTGCTCGGGCTGGATGGTGTCCATGTCGAGCAGGTTGAACGCGGCCCGACGTGCTTGACGGTGACGGTCTCCACACCGTGGGAGCTGATGGGGTGCCCGTCGTGCGGGGTCGTCGCGGTCGGGCGAGGGCGGCGGGTCCGGCGGCTGCGTGATGTTCCCGGCGCGGTCCGGGTCGAGGTGCGGTGGCGGCAGCGGACTTGGCGGTGCCCTGATGCCGGTTGCCCGGTCGGGTTGTTCGTCGAGCAGCTGCGCCGGCAGCACGCCACGATCGAGGGTCTTGCCCGACGGCTCGGCACGACGTGGAAGACGTTGTGGCGCGCGGTCCGTCTTGGTGTCATAGCGTCGTAGTAACAGTGCTGGTCGGCGAGGGGTGCGGGTGTGGGGCGCAGGACGTTGACGGTCGCTGATCGGGTGGAGATCTCTACGAGCCTCAAGGCGGGGTGGTCGTTGCGCCGGATTGCCGCTCATATCGACCGTGCTCCCTCGGTGGTCAGCCGTGAGGTCAGCCGGAACTCGACGAAGACGTTGGGGTATCGGTTGGTGACGGCGGACTGTCGAGCTGGGCGCAACCGCTGGCGACCGCAGGTCGGCAAGGTGGCCCGCGATCCGGTGTTGCGGGCTCGGGTCCTGGCGGATCTGAAGAGGTCCAGGACGCCCCGGCAGATTGCGGGCCGGTTGCTTCTGGAAGCCGTCGGCCCCACCGTTGCGACGGTGAGTCATTCCCCTGCGGCCGGCGGTGCCCCGGCCAGCCACGAAGCGATCTATCGGTTCATCTATGCCCTGCCCAAGGGCGACCTCGCCAAGCACGCAGTGATGCTGCGCTCCAAGCCCGCTGCCCGCCGGCCCCGCACAGTTGCTGGTGAGCGGACCGGGCCGATCGTGGGAATGGTCCCCATCGACGACCACGACGCCACGGTCGCTGACCGCCGGGTTCCCGGGCACTGGGAAGGTGACCGCCTCGTGGGGGCGTTCGGGCGCACCGCAGTGGCGACGCGAGTGGACCGCACCACCTGGTTCACGGTGATCCTCGGCTTGCCGAAGGGCAAGACATCGGCCCCGTTGGCGGACCTGCTCATCGACCACGCGAACTCCCTGCCGGCCATGATGCGCAAGTCCTTGACCTGGGACCAAGGCTCGGAAATGGCCCGCCATGGCGCGCTGAGACTCGCAACGACGATGCCCGTCTACTTCGCCCGCCCCCGGTCCCCCTGAGAACGGGGCACGAACGAGAACACCAACGGCCTCATCCGGGAGTACCTGCCCAAGGGCACCGTCATCACTGACCACCAGCCGTACCTCGACGCCATCGCCGAAGAGCTCAACGCCCCCCCCCCCCCCCCCCCCCCCCCCCCCCCCCCCCCCCCCCCGAGCAGCCCTCGGCTTCTACACACCACGGGAGAAATTCGAAGAGCTCCTCAACGCCAACGTTGCGTCCACGCCTTGACACCAAGCGCCCCCGTCGTGGAGGGCACTGACGCACCGGGCTACTTGAAGGCCGATGGTCCCGACGGGGCGGTGTTCGAGGCGGATCTCGAGGCGCTCGGCCTCACCGGGTGCCCCTTGGCGCCCTTGGCGTTCTGGGACTACCACCAGACGAACGCCGTCGACGCGGACATCGCCACCCTCACCACCGCGATGGAGCAGGCATTCGAGATCGTCACTGAGCTCACCCCGGACGCCCTCGCTCGCGAGCTCGTCGAGGTCGGCGCCGTGGAGGTGAAGCGGTGAGCGGCGACCTGCCCGTCGAGGGGCCATACGCCTCGGTCATCCCCAGCCGGACACCCACATCACGCGCATACCTCAAGCGCGGCCAGGCCCTGGCGTCCATCTCGTCGCGCGCCCACAACACCCGCTCTCCGGACGGGGACCTCCGGTACGGCGTGGCCGAGGGGCGCGTCTACCAGCACATCGAGGGGCGGTGGGAGCTTCTCTACGACGTGGCCGCAGGCACCCCGACCTGCGACCTCCCCTGGAAGAAGGGGAGGGAAAGCGCGTGACCCTCATGCTGACGCCCGTCCAGCGGGCGCGCCTGTCTCGCAAGCTCGACGGCTGGGACGACCACGAGCTGGTCAGCATGCGTGCCGGCGATGTGCGTGCACTGCTCGTGGAGATCGAGGCAACCCGGCCGTCGCAGCCGATGGTCATGCATGTCTCGGACCTGCCGGCCTC